>LCJU01000016.1 GCA_000994815.1 candidate division WWE3 bacterium GW2011_GWC2_44_9 | reverse complement strand
AGTGATATTGACACTTTGGAAAGAACCGATATTTTGGACAATTTGCGCCGTGGTCAGTATGACGTTTTGGTCGGCATTAATTTGCTTCGGGAGGGCTTGGATCTGCCGGAGGTGTCGCTGGTAGCTATTTTAGATGCCGACAAAGAAGGCTTCTTACGGAGTGAGACCTCGCTTATTCAAACAATGGGTAGGGCGGCGCGCCACCTAAATGGTTCCGTGGTTATGTATGCAGACAATGTCACTGGTAGCATGAAGCGCGCGGTTGGCGAAGTGCAAAGGCGGCGCGCCGCCCAGGAAGTCTACAATACGGAACATGGAATTGTACCAACACAAATTACCAAACCAATCCGAGAGAAGTTAATTGACGAGTTGATCGAAGAACAGTTGGAGAAGTCAAAAGGTAAACGTGCCTCGGTTAAGGACATAGATTACAAATCTCTACCGCCTAATGAGCTTAAAAAGGAAATAAAGCGGATTGAGAGTGAGATGAAATATCAAGCCGAAATGCTTAACTTTGAGCAAGCTGCAGCCCTGCGGGATTTAGCCAGATCACTCAAAAACTATACTTAGGCTTTGTATCCCATATTTGATATCTATAGGTTGTAGGGGTACTATTATCCTATTATGCCGGTAAATAATGCAGAATTGGGCTGTGATCCTAATGAGGAGTTTGAGCAGGATGCACTCACGCCAACTAGGGCTTTAGGTGATAAGCCTTTTGCTGGAGAGCGGATGCAAGGTGTTCAGGAAAGAGGAATTTTTGCAAGGATAAATCAAAAACTAGTCAACGTCACAGGTTCAAACGAGAAAGTAAAGCAGACATGGGATTATCCAGCAGCGGAATATGATCGGCTTATGGATAGCGCAGCGACGCGCGAGCGTATTGCCAGAGGAAACCTTAGCGAGGTAGAGAAGAAGGCGCTAAGAAAGAAACAACAGGGAACCGGCCAGTCCTAGTTGAGTGAGAACACCCATTTTTAATATTTTGTACCCACGCCAGATAATACTTCTTGTAATCCAACCATAAGTTTAGTACAATCCGCGTAGTTTCAACTTATCCTGCCTTGTACATAATGTCGAGCAGGAAAAAGAAAAAAATCGGTACCGTAGATATCCTAATATATGTTCCCGTGTTTATTGGAAGCTATGCAGTCCTTTCATGTATAAAGGTTTTTGAACTGGCTACAAAGTGTGTACGATTTAGTCTTGCACTAATTAGTTTTGCTGGTAAAAGAGGCCACAAACTAGTACAAGTTACATTAGCAAAGGTAAGCAAGTTAACAACTAAATTAGTTGGTTTATTCAAGAAAGTGTTTGTTTTATGTCTTGAAATGCCAAACAAATATGCCTTCAAACTTAAACAAGTTTACGCCAAATTTAGTATAGAGCATGCGCGCCCCGTTGAATCCGAGCCAAAAACGAAGTATACCAGAAAGAGTTATCGCCACACGCCAGCCGTAAAAGCAAGCAAGTTAGCATCCGTACTTTCCAGTATAAAGCTCTTCGCCGGTGGGTCTTTGTTCTCCCTTGTCTTTATTGCTTTGCCCGTTTCTGCCTATAGTTGGTATAGAGGCCTCCCCCAGCCGGACTTATTAGTTGAAAACGCTCAAGCAAACCGGCCTACAAAAATACTGGATCGCAATGGTCAGCCCTTGTACGAGATTTATGTTGACAAAAAATATGCGCCGGTAGCGCTGGAAAAAATTCCCAAGCATACCATTTTGGCCACACTTGCTGTTGAAGACCATGAATTCTTTGACCATAGTGGAGTTAGGCCATTAAGTATTCTTAGAGCTGCTAAAGCCACAATAATTGACGATCACATGCAAGGCGGTTCCACCATTACCCAGCAATTAATTAAAAATGTTTTGCTAACGCCCGAACGGACGATAACCAGAAAACTTAAAGAGTTGTTTCTAGCCTACGCTGTCGAGCAGAGATATACAAAAGACGAGATTTTAGGGCTGTACCTAAATAACATCCCGTATGGCGGCGTGGCGTGGGGGATAGAGAGTGCCGCCCAAAAACTTTTTGCCAAGGACGTTTGGGACTTAACTTTAGGCGAATCCGCCTTTTTGGCAAGCCTGCCGTCTTCACCGTCGGCGTATGTTTCTTATGCCAGCAATTCCGAAGCGGCCAAAAGAAGACAGAGCGCAGTCCTAAATCGTATGGAAGAGCTTGGCATAATAACCTCGGCTCAGAATGCGGAGGCGCTAGCCGAGGGCTTAAATTTTGCGCCGCAGCATGAATACATTAAGGCGCCGCATTTTGTTTCGTACGTACGGAAAGAGCTAGAAAGCAGATATGGCAATCGCATGGTTGAGTATGGCGGTCTCACCGTTAAAACTAGTCTAGATCTTGATCTTCAAACAAAGCTGGAGGAAGTGGTAAAGACGGAAGTTGCCAAAGACCTGTATCTAAATATCACAAACGGGGCGGTTGTGGTTTTAGACCCAAGAACGGGTGAGATTTTAGCTTACGTTGGGTCCGTTGACTACTTTAAAGAGGGCTGGGGAGCGTACGATGTGATAACGGCTCAACGCCAGCCCGGCTCAACGATTAAAGTTGTAACCTATGCTCTAGCTTTTGAAAAAGGCAAGACAGCCGCGGACACTGTGGTGGACGGACCGTTAACCATTCAGCTTGGCGGAGGCAAAACCTATTCGCCTGTTAACTACGATGGCAGATACCACGGCGCCGTTAGCTTGCGATCTGCGTTGGCAAATTCCTATAACATCCCCGCGGTAAAACTGGTGAAGGACTTTGGCCCCGATAACATGGTTGCATTGGGTAATAAGCTTGGACTTGCCGGCTGGGAGGTTAACGACACTTATGGTTATGCGGTCACTTTAGGTGGTAAAGAGACCAGATTGCTAGATCTAACCAACGTATATGCCACTTTCGCCCGTGGTGGGATGTATCGGCCAACAACACCTTTTATTTCGATTAAGGATTCAAATGGTTTTAACTTGTATGACGATTCGAGGATCGTTGAGTACAGAGCTATCAGTGAGGAAACGGCTTATATCCTTACTAATATTTTAAGTGACAGTTGGGCAAGAGCCCCAGCGTTTGGTTCCAGAAGCGCGTTGTACATTCCCGGTCACACGGTAGCCGCAAAAACAGGAACCACCAACGACAAAAGGGATAACTATACTGTTGGTTACACTTTGGCATATACTGTTGGTGTGTGGGTAGGCAACAACGACAACAGTCCAATGAACCCGTATTTAGCAAGTGGGGTGGATGGCGCGGCGCCTATTTGGAACAAAACAATGCACATTTTGCTTGACGGTAGGGAAGCCGAGAACTTTCCTGTGCCCTCCGGTATCTTTACCAAGACAGACAACAAATGCGGTAGATCCGAAGTTTTTACCCGCGGGTCTCAAGTGCCAAACTTATGCCCGGAGCCCGATAAAGACAAAGAGAAAAACGAGGCTAAACACAAAGACAAAGATTGAAAGGAGGTGACTTGATATGATGGAGAAACTAACCAAAGCAATGGAAAATCTGAAAAAGCAAAACCCTAACGTCAGTTGGGCAAACCTTTTAACTGGTGTAGCGGTTTTAGTTATGGTGGCTGTGTTCAGCTATGCATACTTCAGCAGATCCGGAAGCGATCAGTCTAGTATAGACATCAATAAAGCGTTGGAAGAGGTTACTAAAGAGGACAAAGAGGTCAATCAGGAGGCGGAGCCAACAGGCGCCGTTGTTGAGGACGCTACACCTGAAATTCCAGCCGAATCTGGCGAGAAAGGTTCAACTGGACAGACCGAAACTGCGGTTGTGCTAAAGGGCGAAGGTCTTTGGCAAGTTGCGCAAAGGGTCTGCGGCGACGGCGAGAAATACAATATTCTTGCGTCAGCCAATGGCTTAAGCGTTTGGGAAGGTCTGCCAGAAGGTATGACTCTTAAGGTTGTTTGCAAATAGCTTTAAGCCCCCACCGAGGTCCTGCCCGTGGGGCTAGAAAAACCCAAAGAAATACCGTATAATCCTTTTCTGTGCCGGAACTTGGTTCTTCAGACAAGATAATAGTAAAGGGTGCTCGTCAGCATAACCTTAAAAATATTGATTTGGAAATCCCTAAAAACAAATTTGTGGTTTTTACCGGCGTATCGGGGTCTGGTAAATCTTCCCTAGCCATGGACACTATCTATGCCGAAGGCCAGAGAAGGTATGTTGAGAGCCTTTCTGCCTACGCTCGTCAGTTCTTGGGTGTAATGGATAAGCCGGATGTGGACTCCATAGAAGGTCTTTCTCCGGCTATAGCTATAGACCAAAAAACCGCAAGCCATAATCCGCGGTCTACTGTTGGCACTGTTACAGAGCTGTATGACTTTTTGAGGCTTTTGTACGCTAGAGTGGGCCATCAGAAATGTCCTAACTGTGGCCGTGAGATTTCGCGCCAATCCATCGATCAGTTAGTTGAGTCAATTTTTGCGTTAGTTGCCCAAGAAAGAGATTATGTCAGTGAACGAGGAGTTAGGCTATTCATTTTGGCACAGGTGGTTAGGGACCGCAAAGGCGAATTTGGCGACCTTTTCGACAATCTTAAAAAACAAGGTTATGTTAGGGCTAGGATAGACGGTGAAGTAAGAGACCTCAAAGATAAAGGAGTGCTGATAAAAACTAATAAACATTCGGTGGAAGCCGTTGTCTCAAGACATATCATTAGCAGAAAGAGGTTGGGAGGTGCGGATGGTAAAGCTATAAAGTCGGCGGTTTTTCAGTCGGTTGAGAGTGCGGCCCGGCTAGGAAATGGTGCGGTGATGCTTTCCATTATTAAGGACAATTCCTTGGACTTTCCGGCAAGCCCCAAATTAATGGAGGATCACCTGTTTTCTGAAAGGTACGCCTGTCCGGTTTGCAACCTGTCGTTTTCAGAACTTGAGCCAAGAAGTTTCTCCTTTAATTCGCCCCATGGCGCCTGTCCGGCCTGTACAGGGCTGGGTACCGAACTTAATGTTAACGTTGACTTGGTTCTAAATGACCAGCTGTCAATAGTGGAGGGTGGTGTGCTTCCCTGGAGCAGTATCTTTGAGACCATGGGGTGGATGAGCAAGGTGCTGGAGTCTGTGGCTAAAGACTACGGTTTTTCGCTCACAATTCCTATCAAAAAGCTTAGCAAAAGGGATGTGGAGGTGATCTTGTACGGCTGTGGCGACGAAAAAAGATTTAGGGTTGGGCAATATTTTGCCAGGTATGAGGGGGTAGTGCCAAATTTGATTCGTAGACACAAGGAAACCAAGTCGGACTATGTGAGATCAGAAATCGAGAAATACATGGTCAAGGAGCCCTGTAAGTTATGCGTTGGAACGCGGTTAAAAAAAGAGCTTTTGAGTGTAGTTATTGACGACAAAAACATTTGGGAGGTATCTAGTATGAGTATAGACCTCGCTCTTGACTGGGTGGGCAAGATTTTTGCCTCCAAACTGTCGCAAAATGAGCAACTAATTGCTAAACCAATAATTAAGGAAATTGTCCAACGTCTGCAGTTTTTACTGGATGTTGGACTTTCCTATCTTACTATCGGCCGTTCGGCCACTGAACTTTCCGGCGGCGAGGCGCAGAGAATCAGACTGGCATCGCAAATTGGTTCTGGGCTTTCTGGGGTGTTGTATGTGTTGGATGAGCCGTCTATTGGTTTGCACCAAAGAGACCAGGGCAAGCTAATTGCTACGCTTAAGCGGCTGCGCGATTTGGGTAATACTGTGTTGGTTGTTGAGCATGATGCGGAAACCATGTTGAAGTCCGATTATATTTTTGACTTTGGGCCGGGGGCCGGCGAGCACGGTGGTTTAGTAGTTGCCAAGGGCACTCCCTTAGAAATAATGCACAACCCCAAATCTATTACTGGCGATTATTTAAGCGGCGCTAAAAGTGTTGGCGGCGGGGTTTCAAAATTGTTAAGTGACTCCAGGCTGGATACAGATATCCGAAGTAAAAGGTCCTTGGATTTTATGGCGATCCAAGACAAGTTTGTGGTTTTAAAGGGGGCGTCAGGTAGAAACTTAAAGTGCATAACGGCCAAAATACCTGTTGGCAAAATAACCTGTGTCACCGGAGTTTCTGGCTCGGGTAAATCCACGTTAGTCATGGACACTTTGCTGCGGGTTCTGCGGCAAAATCTTGGCCTAAAGAACGAGGAGCGGCCTGAACCGTACAAAAGTATTGATGGGGCGGAGTTTGTTGACAAAGTTGTCGCTATCGACCAGTCGCCAATAGGTAGAACGCCCAAAAGCAACCCGGCTACTTATACAAAAACCTTTGACCACATTAGAGATTTATTTGCGCAAACCCAGGAAGCGCGGGTTAGAGGCTACGGACCTGGGAGGTTCAGCTTTAACGTAAAGGGCGGCAGATGCGAGGCCTGCGGCGGTGAGGGTCAGATAAAGATTGAAATGCAGTTTATGCCCGATGTGTATATAAATTGTGACGTATGCAATGGCAAGAGGTACAATGCCGAAGCTTTGGAGATTTCGTACAAAGCCAAGACTATTAGCGAAGTGCTTGATATGACAGTTGAAGAAGCACTTGGGTTTTTTCAGCACCTTCCGGCGATCGCGAGAAAGCTGGAAACGTTACACGATGTAGGTTTAGGATATATCAAGCTTGGCCAGCCGGCGCCTACTTTATCCGGTGGTGAGGCTCAAAGGGTGAAACTGTCCGCCGAGCTTGCTAAAAAGTCCTACGGGTCCACTTTATATATACTTGACGAACCAACAACGGGTTTACATTTTGCGGATCTTGAACGGCTTATTGCTATTTTTAAGAGGCTTTCCGCCCGAGGGGCTACTGTTCTTGTTATAGAGCATAATGTGGACGTGATTAAAAATGCCGATTGGGTGCTAGACCTTGGTCCCGAAGGTGGCAACGCCGGCGGCCAGGTTATTTATAACGGCCCGCTGACCGAGTTTTTCCGAGCATCAGGATCATACACAGCCCAAGCCCTACAACAAAGCCAAAAATTATAATAGGCCTAATTGTGTCAAACCCTTTCCGCGGCAGGTTCTCCAAGTTGTAATCAGAAGTGCTGCGGAAAAACTCATCTTCCGGAAAAGTAATAGTTACGTGTTTTTCCGTAGAGTCAAGTTTATAAGCGCCGGCGGGTAAAGGGCTTTCTGAATCCACACCTTTTATTGAAAACGCAAGATGGTTGTTATCCAATTTGCTAAAGTAGTCCAGCCCCGACGTTTTGCCCCATGTTGGATCCACAGCGACCCAGCCTAGTTTGGGATCGTAGTACTGCGCCCACGAGTGTAAAAAATCTCCGGTTGTGCCCGCTTGAGCAATGGGTGTTAAAGCCCCCTCCTTTGCGTACGCGTAACCGTCAACTTCTCTTGCCGGTATACCCGCCGAGCGGGCAAGAGCCACAAACAAGTCTGCAAAGTCCAGACACAGACCTTTTTTGTCCTGCAGCGTTTTGAGAGCCCCCTTTCTGCTGATGATTCCAGTAGTTTTTGCCAAAGCAAAGTCATAGTCAATATTTTTTACGATGTACGCGTATATGTTAAGGGCGTTTTGCGTTACTGAACTTTCGTCGGCTGTAATGCTATCTGCAACGGCCTTAAGTTCTTGGTTGGTTGACTCCCAATAACCGTCAGGCTGGGTATATTTTTGATATGCGGAGTCAATTTGGTCAAACGCACCGCCTTTTTCCGGATTGATTTTTTTAGCGTAGATTTTAGCTTTGCCTTTTGCGGTTACAGTAACTTTTTCCTTGCCTTTGAGTTTGACCACTGCCAGTACGTTGCCGTCAGCGTCTTTGTATAGTTCGGTAGGTGTTGGGCTGATACTAGTTATGGCAATTTCCTGGTATCCTTGTATTGGCATTGGTAGCGCAAACTCTTTAGTTGCCGCAAAAACAGAACCGTTTTGCAGGGTGTACTTGAGGTCAAACGCCATTATTTGATAGTCGCCAAAGGTTGCGCTAATACCATAATCTTTAAGAGTTTGCTTATTGAACAACAGAATGTAGCCCTCCTCTTCCATTTTCTCCAATACCGGTTTTGGTGAGATGCTGACAATTGGGCCAAAGCCGCGCGGAACTTTTAGCGCAACATTGTATTCTTGGATGTGATCGCTGATCGGTGACTTTGGTATATGGATGGTCAGAATCCTTCCGGTCTTACTTGCTAAATCCTTTGTCTTGTATGCTATTCTGATTTCCGTTTTTTTGCCTTTGCCTATGCTTGGATTAGTAATAGGTACTTTAATGTGTGTTTCTCCCGGACTTTCAGTTTGCCGTATTTCCGGCTGAAGTTCCTCATCCTTTGCAGTTAGGACCTTTATGTTATAGACACTAATATTTTTGATGACTTCAGTAAATGCCGATGGAACTGATGCAGGGCTTTGATTTACTATGCCTATTGTTTCACTAACTGCAACTTCTCCAGACTCCTCTAGTTGATAGTCTATGTTGTAGACAGTGTCAAAGTCAGCGTCCTCCGCTCTAGCTTGCTGGTTGGCGCTTATAAACAGCGCGGTGGCGACTAGACAAGAAATTACCAGAGTTTTTGGTTGCATTTTTCTATTGTACATCACGTATTCTAGCGAGAATAGTATAACGTATATTGACGGATATACACAAAGGTTGTAATAACTGTTGTGTGCGACCAAGAGAGAAAATTGTAAAATATGGGGTTGAAAATCTCACTGATTCAGAACTTGTTGCGGTGATTATTAGAACCGGAAGCAGGAAAAGGGCGTGTAGTAAATTGGCCGACTACTTGGTTAACAAAGGTAAAGTATTACATGTACCAAGGCTCGCTCCAGCAGATTTGACGAAACTAGAGGGTGTGGGACTTGCCAAAGCCTGCGCGCTTGTAGCAGCACTTGAGCTTGGTTTGCGGGTTAAACTGCCCGGGGGTTTTGGCCAGCGGCAGTTTCTTAAACCAACAGATTTTGCCAGTTTGCTTGAGGAGTATAGGTATTCAAAAAAGGAACATGTTGTAGGTTTTTATCTAAACGGTAGGTGCAATCTGCTGCATAGAGAGTTATTATTTTTGGGCTCTTTTGATTCTGTGGAAGTAAAGGCTGTTGACGTGTTTGATCCTGCAATAACACATAAAACTTCCACTGTTATACTGGCTCACAACCACCCGTCTGGGGATAGTAACCCGTCTGCCAGTGACATCGAGATTACTAAGGACCTAATTAAGGCCGGGGACATTCTTGGCCTTAAACTGTTGGATCATTTAATAGTGTCAGACCAGGGGTTGTTTAGTTTTAAAGCCCGTGGCCTAATGAAGTTTTAGGGAGCAGTCCGTGAGTTCTTTTTATATACATATACATATTTCTCGCCGTTTTCTGGGTTACGTTCTTCACCATCGCATTTGAGTGTTTTCATTAGTTGTCCGCGAACAAAAATTGCATCGTCCGGCGTTAGACACTCTCTATAAATCCACAAATCTTTTTCTTCGTCCACCCCGTGTTTGGTTATCATTGACTCTAGGGGATCAACAGATAGCCCTATATACCACATTCTATTGTCGTAGCCATTGCTTTGAAGATAGTAACTTATTTCTCTTATGATGCTTTGTACATTGGCAGGCATTTGCACCTCCTTGTTTCAATTTTATTTGTGGATAGATTATTAAACTAAAATGCTCCTTGTGTCAATAAGTCAACAGGTTTGTGATTTGTCAATAAATAGTATTAAAATGGAGGTGTGCAGCCGGTGCAGGAGAAACTCTACAAGTTAATACAAATCGAGGACATTACGGGCAAAAGCCTTAGGGAGATTGGCAAGAGGATAGGGATTGCACACCCCCAGAGCGTAAAATACCATTTACGACGGCTGGTAGACGCTGGTTTTATTACCACCAAGTCCATGGCTGTACGCCCAAAGATTGACCAAAACGGTATAGTTACTATTCCGGTGCTTGATGAACTGAACATCGCTGGCCAAGATGCCACGTCAATAAAAAGTATCAAAACCAACTTGCGGGTGGCTAAAACGATTTTAAACGACAAGGTGGTAACTAACCTCAAGTGCGTTTACGCGGTGCGAGCTTTTGGTAATTTTATGAATCGGGGAAATATCGATGGCATAAACATTGAGGACGGCGACTATGTATTGATAATAAGCTCAACAGAAGGCTACGCGGCAGTAAGAAAGTATTTAAAGGATGGCTTGGGGCAAGTTGTGCTAATTACCGAGTCCACCCAAGATTACCCGCCGATCTATTTAGACGATCATATGACTCATTGTGTGTTAGGCAAAGCTTTACAGGTCATAAAAAAACCTATGTTCGGCAAAAAGCGTTCGTCAGACCATGGTAAAAAAGCATCAGAAAACAGTTCTAGCAAAGGTTAAAAAGCTCCCCCACAACCCAGGCGTTTACCTGTTTTACGGCCAAGACGGGGTGGTACTGTACGTTGGCAAAGCAAAGTCGCTGATAAATCGCGTGGGACAGTACTTTCACAAGACGTTACAAGATGGCAAGACCAGACAACTAGTTGAGAACATATCTGACCTTTCTTACATTGAAGTATTTTCCGAGCTTGAGTCATTGATTTTAGAAGCCGAGCTGATTAAGAAATATCGGCCTCGGTACAATATTAATCTTAAAGACGATAAATCCTATTTGTATATTGTGATTAGAAGAGAAGGCGACTATAGGAAAATTCTAACCGCCAGAAAAAACGATTTGCTCCGTAAGGATACCTACTTTGGCCCTTTTCCTAACGCCACAACCGCTAAACAAATTGTTAGGACGCTAAGGCGGATTTTTCCGTTTAGGGATTGTTCTGAAGGCAAGTACTCAAAATACGCAAGGCTTAACTCGCCATGCTTGTACGGGCATATAGGATTATGTACTGCACCGTGTGTGGGTAGGGTAGCCAAAAAAACCTATGAGGCAAATGTTTCCAGCGTGATTTCCTTTTTAAAGGGCGGCCATAAAAGGATAGCTGACACTATAACAAGGAAAATGCACAGACTTGCCAAAGAGACTAAGTATGAAGAGGCAGAAGGTTTGAAGCAAATGCTAAATAAGATCATGTACGTCCAACAGAGTTTTAGATCGCCGGCGGAGTTTTTGGAAAACCCGTATTTGGTAGATGACATTTATGACCAGGCAGTTGCGGAGCTTGAAGAGCTTATCCCAATAGTGAAAGGTGCGCCAAAAAGAATTGAATGTTTTGACGTGGCAAACATGGCTGGTAAAGACGCGGCAGTTTCCATGGTTGTAGCTATAACCGGAAGGATAGAAAAAAAAGAGTACAAAAAATTTCGCATTAAATTAAAAGAAAGCCCAAACGATGTTTTTATGCTTAAAGAGGCGCTATTTAGACGGTTAACGCACATACCGGATTGGGGTCGCCCCGATCTGATAGTTGTTGACGGTGGCAAGGGGCAGGTAGGCGGCGCATTGGAGATACTGGCACAGGCGCATATGGTCATCCCCGTTATTGGCTTAGCCAAGAAAGAGGAAGTTATTGTTTTTCACAGCTCTATCGGAGGAGGCCGGTACGTGGAGCTTCGTTTAGCCAGAAACTCCGAAGCGCTAAAATTACTCCAGCGGCTTAGGGACGAATCCCACCGGTTCGCCCGCGTGTACCACCATCAGTTAAGAACCAAGGGACTTAGTCGATAATTTGGTGTATTCTTACAGTGTGAGATCTATAGTTAGACATTTTATCTATACGGCCATGGCTATGTATATACTGCAGTCTTACTTTGCGGCGTTTGACTTTGGCAGTAACCAGCTAAAAACTTCTTTAATTGTTGCCTTTGCCATTAGTCTTATCATCTTTTTTTCCAAGCCGGCCCTAAAAATTATCTCCTTTCCTGTTGGTGGTATCGTCTATACTGTGCTGCTTGTACTTGTTGTTGGGGCGGGCTACTACGCTTTAGAAAGCTTAATACCGCAATTTTCAATTAAGGCGTTCTATCTGCCTAACTGGACCGTTTTTGGTATAATGCTCGGTAGCGCAACCCTTGAGGGTATAAAAGCTCTAGCTTTTGTGTCAGGTTTTACCGCCATGTTTTACAGCTTTATCAGCTGGGTTATGGGCTAAAGTTATGCTAATTTTGCAGATTATTATTGCACTAATTTTAATAGCGTTAGTTATGATCCAGTCAAAAGCTAGCGGGCTGTCCAGCTCTGTTGCTGGGTCTTTTGGACTGTACCGATCCAGAAGAGGGGTGGAGAAGGCAGTATTTATACTCACCATTCTTTCAGGTACGGCCTTTGTGGCCAGTAGTTTACTGCTTATAAGTTAAATGGCCGATGTCGATGCACTACAACTCGAAGGGGGCATCCCACTCGTAGGAAGCGTTAAAGTCAATGGCAGCAGAACGTTTGCTTTAAGACTACTTTATGCCTCGGTTTTAGTTGGTGAACCTTGCAACCTTACTAATATACCAAAGTCAAAATATGTCACAGACGACATTCAAGTTGTCGAAAGCGTCGGCGCGGAGTGTACCTGGTCTGGGCTAAATAAGCTGACTGTGGACGCACAGGCTATGAAAGACTACGTAATACCCGCGGACTATGCTTCTAAAACAGTTACGGCGGCTTTTCTTGTACCGGCCTTAATCCACAAATTTGGCAAAGCCGTACTGCCAAAAAGTGCAAATAACACCTTAAAACGATATCGGGGCAAAGAATACGCCGCCATATGGCAAAGCCTGGGTATGGATGTCCGGGAGGACCTTGACAATTACTACATAGAGGCACGGGGCTTACGTAGCGGCGAAATAGTCCTGCCCTACAAATCTAGGATTTTAACCGACCTGGCAATATTATCCAGTCTATTTGTTCTGGGTGAGAGCACCATACTGAATGCCAGCTTAGACGTTGAGACCGACGACCTAATTGACTTGTGCACCAAGATGGGCGGCGAGCTAAAGCGCTTAGAAAGCGGCGCCATCAGTGTAAATGGCTGCGGTGTTTTTAGGGGTTTGAGTTACGACTGTCCATTTGACAGGGAAGAGGGGGCGTTTTTTATTGTTGCCACACTGCTTACCAATGGCAATGCTACACTTACCGGCATCGACCGGCTACGCTTTTTGCCCCTTATCAACTGGTTATCTAAAGCCGGAGCAAGCTACGAGTTTATAGACGCCGGGATGCGGGTGTGGCATAACCCCGGAGACGCTTTTGAGAAAACCGAAGTAACCGTTTCTGCCTACCCGGGGTTTCTTACCGACTTTCAGCCCTTGTGTGTTTTTCTGGACTGTTTTGCCGAGGGCACGAGTATTGTGCACGAAAATCTGCTGGCAACAAATATTGACTACATTCAGGACCTAAACGCTATGGGTGCAAACATCAGCATTAACAGAACAACCGACTATATTGATATCGAGGTAAAGGGGCCGGTCAAACTTAAGGCCGGCAGGGTGTTTGTGAAAGATTTAAGATATGCATTGCCGACTCTTTTGTTTAGTTTATGCGTTGATGGTGTTAACGAGATTGGCGACTACAGTATTATTGAGGGCGGATTCGATACTATAACAGAGAGGTTAAAATCCTTAGGTGCCCTTATTCCGAATAGGCTATAATAGGCGTAATGGAAATACAGCTGGTGCATCTCTTCTTTGCCGCCATTATAAGCGTTTTTCTGTATCCCGTTTGGATTAAGTTTGTGTATAGATACCAAATGGGCGAGGCTATTAGAACAGATGGCCCCCAGTCGCACTTGGTAAAAAAGGGCACTCCCACTATGGGTGGGCTGGTGTTTGTTTTAACAGTGGGGGTTGTTACTTTTCTTTTGAACCGGTCCCGAACCCAAACCCTTTTTCCGCTCTTTGTGGCTTCGTTAGCCGGGTTTTTTGGATTGATTGAGGACTTGTCAAAGGTGTATAAAAGGTCCGGGCTTCCGGGTTTTTTTGCTTATCACTTTGGTAGCGCTTTGGCAACCCCGCCAATTATAGTTAAGGCCTTTCAAGTTCCTTGGCGTGTTTTTACCGAGTTTTGGCGTGTCGTTGGGAGTAACGCCGATGCCGGAATCAAAACGCATCAGAAATTCCTTATTCAGGCTTGTATAGCGGGTTTTGTCTCATACTGGACTTATTTTAAGCTTGGGTGGGATTATATTTGGTTTCCACTTATTGGTGACGTCCACATAGGTTGGGGCTATCCACTAGTCATCTTTTTCTTGTTCACAGCGGTGCTAAACTTTGTAGCTTTTACTGACGGCTTGGATGGCTTGGCGGGGGGTCTGGCCTTTTTTGCCCTTTGCGCCTATTGGGTTTTATCTTCCTATTTTGGCTATAAATCCCTTGCCACGTTTAGCGCTACCTTTGTAGGCGCACTCATTCCATTTTTATACTTTAATGTTTTTCCGGCGCGGGTGTTTATGGGTAACGTTGGTTCGCATGTTTTGGGCTCTGTTTTAGTCCTTCTTGGTATACTGCTCCATCGGGAATTTGCTCTTTTCGTTATATTAGCTGTGTTTCTGATAGACGGTGCTTCCAGCCCCCTGCAACAATTATCAGTAAAGTTAACAAAAAAGCGCATTCTGCTTATGGCACCTTTACATCACCACTTTGAGCTTTTAGGCTGGCCGGAGACAAAGGTCACTTTAAGGTTTTGGCTCTTTGGTATCTTTGCCGCCTTTCTCGGAATCTTTGTTGCGCTTTTGTAAAGTATGAACAAAACTGCCGCTAAATCCCGCAGATTCTACTATTTGCTTTTTGGTGTTTTGCTGTTTGGCGTGCTTATGGTGTACAACGCCTCTCCGCTCTACGCCCAGCGGCTTTTTAACGATCCTTACTATTTTTTTAAACTGCAAGTAACATGGACGCTTTTTGGCATTGCGTTTTTTATCATTTTCTCGCGCATCAAATTTCAAACCCTAAAAAGAATAGCCAAGCCCTTATTTTACGTTTCGCTGTTTTTTCTTTTTTGTTTGGCGTTTTTCGCTACTTTCTTTCCATGTACCCAAAGTACGACGCGTGATATTACTTTCTTTCCATGTAAAAACGGGGCCCGCAGATGGGTAAACCTTAATCCAGTTCCCCTACCGCAAATACCTCTTGTTGGTACTATAGGGTTTCAGGCTTCAGATCTTGCTAAGCTAGCCATGGTGTTATATCTGCCGCTTGTGCTGGAGGAAAAGAGGGCGGCGGCAAAAAGCAAATATGCGCCTTTTGTTTTCTTCATTGGTGCGTGCTTGTTAACTTCAGTCTTGATATTGTTTCAACCCAATATGTCAAACGCGGGGCTTGTTCTTTTAATTGGGCTGGCTATATACGATATTTCGGGTCTAGATGTTAAGCCTGTTCTGGTAATGGCCCCACTAGGACTTGTTCTGGGGATGGTATTTATCCTTATCTCGCCTTACCGGCGGGAGAGATTCATAACTTTAGTAGTTCCGCACCAGCAATCAAAATTAAGCGAGTCTTATCAAAGTGACCAGATTCTAATTGGGCTTGGATCAGGTGGGCTATTTGGTGTTGGGGTCGGTCAGTCCAAACAAAAGCAGCATTACTTGCCCGAGGTAATCGGAGATTCCATCTTTGCTATCGTCGGTGAGGAACTGGGTTATATCGGTAGCGTTTTGGTGTTGGTGGCTTTTGCTTTTCTCTCCCTTGACATGCTAAAAATAGCCTCAGAGGCAGGCACGGTATACGAAAAAATGGTTGGCGTTGGTGTTACCGCATGGCTGTTTTTTCAGTACTTAATAAATATATTTGCGACTATTGGACTTATTCCGTTTACGGGTATGCCTATACCGTTGATTTCCTACGGAGGTTCGTCGATGTTGTTTGCCCTTTCGGGTATGGGCCTTTTGGCAAATATCTACGCAAGGAGGGTAAAAAAACCGGACTTGGTTAACGCGGTTGGGCGCGGTAGAATGAGCTAATGAAAATAGTAATTACCGGTGGTCATCACACCAGCGCCCTACCCGTAATAAAAATACTGCAGACTGACTATTCGGATGTAGAAATTGTGTGGTTCGGCCATAAATATTCGGCCGCAGGCGACAAAAATCCTACTTTAGAATATAGGGAAATAACGGCGTTGGGTATACCCTTTTACCACATTCATGCCGGAAAATTTTATAAAACGTACAATTTGGTTAGGCTCGCTAAAATCCCCTTTAGCTTGGCGCAATGTTTTTTCCTCCTAATCAAAATAAAACCTCGATTAATACTATCTTTTGGGGGTTATGTGTCGGTTCCGGTTGTTATTGCCGGTTATTTACTGCGTATCCGCTCTGTCATTCATGAGCAGACAGTAGTGGCCGGGTGGGCAAACAGGGTAGCGGCTAAGTTCGCCGGCAAAATACTGGTGTCGTGGGAGAGGTCTAAAAAGTATTTTCCAGCTCATTAACCATTGTTTTTTGTTGTTGAGAATAGTTGTCTAACATAAAATTCGTTTAGAAAGTTGCTCTTACTATACGCCCATTTGCATGCTTTTTCAAGATGAGGTAATATGGCTAGAATTACACGGTGGTAAGGGCTAATGAGCTAAGCTGGCTTAACATTAGATACGTTCCAACATCGTCCCAGCCTCTCCGCACAATAAAATATCCCGCAAATGTGCGGGATATTTTATTGTGATGTAGAATGGTGAGGGGATTCGAACGGAAGATGGTAAGAAACGAAGTTTCTTACATGCCGAGGAAAGCTCACGAAAACCCGAAGGTTTTCGTGAAGCGAACGAAGTGAGCGCGTTCGAATAGGTCGCCTTTGGCGACCGCCCTCTCTCTCCGCCAAGACAGATTGAGCGACGCAAGTGCATCGTTTTTTCTGTAATCATAGCCATAAATATCCGGTTCTAAACCTTCAAACCAAAGATGTCCTGTCAAACCAAAGATGTCCTTGACTTTGTTATATCAATAATATACAATGGAACTGTGAGTAATTATCAGTTCGGTCAAACATTATCAAAATGGACAGTTTAATAGCAAAATTATATCAATCCCCCAAAACAATCCTGTCTAACAAGGATCTGGCTTTAGTTTGGCAAGAAAATAATGAGGAAAGTTTATACGCTAAAACTGCCTACTATGTAAAGCAAAAAGCTCTGTTCAGATTGACTCGGGGAGTTTTTGCTAAAAACAAAGACTACAATCCGAAAGAATTAGCAACCAGTATTTACACCCCGTCTTATATTAGCTTCGAAACAGTTTTGAGAGAAGCTGGTGTAATTTTTCAACACTACGATACGATCTTTGTGGTTTCTAAGTGGCCGAAAACCATGACCATAGATA
>LCJU01000015.1:5642-16302 GCA_000994815.1 candidate division WWE3 bacterium GW2011_GWC2_44_9 | reverse complement strand
AAATATA
Organism: candidate division WWE3 bacterium GW2011_GWC2_44_9; assembly: GCA_000994815.1. Classification (GTDB taxonomy): domain Bacteria; phylum Patescibacteriota; class WWE3; order UBA101185; family UBA10185; genus UBA10185. Next base: position 16,295 of record LCJU01000015.1, on the reverse strand, counting down.
GCATCAACCATAGCCTGTATTTCGTGAGGATATGGGTTACCTATTTGATCAGCATATGATACTGCCCAGGCAAAAACTTCTTCTTGTACCCATCTGTCTAAACCAGCTCTAGTCTCTACCGCCTTTTCAAAAAGTTCATTACCGGCAACCGACGGGGTTAACTCACCTGATAGTAAAAAAGCGCCTAGCATTTCTGGATCACATGAAGCATAACCATACTTACTTTCATTCACGTCAACATTATTATAAATTTCTCTAAACCAACCCAACGCTTCTTTCGGAAGTGAATCATCCGGTAAACCAGCTGACCAATTACCTAAAGCATCAAGGCTCATATAGTCGACGCTGGTACCACCTAAGCCGGGAAGACTTTTTATAAAACTTGGCCATTCGTTTTTACCAAACATTTCACTACCACCTCTAATGATACTTTGCATATACCAATCCCAATACAAAGACGGAATTTCCGTAAATTCATTTATACTCGCCGGATGGGCAAGGGCTGTTTGTACTTTAGTTGAAACCATTAATTTGAAATCATTCACAAGTAATCTGGTTAAATCATTCCCTTCTGCATATGCCAACAAAACATGACCAAATTCGTGGCGAAGAGTGGCAGCAATGCTGGAATCTGTATTCGCAAGAGTTATCTCAAAATTCCCAAGACTATCCCTCTCTACATTCGCTTTAGCATTTAATCCCGAGCAGTATGTCCTTAGCTCAGGTGGACAGTTTAGCCTAGGGTCGTTCGGGTTAACAACAACAATACGGTGCCTACCGGGAAACCTTATGTCAAAAAGGTATTTTTCAAAGGCATCGATATCCTCCATTAAAACGGGCAATAAAGGAGAAGCTGACTCGTTAACCACAACTATAGCTTTTCGTTGGTTGTCCTTCAACTCAACCGCGGTTAGATGTTCATCGTGCAATGCTTTCCCAGCATCACTTTCATTTATTTCAATAGAATCGGAAACTTCTATCGCAACAGTTCTGGCCTCATGCTCCGTAACTGCCGATAAAAAGGCTTTTTCTAATTTGGGCTCTGTATCACGATACCAATTATAACTTTGATCAGTGCCCAAGCCATATCCAATAACAATAGACTCTGCGGCTTTAGGCGTCTGTGCTTCTGCACTTTCTGATGCGTCATTTGTGTTAAGCAACAAACGGGCCACTAAAGATACCGTAACAGCTGATGCGGCAATATAAGTTGCTAATTTATTCTCTAAACACGTGCCCGCTATTTCCTGAAGTGTTCTCCAACCAGAAACGTCGGTTGGTTCTATGTCCAAGTGATCCACGTTATCTGTCCTACTAGATATAGATAACTCACCCCCACTGCTTTCTATAACTGCGGTATTGGGATTAAACATAGCCTATAGATTTTATCATAAACGACCCCATATTAAAATACGCCTTAATAGACATTTTGTGTTGGTGAAAATGGAACTTTTAAGCGTTGCTGCGCTCTTAACTGATAGAATCTCCCCATGAAAAGGAAAAATATAAAAAATACCATTTAAGATACGGCTTTTGTGGAAGTGCTAAAGTAATTTCCTGGAGTAAAACAAGACAGGGTTGCAAAAGATACTGTCAAGTGACGTTTTTTAGGACTGGCATTCTGAAGGGTGTGACTGATAATACTTTAATTTAAATTGGACTGGGCTCATCCTTAAGGCTGTATGAATCCTTTGGTTATTGTGATAGTTAATCTGCTGGTGTATAGCCTCAATCAGCTCTCCTAAAGAGCTAAATCGGTCAAACTCCAACCCAAGGTCTGTCTTAAAGTTTGAGTAGAAGGATTCCTGGTAGCCATTCTCCCAGGGAGAGGCTTTCTTGCTCATGGATACCGTTATTCCCAGGTATTTAACAAGGCCAGTGTACGGCTTGCAGTTATACTCAGACCCTTGGTCAGTATGTATTACTCTTGGCAGCTTGTACCCAGTTTGTTCAAAAGCTGCCAAAAGAGCATCTAAAACCAGCTCTTTGGTGTGCTTATTGGATACCGCCCAACCAACTATTTCTCTGGTAAAAAGATCCATATATGTGGCAAGATACAGATAGCCCTCTTTATACTTTATGTACGTGAAATCCCCTACATACACAAGGTTTGGAACAATGGGGCAAACTCCCTTTATTTCGTTTGGATATATCGCCTCGGGACGTCTTTCATCCCGCCTTTTTCTCAGTTTACAACCACGCTTTGTGGGTTTAATGTGGTTTATTCTCATTACCCGCTTACCCGCCTCACGGAGCGTTTCCCTGCACATAAGGCTAAAGCTATTCGTTATGGTCTTGAAGTGGATTCCATACTGCTTCGAAAGCTCCATTACCGGAACCCCGGATTTAACTTTAGCCAAAACTTCATCCTTTATCTAATTTTATATGTATATTCTAACGGGAATACCTAGAATATGTGTCTAACTTACCGTATACCTCCCACATACATTTTAAGCCTCCCCAACAATATATTTCTTCAAATATTTAATGGGGTGCCATGACTCTTTCGATTCTCGAAGATTCTGGATACCAAGGTCTTGCTCGCAGTTCATTTCTATAAACCCATTTTTCAGTAGTACTTCTGCCTTAGCATGTTGGGTGAACCTGAATATTTCTCCGTAGCTGGTATCAGCCTTAATAAAAGCCCCTGTGGGGTAGTTGTTGGTAACATCAACAACGGATATTGCTATGAGTTTTTCTTTATCATATACCCCTATCGTTATAAGATTAAAAAGTTTCGCATATTCAACAGCCCTCCTAAAGGCTTCACGCTCGATTCCATCTACTTTGTTTCCAGATTTTATTTTATTACTTTTCCAGAGACTGAATAGTTCTAATGCATCTTTGCCTATGGAGGCTAAATCCACCCGTCTAATATCTATATCTGGATACTTTTTTTTAAATCTGTGAATTTTTTCTCTATGTGACCTATACTCTTTGCCGGACAGATTAACATAATCTTTTAACGAGTAGATGTAGTCGTTGTTATCTGGATCTTCAGTTACGGTGAGTTTGTTTCTATTGTCTGGAGGAAGTTGATCAATAGTTGTTTGAGGTACAAGTTTTAAAGCGTCTCCGTAACCATTCTTTGCGGACTCATTAAGTAGTATATGTGTTGTTTCTAGTACCTGACTAACCCCTATAAATGAGTAAAATGGTTTCAAGCTTATATAATCCCTAAAAATTACTACCAGATTATTATTCAGCACCGATATTTGGAGGGAGTTAAAAACGTCGTAAGTAAGCATGCTGAAGAAGTTGTAGTCTGAGTATCTTGGGAATTTGTGTGTATAGCGTTCAATTGTCTCCTTCATTGCTGCTCTGATAGGAGTGAACGTTGGAAAAGACGGCAGTCCTTCTAAAGGGCTTGCATATACAGAAGACATGTTATAGTATTTTATCATAAACATATGCCTGCCCTGGCAAGGAAAAATGCTCATTTTATACTAGCAACAGCGCTGTTTCTGTTGTTCTCGCTGTGGTGGCTCTACGACTACTTAACCGGTACAACCCTTTCTTTTGGTTTAGTGATGTACTCAAACACCTATTTCCTTATGGCTTTTTTTGCTGGGCTTTACGGTTTGGTTATTTCCCGTAAGTGGGGATCCGTGAAAAGTCACTTAGGTAAGACAATGATGTTTCTTTCTCTAGGCTTACTTGCTCAAGTCTTTGGGCAGTTAAGCTATAGCTATCTAACTTACGTAATGGGTATTGAAGTTCCATACCCATCTATAGGAGATTTGGGCTACTTTGGTAGCATCCCGCTCTATATTTTTGGTGTTCTGGCCTTGATGAAGGTAGTAAAGACTGGTAACGCTGGTATGAGTAAAGACAGTAAGGTCGTTTCTGTTTTAGCTCCAGCCGCCATGCTATTTATTTGCTACATTGTATTTCTAAATAATCGAGTTTTTACTTTTGAGGAGCCACTGAAGTCATTTCTTGACTTTGGATACCCTTTGTTCCAGTCTCTCTACGTGTCGTTAGCTTTAGTAGCTCTCTACGCTGCCACTAAGGGGATGGGTGGTATATTGAGGACCAGAGTGTTACTGCTTCTCTTTGCTTTAGTAGTCCAATTTATTGCAGACTTTGTCTTTCTGTATAGGGCTGATAGAGGTCTTGTTTATCCTGGTGGTCCCACTGACTACCTATACTTAATTGCATACTTCGTAATGGCATTGGCAATTATTGATTTTGGTTTAGTCTTTGAAAAGCTTAGGAATGGCAAGGTTTCCAGTAACGGGGCGCTGGATGCTGTCAAATGACGGGAGGCAGAATTGATGGAAAACACTAAGTATCAGAAAGCAGTATTGAACATAGTTAACACGCAAAAGCTAATCATTGGCCCGCTGGCAATTGATATGGCTAAAAAGGTTGCTAATATCACTTTTCTCAACGGTGATGTTCAAATCGCCGGCGATCCCGTTAAGGTTTTGCATGAGCTTGTTAAAGAGTACGAGGTCCTGTTTGGCGAGCTTTCGGTCAAGGTCAGTAAAGACTCCATCAAAGAGATCCAGTTTCAACCCGGCGAGCTTCCAGAGATATTGAGATAACTGCGTTATTGGGATAACTGCGTTATTAAGATAACCAAATTATTTTATCCACTTAAGCGCGTATAATTAGTGCGTATGCAAAAGTTTCTTGGTATTGTAGGGCTTGCTTGGGTAACTTTTTTTGGGCTTTGGCTGTTCGTTTACACAACAGGTATCAATACCCTGGCTATCCAATCCGAGGATACACTACCCGCCATGTTTATACCAGTAACCGTAATAAAAGAAGGAACTTTGTACGCTGACACTTACTACCCTATGATTCTGGAAAAGTATCCCCACCCCGATGATAAAAAGCAGGTTAAAGGTTTGACTCCTTTTTACTTTAAAAAAATTGGCGAGCACTACATTTCGGCTTTTCCACTAGTGGCCGGTATCGTCAGCATTCCTGTTTACTTCGTCCCTTTGCTTTTGGGCATGCCCATAAATTGGGAAAATCTCATACTTTTGTCCCATCTTTCAGCCGCGCTTATTTGTGCACTAAGCGGGGGGTTTTTCTATCTGTTGGGTAAGAAACTTACTTCTCCTAAAAAAGCTCTGGTACTAACTTTTATCTTTCTCTTTGCCACCGTAAACCTGCCAATGGTTGCCCAAGCTTTGTGGCAGCACGGTGTGGTACAGCTGTTTATTATCCTGTCATTACTTCTTTTATATCACTATCGGGAGACCAAAAAACTTTACAGTGTCCTGCTTTCCGGAGTTTTTCTTGGCTTGGCAGTGCTTTCTCGGCCTACTGCCGGTTTATTATTGCCGTTTTTTGTCCTACTGGCTGTGTATTTTGCTGCCAAGCAGCTTGACCAAAAGCTTTCGTTTAGCGCCTTGCGTACTTTTTGCCAACACGCATTGCTCTTAGTTGCGGGTCTAGTGCCGTCAGCGGCTTTTTTTCTTTGGTACAACAAGGTTTTCTTTGCCACCATAGCAAATCAGGGTTATTCCGGCCAAATTGCCAGTAATTGGCTCACGCCATTTCCTGTAGGTTTCTTAGGGCTGTGGTTTTCGCCCAGCAAAGGCATTTTAGTTTACTCGCCGGTCTTTCTTTTTGCGCTTGTTGGGGTTTTTCTTGCAGTCAAGTTGTATGTGCGGCATAAAAGTCACGTAGAGTACCTCATTTATTCGGCCATTGTTTTAACCCACACCTTAATCATTGGTTCATGGAAGCACTGGTATGGCGGTTGGTCGTTTGGGTACAGAATGGCCAGCGATATCCTGCCGTTTCTTGTTCTCCTTCTAGTGCCTTTTGTTAATTCGCCTCGGTTTTACAAGGTAAAAACGGTTTTTCTTTTTACGGTTTTTGTAAGTGTGCTTATTGGACTTATGGGCATAGCTTTTTTTGACGGGGTTTGGCACGGAACTTTTGACGACGGCTTTTGGCAGCAGGACTGGCTTTGGAGCGTGGAAAACAGCGAACTAGTTTTTAACCTTAACCGAATGCTGGTAAAATTGAGCCTACTACTATGAGGCTATTGTATGTTTTAAATTCTGGTGATCCCGGCGGCATGGAGCAACACGTCTTGGACTTGGTGGACCAAATGGTCTGCCGCGGCCATGACGTTTTTGTTTGGTGCAAAGCCGGTGTAGTGTCAGACTCTTACAAGCAAGCGGGAGCAAAGGTGTGTGAGCGAGGTATCAACCACGACATTGACCCCGCTTACATTATTGCCCTAACCAAATTCATCAAGGCCCACGCTATTCAACTTGTACATGGCCACGAACCTAAGGCTGTTGTCAACGCTCTATTGGCCGCTTGGTTGGCTGGAACAAAGGCGCGGGTTAGTCATGTCCACACTCCTATTGCTCATTGGCAGGTTACCAAAGTCAGAAAGATCATAAATTCTGCCATATATGGTCTAGTTGTAAATGCCCTGAGTTCAAAAGAAATTGCCCTCACCGAGTCAGTAAAAAAAGTTAAATCCGCCGCAGGTATTTTAGCGAGCAAGCTATGCATAATTCCAAACGGTATAAACGTGTACAAGTTCTATTTCTCCAGCAACGAGAAGGCGTATTTTAGAAGAGACATCTGCAAAAAGCACGCACTTGACTCAAAGGTTAAGATTATAGGCACCCTTAGCAGACTAACAAGGGAAAAAGGCCACACCGTTTTGCTTGAGGCTTTTGCTGCGCTTATCTCGCGTGATGCAATCCACAAAGAAGATTGTGTTTTAATGCTTTGCGGTGGGGGAGAGTTAGCAGAAACTCTATGGCAGCAGGCTGGCGACTTGGGGATTAAAGACAGACTCGTAATTACCGGTCAGTTCGATGAGGATTTAAAGGTTAAATACTATGCTGCATTCGATTATTTTGTTTTTCCGAGCTTGGCAGAAGGCTTTGGCCTAGTTCTTATCGAAGCGCTTACGTCAGGATTAAAAGTGGTATGTTCTGACTTACCAGTGTTAAAAGAAGTGGGCGGGACATATCCGCTATATTTTAAGTCCGGTGATGAGCTTGATCTTGCCGATAAGCTGGCACGGGCCTTGCAAGAGCAGCCCGATCAGCAGGAGTTTGAAGCCCAAAAAAACCATGTTGCAAGCAAATACTCGCTTCAGCACTTTGCCGAAAAGTATGAGAACTTATACAAGGAGTTAACCGAAAAATGAAAGTTCTTTTTCTGGCTCGGTCAGATATTTTTACCGTTAAAGGCGGAGATACTGTTCAAATAGAAAATACCGCCAAAGAGCTTGGTGGCATTGGAGTTGAGGTGGATGTTGCCACCTGCCCTAAAGTGGATTTTGTCAAATATGATATTGTACATGTTTTTCAGCTTGACTGGGTTCCAGAGACGTATTTTTATGTAAAAAAGGCCAAGGATGCCGGCAAGCCAATTGTGCTTTCGCCCATCCACCACGCGGAGTACGAAGTAAAAAGATTTGACGATATCTATACTTTTGGCCTTAGAAAAGTTGTTGGGATGGTTGTTAAAAAACAAGAACATAGGGATATTCTCAAAAACCTATACCGGTCTTTGTTTGACAGGTCAAAGTTTATCCCAACTCTCAAAGGCTTGGTGTTTGGTTACAGATATTCCCAAAAAAGAGCCTTGGAATTGTGTGACATTGTGGTCGTCCAGACAAATAAGGAGGCAGAGGACTTGGCAAAGACATATGCCGTTCAGTTTCAATGGGTAAAGATTGTGAATGGGGTTTCGGAGGAGTTTTACACCACCACCACGTTTGTAGATAAGTTGGCCGTTGGTGATTATGTTATCTGCGTTGGCAGAATCGAGGCGCGCAAGAACCAGCTAAAGATAATTGAAGCGGTGAAACTACTTAGGCAGGAAAAAGGGTTTCAGAAGTACAATTTGGTTTTCATTGGCAAACTTAGCAACCATCATAAAAGTTATGTAGAAAAGTTTGCTGCAGAATTGCGCAACAACCCATGGATTCAACACCCGGGTTTTATTCCCCAAGAGCTCATTCCATCTTATTTTCATTTTGCCAAGGCCGGCGTTTCGGCCAGTTGGTTTGAAACAACAGGCTTAACCAGCCTGGAAGCGCTCTTTTGCGGAACTAACGTGGTTGCCGCCGGGGACAGAGCAAGAGAGTTATTAGGCGATTTTGCCGAATATTGCGATCCGGCTGATAGTGTGTCCATTAAGGAGGCCATAGGGAGGGCTTGTCTAAAGCCAAGGCCGGTTATTCCACACAGTTTTCAAACAGAATATTCCTGGAAGAGTTCTGCGGCAAAGCTGACCGAGGTATACAATCAGGTATTGAAGGTGCACAAATAAGTTATGGACCTCCAAATCGTTTATCTAGCCTTAATGTGCATATTTGGCTTGATCCTGTTTTTACTGAATGGCAGAAAAGCTTTGTATGTTTTATTGGCGGTTTCGGTTCTTCTGCACAAGGAGTTGTTCAGTACTTACGCGTGGAACGTCCTGCCGATTCGGTTATTGATGGGATCATTAACAGTTTACGTTGTTTTTTCTATTCTAAATTTAGTTCGCACCAAACAAATCGCAAAGTTCAAGAAAGTCGCAGCTAATCCGGTAGGAGTCTCACTTTTTCTTTTTTGGCTGATAGCCGGTGCGTCACTATTTTTTTCAAGGAATTTAGCTGCTAGCGTATCGGTGTACGCGTTTCTCACCACTATTGTCGCGCTGTATGTGTATATGGCGCTAGAGTCCGAGTCAGATGGTTTCGATGTATTGCGTCTTATTAAGGCTTATGGCTTGATAGCACTTGTCTTGTGTGTTATCGGCTTCGTCCAGCTGTTTGTATTTAACAAGTTTCAAGTCATCTTTGGGGCATTCTGGAACGTTCCGGGGCATTTTCCGCGCATTGGTTCGCTGTTTTGGGATGTAAACCATTTTGCCGGGTTTCTGGTATTGCTCCTGCCTATCCTGCTCACCCTAGTACTCTTTGTCCCGTGGAAGCAGAAACTAGTTTTTTTTCCGACTTCTGTTGTAATTCTGCTAGTTCTTGTACTAACAAACGCGCGGAGTGGCTGGATAGCGGCTATAGTGGCCTTTTTGGTCTTCTGCTTATTAAGGGTATACAAGAGGTTTAAAGGCCGCGGCTTGTACGTGATATTTTTTGGACTTGTAGTCCTCGCAAGCATTTTTCTTGGTTTGTACATGAACAAGCAGGGTGCCTTTAGGCGTAGTGTAAGGCAGTATTTTCATTACCGGTTGGATTCGTTTGATTCCCATTTTTTGCTGCTTAACGGTGCCTGGCAGGTGTTTGAAAAGTACCCGATTTTGGGTGGCGGATACGGAAGTTTTTTTGAGCAATTCACCAAAACCAACGTTTCCGCCGTTTACTTTGCTAGAGACCCTGCCGCGCTAAATACCCGGGTTCCTGCACACTCCATATGGGGCGAGCTCTTGGCAGAGACCGGAACTTTTGGTTTCACTGCAATGGCAGTTTTCTATCTGGGTGTGATTTTTACACTTTTGTACGCGGCTTTGAAAGCAAAAAACACCCAAGCGTCTTACCTATGCACGGCGATGGCGGGTTCTGTTATTGGTATACTAACCGCCGGTATCTTTTACTCTTACAACACAGAATTCTTTTGGCTTATTATCTTGCTCTACTTTTTTTACGCTTTACGTTGTGTTGAGAAATATACGGACTTAGGCAGAGACAACCTGTGGGTTGGTATTTACGCGCATTTTATTGCAAATAAAAAGATACCATTGATTCTTCTTGCCACCGTTTCTTTTGTGCTAATCTTTATTAACTTAGGTACTAACCACTTAATACCATGGGATGAGGCAATATATGCCAAGGTTGCTAGTAATATCGTAGATTCAGGCGACTTTCTTACCTTACGCTGGAAAAGCGACGCACCTTGGTTTGAAAAGCCACCGCTATACTTCTGGATTTCAGCAATACTATTAAGAGTGATACCTGATGACCCCGAGCTTGCCGTTAGGCTGCCTTCGGCGATAGCGGGCTTTTTCTCTGTTTTGGTTACCTATTTTTTCGGTAAAAGACTGTTTGGCAAAACCGCCGGTTTCATTTCGGGTCTCGCCCTGCTAACGTCTTTTCACTTTTTATACTACTCAAGGCTGGGGATGTTGGACGTAACATGTACTTTTTTCGTACTAGCTTCTTTGTATTTTTATCACCTGGGGATGTCGGCATTAAGCGCCCGCCGCAAATATATGAACTACGCGCTATCCGGATTATTTTTCGGCTTGGCGGTATTGACTAAGGGCGTGATCGGCTTATTTCCGCTGATTATTATAATACTTTATCAAGCCACTACTATCGCTTATGAACTGGTTAAGTGGCGAAGACTGCCAAAGACTTTTAAGGGGAGCATGTACGGCCTGGCGCTAACACTTTTTACTTCTCTTATAGTGTTCCTGCCATGGCACCTTAAAATGTACCAGTTATACGGCAACGAGTTCGTTGGTGCTTATTTGGGCTATCACGTAGTAGAAAGGGCAACTATGGAGGTGGAGGACAAAACCGCCCCGCTTTTTTGGTATGTGACTGTACTAAAAGTATCTATGCGGTTGTGGTTTATTGCTTTGCTGCCGGCGATTGTATTCGGGCTCTATTCCGTACTTAAAAGGACTGGTGACCGTAGAAACCTCTGGTTTGTTGCCGTGTGGGCGTTAGCAGTTTTTATCTTGCTCTCCATGGCAAGATCAAAACTG
>LCJU01000015.1:2649-5627 GCA_000994815.1 candidate division WWE3 bacterium GW2011_GWC2_44_9 | reverse complement strand
GTAGGCTATTTTTATTCCTCAGCGCTAAGTTTTGCGGACCGCAAGCTTTCGGCGCTAAAGTTTGTTACCTCGTTTCAGATTAAGGCGGTCGCAATCTACGTCACCGTGTGCGTTTCTCTTTTGTACTTAGTACAAACTAAAGAGTTGGTATATACGTCAGACTTAACCGGGCCGCAGGCTAAATTGATCAAGCTAAAAGATCAGACTTATGGGCTTTCCCAAAAACTGTACTCGGATCGAGTTGAGTTCCCGCTGCTTTTGTTCTACACCAAAGGGCCCTTTGTGGCTACAGACTTCATGCCTTTGCGGGAGGTGCTTGGTCAAGCCGATAAAGATCGAGTCGGCTTAGTGTTTATAACCAAGGAAAGTAGGTTTAAAAAACTTAGCCAGGAGTTTCCTAACATCAAACGTATTGCGTCCGAAAAGGAGTGGTATTTGGGTGAGCTAACAGTTTTATGAAACACATTGGTATGCTAAAAAAAGTATCTTTGGTGGGGGTAGGGAATCTACTAAATGCCGGGTTTGGGTTAGTTTTTCTTGCGGCCGCGGCCAAGGCCTTGCCGGTTCAGGACTTTGGCCGGTATGCGTTTTTGACTTCGTTACTGGTTTTCATGTCCAAGATTGTAGATTTTGGGTCTAATTCTATTTTTGTTGCCGAGTCTTTGAAGGTTTGGGATATTGGTACGTTAGTTAAACGGTTTTATACTCTCAAAACCGCCCTTTTTACCATAGCCGTTTTTATATCCTGTATTTTTTTGTATGTGCTGGGTTATAGGTCGCTTAGTGTGTATGCGATTTTTCTTGTTGGGCTTTTGTTTTATTCAATTAACGTACTGCTTTTTGCCATTTTTCAAAGTTTGGAAATGTTTACTCACGCGGTGCTTTTAAATACAATCCCGGCTTTGCTTAAGGCCATTGTAGGTGTAGTAATACTTTCGGGACTATACTTTTCTGCGCCACCAGAACTGTTTCTGGGAGTCTTTTGTTTATCTATGGGCCTTTGTGCGATTTTATATTGTTTTATACCCCGCGAGTATCGGTTTACGAATCATAAACTTTCGTTGCGGGACAATGTAGGCTTTATGCTTACATCATGTACACCAGCGGGCATAGCCCAACTAATTTCTCAAGGTTGGTCAGCAATTGCCAATATGATCGTTAAGGTTTACAAGGGCTATTTTGACGTGGGTGTTTTTTATTTGGCAGACAAAGTGGCCAATGTATTTAGCCTGATATCTTTGTCTATTTTTACTGTTATCCTGCCCCAAAATGCAAAAAGGAAGCGGGAAAATATTCCGCATGATTACGGCGAGACTGTTTTACTTAGTTTGATTGTTATGGTTTTGGCCTTTGTTTTTGTGGCGATTGCGGGTATTTTCCTACAGCGGGTTTTTGGTGACAAATACAGTGGATCGTTGTTAATTTTGGATGTTTTGATTTTCTCATCCGCGTTTTCCGCCATTCATGCGTTTATGGAAAATCACTTTTATGTGTACGAGGACGTTAAAATTATCATGCACATTGCAGTTGTAAAACTTGTCGCTTTTATTAGTTTAAGTCTTTTGCTGGTGCCGCTGTTCTCACTTAAAGGCCTTGCATTTGCCCAGCTACTTGCATCCGTTATTGGTTTATTGATCATCTCACTGTCTACTTACAAACTGCTCCGAAATGCTCCAGCCTCGTGATGGATGGTTTCTCTGTCCGCTTGGGTTTCTCTTTTTGTTACAGGCTTATTCTGTCGAGGCTTCCAACAATGTACGCGGGCGCCGAATCTTTACTTAAGTAAGCCTCCCCGGATACAAATCTGTCCCATGTATCCTCCACGCCATTGATAGGATCACAAAATCTTGTTGTGCTTGCACCGTTCCGAGATATCTGGTCTAGTTTTAGTACCGCGTGATATTCTTCGTTTCCATCTGTTTTGCTTCGCAGTTTTACACATACTATTTGGGTAAACCCTCCAATTACTCTCTCTCTTGGGGCTAGTCTGTAGTGCATCAAATGTGCAGTAACTTCGGCGATACTAGCTGCTTCAAAGCACATTCCGCCCGCCCTTTCTATCAAGTCAGAGTCACCCGTATTGAAGTTTCTGATACAAACTTGAACGTTGCATAGCGCAATATTATTGGCAAATTTGGACAAGCCTACAAGTCCTCCAACTCTCCCATTTAGTGATTCCAGTCTTCTATCAACATCGTTGGATAGTAAAACGCCCAGTTTGGAATCGTGTATCGTTTCGAACAGCTGCTCTCTCAGCTTCCGTAAGTGCCCCATCGTTCCAAATTCGAAGAATTTCCTCTCTAACAAACCCAATTGCGGAAGATCGACATCCCCAGATTCTATATTTGGAGTGGCAGGTGATCCCATTGAACTATGCTAGCAGGAGGGAGTAACTATGGCAATGTATAATTAACCCATGAGAATTGGTATCGACTGCAGAATGTGGAACGAAACCGGCATTGGTAGGTACATCAGAAATATAGTTGGCGAGCTTGCCAAGCTGGATAACACCAACCAGTATGTGGTGTTTTTGCTAAGACCCGAGTATGAGTCACTAACCCTGCCGGCTAACTTCAAAAAAGTGTGTGCTGATGTCCGTTGGCACTCGGTCAAAGAGCAGATCACGCTCCCCATAATTTTTGCTACGGAAAAGTTGGACTTGCTGCATGTTCCACACTTTAACGTCCCCATTTTTTATCCTGGGCGGTTTGTTACTACTATCCATGACATTACGGTACTAAAAGTTCGAACCGGCAGAGCAACAACCCTGCCGTACCCGGTGTATTTGTTAAAGTATATATCGGCGTTTCTAACTTATTTTTTAGCTATCAAAAGGTCGGCCCACGTCTTTACAGTATCGGCTTTTGTCAAAGACGAGATTGTCAGTACATTTAGAATTAAACCCGCAAAAGTAACAATTCAAAGGTGCGCCGTTGACCAAAACTTCTATCCCAGAGTCGAGAGTGAGATAGCCGCTG
>LCJU01000015.1:0-2631 GCA_000994815.1 candidate division WWE3 bacterium GW2011_GWC2_44_9 | reverse complement strand
TTGGCAACACCCACCCGCATAAAAATGTTGAGAGATTGTTAATGGCATTCGGCGAGTTAGTACCAAACTACCCAACGCTCACACTGGTTATCGGTGGCAAAAAGGACTTTTTTTGTCATCGTTTGGAGCAGGAGTCAAAAAGCTTACCTTACGCTGGCAAAATAAAGTTTATAGGTTTCGTAGATGACACAGATTTGCCGGCAATTTACTCCGGAGCAGAGGTTTTTGTTAACCCGTCAAAATATGAGGGTTTTGGTATTCAGGTACTGGAAGCTTTTGGCTGCGGTTGCAAAGTTGCGTGCTCAAATACCACTTCTTTGCCGGAAGTCGGAGGAGATTGCGCATATTACTTTGACCCTAACAGTGCTAGTGATATTTCACAACGAATTAGTCAAGCCATGCTAGATGCCTCAGAAGAGCGAAAAACTTGCGGATTTAACCGGGTAAAAAACTTTTCTTGGCAGGAAAGTGCTGTCCAAATTCACCAAACATACCTTAACTTTGCCGGGAAGTCCAAGCCATGAAACTGGCAATTGCATTCGATGATTTAATCCAATTTGGTGGGGCAGAAAGACTTTTGGTGTCGGTTTGTGGCCTGTATCCTAACACTCCCGTATACACCTCTGTTGCTTCAGCCGAGTGGCTCAAGCGGTGCAAGAATTTGGGAATAGAAGTCAAAACCTCATTTATGCACAGGCTACCCTGGAGAATTAAGCTCAACCGGTTGTACGGGCTTATGGGTATTCACGCGATGGCCTTTGAATCGTTTAACTTTGCTGACTACGATGTGGTTCTTTCGATCTCCGCGCGGTACGCTCATTGTGTTTTAACTAGGCCTAAAACTGTGCATATTTGCTACATGAATTCACCGGGCAGAATGTTTTGGGAGCCGGTGGATTATTTTTCCAAAGAGGGGTTGTTTAGCGGACTAATAGGCAGGTTTGCGTATAGCTATGTAGTTCAACCTTTACTTACACTGAGAAGAGTGGCGGATTACACTTCGGCTCAAAGAGTTGATTATTTTATTGCTAATTCGGAGTCAGTAAAAAAGAAAATTGCCAAATATTACAGGAAAAATTCTCAAGTCGTGTATCCGTTCTTTAAACCTTTGGACAAGTACCCAGCGGCTTCCGACGATAAGTATTTTTTAGTTATTACCCGCCTGGCCGCGTGGAAAAGGGTAGACTTAGCGATTGAGGCCTGTAAAAACCTTGGCCATAAACTAACAATAATTGGGGACGGTCCTGACGTTGCCCGTCTTAGAGGCCTATCTGACCACAACCTCCAGTTTTTGGGCTTTGTAACCGACGCAGAAAAGTCTCGGCAAATCGCTGGATGCAAGGCTCTTATCGTTACCCAGCAAGAAGACTTTGGTATAACACCTCTTGAAGCGATGTCCTTAGGCAAACCGGTTATTGCTTTTAGAGGCGGCGGCGTTATGGAAACGGTTATTGAGGGGGAAACTGGCGAGTTTTTTGATCGACAGGAAGTAGATGCGTTAGCCAAAGTTCTGACCGAGTTCAATCCGGCCCGCTACGACAGTGTAAAATGTATCAGGCAGGCGGAAAGCTTTACGGAAGCCATATTCCTTGCCAAATTGGACGAAGTTGTAAAAAAAGTTTATCATAGCTAGAACTGCCGTTGCGGCGCTATGTTTTATTTCTTACTAAAAACTTTATGTTTTATTTCTTACTAAAAAGGCTAATAGATGTAGTAGGCGCAATCTGCGCTTTAGTTTTATCCTCGCCGGTGCTTTTGTTCACGGCCCTATACATTAAATGTAAGTCGCCGGAGGGTCCGGTATTTGCTGACATCCCAAAAAGAGTTGGCAAGGGCGGCAAAGAGTTTAGATTTTTTAAGTTTAGGTCAATGATTCCCAATGCGCAAAAATGGCTTGAAGATCGTCCGGAATGGTATGAAAAGTATAAAGCAAACAATTACAAAATTGACGCTAATGAGGATCCGCGAATGATAAGAGGCGGTTATATTAAGTTCATGCGCAGGGCCAGTATCGACGAACTTCCACAGTTTATAAATGTCTTGCGCGGCGAGATGAGCATTGTTGGCCCTAGGGCATACTATCCGTTTGAAATCAGGGACCAGGCTGCTAAGTACAACGTATCTCAAGAGGTTATAGAAAAGATACTTTTGTCCAAACCGGGTATTACGGGTCCGTGGCAGGTTAGCGGCAGGTCGCTAATAAGTTTTGACAAAAGGGTGCAGATTGATGCAGACTATGCAAGTAAAAAATCCATAGTGTATGATTTAATGATTATTTTTAAAACGCCCTACGTGGTGCTTTCTATGAAAGGAGCTTATTAAATGGAACAGAAATTTTGGAAACCGAGTATACCTAGTATTGGTATTGGGCAGGTCAAGTTTAGGGACATAAAGGTAACTAAGAGAATGGGCAAAACTCTTGGCATAACTGGTATAGTTGTGCTTGTTGTGGCCTTGGTAGTAGGACTTGTGGGCTACGGTCTTATTGTTAGCCCCGCTTTGGCGCTTAAAGCAAGCGTCGACAAGATAAAGGCCGATGGCCAGAATTTAACCAAGGCGTTTCAGGACAGAGACCTAGTATTTTTTGCCCAAGTGCTAGATCAAACCGAGTCAGATATAAATGGCTTGCGC
>LCJU01000014.1 GCA_000994815.1 candidate division WWE3 bacterium GW2011_GWC2_44_9 | reverse complement strand
CGGCAGGCGCCAAAAAAGAGGCGGTTGTTAATAGAGCCATGCTTAAAATTTTGGGAATTAACGAGAACGAAGCCGTAGGCAAAAAATTTACGGCTTCGTTTGTGGTTGTTGGCGATCTTTTGTATGATCCAAAAGAAAAAGTTGAATCTGCTCCTGCCGAGTACAGTATTGTTGGTGTTACCCCGGAAGAAAAGACGCCCGTCTTTTTTGTCCCCTTTACTGACTTGCGGGGTTTAGGTATTACCAATTACTCCCAGGTAAAAGTAGTGGTTAAAGATCAGGCTGACCTTTCCAAAGTAAGAAGGCAAATTGAAGCGATGGGTTATGTTACTAGATCCGTTTCTGATACGGTTGCTCAAATCAACTCTCTTTTTGCCACGGCCAAAACTATTTTAGCCCTTTTAGGGATGGTGGCGCTGGCAGTGGCCGCTTTAGGGATGTTTAATACTCTAACGGTTTCACTCCTAGAGCGTACGCGTGAAGTGGGGTTGATGAAAGCCATGGGCATGAAATCATCCGAAGTCCAAGAATTGTTTTTAACCGAATCAATGCTCATGGGGTTTTTTGGCGGAGTTTTGGGGATTATTGCTGGCTTTGCTATGGGAAAGCTGGCCGGAATTATTGTTTCCTTTTTTGCTATCTTCAAAGGGATCGGTCTGGTTGATATTTCTTATGTGCCAGTGTCGTTTGTTTTTGTGATTATTTTTCTCTCGCTTTTGGTGGGCATTGCCACAGGTATTTATCCGGCCAAACGCGCCACCAAAATTTCTGCTCTTAATGCTTTAAGGTACGAATAATGTCTCCTTTAGTAGTGGCCGCAGCTATACCACTAGGTGTGGTGAAAGTGTATAATTCTATAAGAGTTTTCTCTAGCCACCATGCAGATATTGCAATTTATTACATACTACCTGCTATCGCTAATTTACCTGCTAATACCATCAAAGGCTTTTGTTGAGGGAGTTGTTGGTCAACCGGCGTCATTTTTACCCAGCCGGGCTCAAAGTCAAACCGATAAAACAATTTCGTCACTAATATATAGGGGGCTCTTTAGGTACGACAACTTTGGCACTTTGATACCCGATTTAGCCGAAAAGTGGGAAATATCTAATGAGGGGTTAGTTTACACTATTAAAATTAAAGACGGACAGTATTGGAGTGATGAAGCAAAGATCACTGCCGACGATCTGATATATACGTCGTACAAAATCCAAAACTTAAGCGGCGTGGCTACAGACAAAATTGACGCTCTAACAGTTAGGTATACACTACCAAACAAATTTTCCCCGTTTTTGAGCCTGCTTACAGTTGGGGTTATGCAAAACGGTTCAGATGAAGACTACGCCGGCTTGTATACGGCGTCCAGCGGACCGTTTAGAGTAGCGTCCGTTAAGAAAAAAGGTGAGTTGATTAAGCGAGTTATTCTGCTCGATCTATCTGGCAAGTCAATCCAAGAAATAGTCTTTAGGTTTTATCCAAATACCGAAGAATTAACTACTGCAGCAAAACTGGGCGAAATAAATGCTTTTCTTTTAGATGAAAAGGACCATCTATCAGATGGGACCGTCCAAAAAGATTTTAAGTTGTATCAGTATCCGATTCAAAGTGTTTACTACGCGCTTTTCTTTAACCTACGGAGTGAAGCCTATAAAGACCTGGCATACCGGGAAAAGCTGGCTAAGTCGCTAAATGTTTTTGAGGACATTAAAGGGTTTGGTATTCCTGTTCAGGGCGCGATTAGCCGTAATTTTTATACCGGGGACAAGTACAAAAGTCCGGTTTTTGATGATGTCGCGGTTATAGACCTACTGGGCAAAGAGGTTGTGATAGACATTCCTGATTCGCCGTTTCTAGCCGAGATTGCCAGCAGAATAAAAGATGACTGGCAAACCAGAACGGGTGCTTCGGTTAAGCTGATTAAGCACGCATCGGACGAAATTAGGTCCAAGGTGATTGAAGGTAGAAGCTTTGACGTTTTGCTTTTTGGCCAAGAAGTAGGCCGGGATCCAGATAGATATGTTAACTGGCATTCCACCCAAGCCGAAGCACCGGGCCTGAATTTAAGCGGTTTTAACAATGTACGGGCTGACAGGGCTTTAGAAGAGGGGAGAAAGGAATTAGACCCGGACATTAGAAAAACACACTACGACGAATTTCAACGGATAGTTAACGATCAGGTTCCTGCGATCTTTTTACACCACCCATACATGAATTACTACGTTAATCAAAAGGTAAAAGGCCTTGGCGATAAGTACACGTTTACCCCAGCGGATAGGTTTTTGGACTTTAATAACTGGTATTTTTAAGGTAGAATCAGCAGTATTGCGGTGGCTGTAGTTCAGTGGTTAGAACGCTGGCCTGTGGAGCCGGATGCCGCCGGTTCGAATCCGGCCAGCCACCCCAATAATATATTAGCCCTACCGATTACGAATTCAACAATCCGCATACGAAATGTTAAGACACTGTGCATCAGACGCTGAAGCTAGTTTTAGAGATTACAAAATAGGCGATTATTATATTAATAGGCCATTCTTTAGTGGTTTACCCGAAGAGATGTCTTATTCTTCCGATCTACCTACATACAATGACAGAGTAAAGGGAATGCAAGCAGCGTTTGACATTATGCAGTCCAAGATTACGGAAAATGGCAGGTTGAGATGGCTAGATATTGGCTGTGGCATCATTCGGGAAGTCTGAATGATAGGACCGATGATGAGTTGTTTCTGCTAAATAAGAAACAGATTTGTGGTAACGATATTACGCACACTTACGACGGAGTTACTATCAGAAGAAACCAACACGATTTTACTCTTGACTGAGCAAGTACTAGTGCCTATTTTGTCAGGGGAGGAGCAGAATGCTGATATACGGATTGTATACAGTAGCTTCTGCCCCCGAAAAGGAAACAGCCGTTTGGATCGTCTCAACCCTTCGGAGGCCCGTTGCGATGACAGTTGACGCAAGGACCAGGGGCTGGTGCACTCTCGTGCATCAGCCCAACACAATGCGCGCAGGGCCGCGAAGGCTCTGCGCGCTACCAAGGCAAACTTTTTTTCATGTTTCCTCCCAGTTTTATATTCGACTGTTTCCTAGTACTCGCGATTGTGCCACTAACATTGGGCTTTAAGCTAAACACATACATAAAAGCTGTGTTATTATCTAAAAATGCAGGTGATTGTCCACGCGGATGATTTTGGCAGGTCTGCAGGCATTACAGACAACATGCTTAAGTGTTTGGGCGCAGGAATTGTAACCAGTGTGAGCCTGCCAGCCAATGGTTATGGCTATGACTATGCTGTAGATATATTAAAAAATCGAAAAGATTTAAGAGTGTCAATCCATTTAGATCTTGTGGAATGGAAACCGGTTTCGTCAGCAGAAGATATTCCGTTATTGGTGGACAAAAACGGCTTTTTTTCCAACAGTTTCTTTAGCTTGTGGTTTAGATATCTTGTCGGCACCAACGAAAGGCGAAAAAGAATGCGCGAGCAGGTTGCAAAGGAACTAGACGCCCAAATTTCTAAAATCATCCAGTCTTTTTCTAAAGCCGCCAGTTTTGAAGTCAATATAGACAGTCATCAGCATGTTCATTTTGTGCCTTTTGTGTTTGATGCACTACTTAGCTTGATTGATAAACACCATATCAAATACATTCGACTGTGCAATGAGCCCTTTAGCTTTTGTTTTAAGGGCCAAGAATGGTATAAAAACTACCTCGGCCTCAACCTTACTAAGCATCTTTTGTTAAAGCTGCTATCAGCAAAATATGCTCCCATGCTTGATAAAATGGGAGTAACGCATCCCAACTACTTTGTTGGCGTGCTGTTTACCGGCAGAATGTCCGTGGACTATATTCGAGCCGTTTTTGACCGAATAACCCCAAATAGGGACGACGTTGTAGAAGTACTCCTACACCCATGCAAAGCTGGAGTTGGCGAGGAGCCGTTGTGGACAAATAACGCATTCCTAAAAGGTTATTACTTCTCCAGGTTTCGCGATCGTGAGATGGCTGCGGCAACAGATAAACGCTTAGCTCAAGCTGTAGCCACTTTGGAAAGAAAGGCAATGTGAAACTATTTCTAGTAATAGGCGAATCACATGTGTACCAACCAAACTTTGTTGCCGAGTTTTTGAGGAGAACAACGGACGAAGTTGTTGGCGCCGCACTAGTAACCAAGGTCCCAATAAAGACTGATATGATTAGGTATCTTCTAACGCATATTAATAAGTTGATTCCAGTAGAAATTATTGGCCTTGCTATAGATACATTTCGTACAGTTGTTTTGAATTTACTGCCTAGAGATAGAAATAGTTGCAACTTCTACTCCGTTAGGGCCGTGTACAAGGCGTTCAATATACCTTTTTTTGAAGTAGCTGATTCTATTAACAAAAGCGACTATTTAGAAAAGATCACCTCACTAAAACCGGATGTTATCATAAGCTCCAACCCATTGATTTTTAAGGCGCCTCTTTTGGCAGTACCCACAAAGTGCTGTTTAAACAGACATTCCTCACTTCTCCCCGCATGCGGTGGGTTGTGGCCGATCTTTCATGCTGTAAGGCTTGGGAGCATACATACCGGAACCAGCATTCATATAATGATGCCCGGTATCGATCAAGGCGCTGTGCTCGCGCAGGGGCAAGTAGAAATTCAACCATCCGACACACTCCGCAGTCTCTACGCCAAAACCTATACTATTAGTGCAGGTACCTTGCTAAAGGCCTTAGATAAGGTTAGGGTTTCAGATTACACGCCGATAAGTAGCTCCGAGCCAGCCTCTTATTTCTCTAACCCAACTGATAATGACTGGATGGAATTTAGAAAACGAGGAGGTAAGTTTTAGCAAATGTCGGCTAGATAATCCTGGAAACTGCCCGGCGGCGTAAGTTTGGATCTAGGATCTTCTTCCTTAACCTTAAAGATAGCGGCGTAATTTCTAGTAGTTCGTCATCTTCTAAAATCCCAAGATATTGCTCTAAACTCATATCCATTGGCGGGGGAAGCGTGATGCCCTCTTCACCTACAGATCTGTTGTTAGTAAGCTGCTTTTCTTTACAGACGTTAATTTCGAGATCCTCATCTCTACCATTCAGTCCTACAACCATGCCCTGGTAGACCATAGTTTGTGGTGCAATAAAAACCGGCCCTTTGGCATGTGCTGAAACCAGCCCGTACGGTACAGCTTTGCCGCTATGCGAAGCGATAATGGCGCCTTTTCTTAGTTTGGGCATGGGTGGTCCGGCTTTTTCGTATCTTATAAACATGGAACTTAAAACAGCCGTGCCTTTAGTTACGGTCAAAAGCACACCCCGTAAACCAATAATGCCTTTGGTGGCAATTTCAAACACCAGTCGCGAGGACTCCGAAGTCAATTCCTCCTGCGACACAAGCACACCTCGCCTGCGACCAAGTTCACTTTTTACAGCTCCGAGGTACCCGCTCTCTACATCCACTGTCAACTCCTCAATTGGTTCCATTTCTACTTTGTTAACAAGCTTGGTAATAACTTTTGGCTTGCCAACACTAAGCTCGAACCCTTCCCGTCTTAAGGTCTCAAGAAAAACCGACAAATGCAACTCTCCTCGACCCAGTAATACGTATTGACCATCATTCTCGACCCTCATCTTCATGGCAACATTTGTTTGCAGTTCGTGCTCTATTCTTTCCAGAATCTGCCGGCCGGTTAACAAACTGCCTTCCTTACCAAGAAACGGTGACGTGTTTGGTCCCACTGAAATAGCGAGGGTGGGTTCTTCAATCTTAATTGTCGGAAGTGGCTCTGGTTTTAGGGCATCACAAATGGTGTCGCCTATGCTGGCGTTTTTTATACCGGTGATAGATACAATGTCGCCAGAGCGTCCAAGCTGTGTTTCCACCCTTTTTAGGCCTTGGTTAACATACACACTTTCTACTATCGCTTTTTCCTGTTTGCCATCTCTGGTTATAAGCACCATACTCATACCGGGTTTTGCCACGCCTCTAGTTACTCGGCCAATGGCGTACTTACCTTTGTAATTGTCCCAATCAAGGGTTGACACAAGCATTTGAAAAGGTTCTTCGTCACTGGAGATCGGTTGTGGTACGTACTTTAGAATAGCGTCAAATATGGGTGTAAAATCCGCCGGTGCTGTAAAGTTGGTATCTTGCCACGCCTTGCCATCTTTGCCAATAGCGTATAAAACCGGAAACTCCAGCTGATTTTCGTGTGACACAAGCTCCAGAAATAAGTCATATACCTTGTACAGTGTGTTTGTAACTTGCGCGTCTTTTTTGTCGACTTTGTTAATTATGACTATTATCTTTAGGCCAAGTTCTAGGGCTTTTTTCAACACAAACTTTGTTTGCGGCATAGGACCCTCTTGTGCGTCCACAACTAACAAAGCGCCGTCTGCCATGTTTAGCGTTCGCTCAACCTCGCCGCCAAAATCCGAGTGCCCAGGTGTATCGATGATATTTATTTTCACGTCCTTATAACTGACTGCCGTGTTTTTGGCTAAAATTGTAATACCCCTTTCGCGCTCCTGGTCGTTTGAATCCATAATAAGATCCCGCGACATCATAAGCTCGTTCTCTCTAAAAGTCTTGGACTGTTTGAGCAGACCATCAACTATTGTGGTCTTGCCGTGGTCAACATGCGCGATAATGGCAACGTTTCTAATGTTCATGGGTAATGGTTCATTATACATGGCTAAGCTGGAAAGCAGAAATGTTAGCTAGTTATAGCTGGTACCTTGTGATTAAGTAGGTTATGTATGTGGTAGGGAGCTGAAAACGTTTGTAGAAGCTCTTGTTCGGTCTAAATCGATACTTCTCGATGTTTAGAGTACAGTCATTCGACACTTTGATACCCTCATTTTCCAACCGGACTTTTTGATCCAGTAGAGTGAAATCAGAGTTTTTAATGCTAATTCTGCCGGAGTTGTTGATCACTCTCCACCACGGGATGTTTACGGTCTCGGCCATATGGCCCAGCAGCCACCCAACTTGCCTAGCCGCTCTTGGCATACCGGCGATAAGCGCAACCTGACCATAACTCACAACTGTGCCGCTTGGTATCCAACTGACTATTGTTATTACTTGATCTTTAAGCTTTGGCACAGCACCAGTTGATGTGTATTCTACCAAGCCAGTTGAAAAAATCCAAAAAATCTTTATACTGCACTAATCATGAGTAGCGATCCAAAACAAACTGGAATGTTCGTTAGTAATACAGTGATAATGGGTTTTGGGCTATTTGTGTTAATTATTGCGTTTGCCGCCGGCTTTTTTGCTAAAGGCTACTTCAATTCCGCATTAATTGCTCAAAATGATCAGAGCGGTACTCAACAGCCTATTCAGCCGCTTCAACCAACAACTAATACCAAAACCCCGGGCGAGATTTTTGCATTGGTTCCGGAGATCACTGACTCCGACCATCTCTCTGGATCAAAAACTGCGAACCTTGTCTATATTGAGTATTCCGATTATCAGTGCCCTTATTGTGTTCAATTTCACCCCACCGTCAAACAGTTCCTAGGTGAAAACAAGGACGTTGCTTTTGTTTTTAGACATCTTCCGCTAACGAGCATTCACCCCAAGGCAATGGAACGTGCGCAGGGTGCAGAGTGTGCCGCCAAGCTAGGTGGTGAGGACATGTTCTGGAAATATACCAACGAGGTGTTTGCTGCCAGCGATATTGATTCTGTTACACTTTCGGACTTCTCCGCCCGGCTTGGTCTCAACACCATTGATTTCGACGCTTGTTTAAAGTCCGGAGAGTTTGACCAAAAGATCTCCGATATGAGTTCTAAAGGCGCCAATTTTTTAGCGTCACTTAATGCTAGAGGCAGCTATGGCACACCCGGTGGAGCGATATTGAATAGAGAAAAGAAAGTGGCGGTTCAGATCCCCGGGGTTGTTTCGGTACCCACTCTCACTGACTATCTAAACAGCATAAAATAGTTTTTTAAAGAGGGTCTTATGAAAAAGCCCCGATTGCTCGGGGCTCTTTTGGCAAAGATAAAAGAAACCTATCTCGCTAGATACCTATTTCTTTTTCTTACCACCCTTTTTCTTTTTGGCAGGCACTTAAGACACCCCCTTAAACTAAGGGCAGAACATACAACAGGGGTTGCAAATTAGCCCACAAATTAGTAACATTTTCTATTAAACACGATGTCTGCTACATGTCAATACTATTTGTGGTAGAATGGCTTGATGGAAGCACAAAACGCCCTTTACATTGTGGCCTCACCAATTGGAAATTTAGCTGATATTAGTTACAGAGCAACAGAGGTGTTGCGCTCTGTAAATTGGATAGTGTCTGAAGATACCAGGCAGACAAAAAAACTACTAGATAGATACTCCATAACTACTCCGCTAAAATCCTATAGAGACCAGATTCACTTTAAAATAGCGGATGAATTAATCAACAAACTTAAAGCCGGAGCCTCCATAGCATTGGTTTCCGACTCTGGGACACCGTTAATCTCTGATCCTGGCTACAAGCTGGTACGGAGTGCTGTAGCGGCGGGCATTAAAGTTGTACCAATACCGGGACCCTCTGCCGTTATTTCAGCACTTTCCGCAAGTGGGCTTCCCACAGATAAGTTTAGTTTTCTAGGATTCTTACCTAAGTCATCAGGTCAAAGATTAAAGCTTCTAAAGGGGTATGGGGCTTTGGATAGTACTTTAGTTGTTTATGAGTCGCCAAATAGACTAGCCAGACTGCTGGAAGAAATAATGGCAGCACTAGGGGATAGGGAAGTATGTGTAGCTTCGGAAATGACTAAACTGTTTGAATCGCTAAAAGTTGGTAAAGCGTCGCAGTTACTAGCAGGCATCGGTACCAAGCGGCAAAGGGGCGAATACACCGTACTCATAGCAAAAATGGTATACTAGTGGTTCTATGCCTGCGCACCAAGATGCAGACCAGCACCAAAGAGACTTCAAAACCGAGAGCGAAAGGGCTGCACAAACTGTTTCCCAGCTAGCCCGTTACCAAGAAGAACTCTCAAGCGCTCTTAACTACATGGGCGAGGAAAACCTAAAGAAGCTCAAAGACTTGCGGGATAGTGCCGAGGCCAATCCCACTGACTTGTTCCTATTTATGGAGCAGTTGCATGCGCAAAACCTGGCCTTTAACCTTAAGGATAAGGTGCAGCGGTTGGAAGAGTTGGCTTTTTCACTTGCAGAGCCTTATTTTTCTAGAATAGACCTTGCTGATGCCAAAAATTTGTCTTCAGAAATTATTTATATAGGCAAGTTCGGGTTTACGCCAAAGAATACTTCTAAGCCAGTAATTACTGACTGGCGGGCTAAAATTGCGTCTGTATACTACAAATATCGGTACCCTCAAGCTAACGTCACTTACGAAACCCAGGACGGTGAAGTGGTTAGAGATCTAAAACTAAAAAGGACTTTCGAATTTGATGCCGGGGCGCTTGTTAAATTCTACAACAACGACATTCAACTGGACGAAAATGAATTGATAGCGGAGAAAATCGCTAAACGTACCGGCGGGGTTTTAGAAGATATTGTGGCCACAATCCAGCAAAGTCAAATGGCTATTATTGAACAGGACCCAAGATCTATCTGCATAGTACAGGGCTGTGTTGGCAGCGGGAAATCCACGGTGGCTATTCATAAACTGTCACACATTTTTTTTAACTTTCCAAAACTAATTGCCCCCCATAACTCTCTGCTGGTCGCTAAAAATCAGATCCTCACTGGCTACCTATCTACTCTTTTCCCCAAACTGGGTATTTTCGATATCAACTATGGTACGCTAAAGGATTTAATTGTCCGCATAGTATACAGACACGAACTGCCGGTGGACTTGAGTTTGGACAATGAGTCAAACATGTCCGACTGTGACGCAACCTTTGTTCATACTATTAACAACAGTTCGGCTAGCTTTAAAAGCTTTGTGTGCTCGCAACTAGACGAACTGCAAAGTGATTCGGTAGTGTCAAGGTATTTTACTTTTGTCTACGACGATGAGTTATCCGCTCTAGAAAACGTTTCTAGTTTACTTATGGAGCTTGATGAGGAATTACGTTTTCAAAAAGATAAAATTGACGGAGGTGTAAGCGACTCATACGAAGCCAAATGCCAGGAAAATATCAAGAACCTTAGGCAAATAACAACCAAACTTAAAAAGATTGCACGGACGTTCAAGACATCTGTGTTTCCAAAAGTCTTAAGGAGTCTAGACCTTAAATCAACAAAAAAACTATGTTATAAAGACGCACTTACCTATATTGTGTTATATGCCGAAGCTTTTGGTCTTAGCAACCTTAAAAAATTTGAGTATTGTGTGGTAGATGAAGGCCAGGATTTTAGCTTACTGGAGTATTTGTTTCTAAACAAAGTAGTAATTAAAGGTAGATTTTCAATATTGGGAGACTTAAATCAGGGCTATATTGAGTCGGGAATTAAAAAATGGGAGGAAATCCAGGAGGCTATACCGGATGCGCATACTTTTGCTAAATTTGAATTGACCACAAACTACAGAAGTACCAAGCAGATTATTGATTACGCGTGCAATATTCTTGCACCGTATACCACCAGCTATCTCCCTAAGTCCATCAATAGACGCGGACTGGAGGTGGGGGAGATGGTGATTCCTAATAAAGATATGCTTTTTTCCGACTTCCAAAAGAGAGTACAAACAGACTTGACAGCGCTAGATAAAAGTGTGGGAGTTATTTGCTTCTCTGATTACCTATTTGAAA
>LCJU01000013.1 GCA_000994815.1 candidate division WWE3 bacterium GW2011_GWC2_44_9 | reverse complement strand
AAATATAGCATCAACCATAGCCTGTATTTCGTGAGGATATGGGTTACCTATTTGATCAGCATATGATACTGCCCAGGCAAAAACTTCTTCTTGTACCCAAACCGTTGTTAATGAGGAAGGCTGTGCGTTTAGTATAGTTTTTGGTTGTACCAGATATGATTGGGAGGGAAAAAGCCATGCTGATGAATACCGACAGGGTAGTCTATCGTGCCCTAGATGGGGTGCCGGTTCTGAGGGAACTATTCCATACGTGCACAATCATTGGGTTGGTGATATTGGTGAGGAAGGGTGTGGTTGCGGCGGTGGATCTAATTGTTTCCTATCAGGTACCAAAATAGATACTCCCGACGGCCAGCGAAATATAGAAGACCTAAAAGCCGGCGATAAGGTTCTAAGCTTTGACAAAGAGTCTAAAAGAGTCGTATTAAATACAGTGTCAGAGCCTTTTGTTTCAACCAGAAGTGGTTATTACCTTATTAAAACAGTTTCGGGCCGGGAAATTAGAGTCACAGCCGAGCACCCGTTTTATGTGGGTAACGAACCAAAGTTTCTTTCAGCAAGTTTTAGGCTTTTGGCGTTGCCCTTTAGCCGCTTATATAGTTTGTAATATCAACATTAGCATAATAATAACCCTATGGTAGAATACTAAGTTATATACTCATAACACTCGGGCATAAAGTGAAACAGGCGGAAAACTATAAACGTACTAAACTAACAATAATAGAAAACATAAAAGATGGAAAGTATACAAAATATAAAAAGAGAAGATGTGAGGTTTTGTAATGAATGCGTGGTTAAAAATCCCGGCAAAGACTTTTTTAAATGGATTAAGTATGACAAAACGCTAAACGAAAGAACGGATACAACAATCCGCTCTAATAAGTACTGTTTGGAAGCCTTAAAGATTACCGAGCAACTTAAAAAAGCAATCGCCATCATGGAAGATGTTGTAGCCGCGCGCATCACCGGCTCTGTACCTGTAGGCATATGCGGTGCGGCCGCCAAAAACACGGATGTATTTATAGTAAAGGACAAAATAGTCCTAAAAGCTGTTAATCAAAGCAAAAGACCCGATCTAGATGTGGAAATGATTGTAAAAAGTCAAAGTTTTCTTAAAAGCAATGAATTCACTAAACTGGAAAAACTGCTAACCAAACTTAATAAAAACTATATCCGAGTTAGCCTCGGCCTCATAAGTTATAACGATACTGCCAAACACAACATAAGAAACGTGGTTAGGTGGGGATTTCTTCACAACGGCATTGTGCTAAAAGGCGAGGAGTTTTACCGGAAACGCTTTGAAAACACTTGGGACTACATTGAACAGCGCGGTATTCGGAAAAATGTGGTGGAGTTTGTGGGTTATCATCACTTGTTGTATTCCCTGCAAAACTCTATCAAATACGGAAGAATCGACACAACAGTTATTGAGAAAAACCTGCACCCAACACTTTACAACTCAATAATCAAGTGGGATAAAGTCAAAAACCCGCTGTTTTTTAAGAAAGATTATGTATGAAAATATACAACTGCGGAACTGGCGAGAGCTTTATTGATCCCTCAACACGCTATGAGCAAATAGTGTATTACCCAAAAATCTGCATACTAACCCACAACCACAGATACCAAAAACTGCTACGGTTACGGGGAATTGAGGGGGCAGAAAAATACGATAAAGACGTTTGCATTATATACAACGCCACCAGAATTCTGCTAACAAACGCGCGGGAAGGCTGTACATCAACCCACAAAGCTATGGTAAGCAGCTATTTTAAGGGGTCGAGGGTCTTTGTTAACATTGGCTCGGCAGGAGGAATAGCCGCAAATTTACACATTGGCGACATCGTCCTTTCCACCCATGTTATTGGAGATACGGGGTTTTCACGGTCGCTGATGAAAGCCGATACCGAAACAGCCAATGCTACCCTATTAGCAGCCAGCAAACCACTGGTTGAGCTTTTCAAGTCAAGGGTTCAAATTTCCGGCCCAACATGGTGTGTACCCACGCTGTATTACCACAAGGACTTACTGGCTCACAGAATGGCACTCAAACCTATTGCTGTTGAAATGGAAATGGAGGCCGTTGTCTCCACCGGTATGTGGCTAAATTACAACTACGGAAGCGAGAAAGGCACCTGCTCATATACTGGCCTGTTTTACATATCTGATCTGCTTCCCTCTGGTAACTCGGAATGGACAGATACACTAAGAAACGAGTCGCTATTGACAAAATGCAAGGAAAACCTGTTGCAAACAGTGCTTGAAACCCTATATATTAAGTCCAACAGTTATGAGTACCAAACTAACTTACGTTAAAAGCTACGATAATAATGTATATGAGGATTTTCAGAAGATTCTGGATCATTTCTGGTTAGGAAGGTTGAAAGAAAAACCTAACACTTATGTTACACTCCTGGATGTTTTAATGGTCTAATATACTTCATTTGAGTAGCAGACCGTACTAAAGTGTGTATCGCTGTTGTCAACGCTCTTACTACGGAAGAGTATATAATAAGGAGGATATGTATTTTAGCTTTAAAGTCAATAAAAATCTGTTAGCAGCGAGTCTGTTGCTTCAGCCGTCGGGCGAACAAACAGGTTTAACCAAGCTTCAAAATCTGCTGTGGGAAAAGCATCGGGATGCCTATGAGCTTTTGAATACTCACGAGCGCAGGCTTATGTTTGTTGGTAATTACAAGAAAAAGCTGGAATCGGTGGCAGAAAAAATGGAAGCGCTAATAACTGATGTTGAGAAATCCGAGGAATTTGTAAGAGTTTATCGTGAGACTTTAGCATATCGCGACTGGTTAGAAACGGAATGGAGCAGCAAAAAAGACGAGGTAGAGGGACATTTGTGGGATATCCTAAAAACTAATCTTCCACTAAAAAAATTTGAAGTTTTGGTTATCCATCAAGCAATGAAGACCGGTCTATATTTGGGGGAGAGCAGGATATTGTGGGGTCATGTTGAGGGTTGGAATAATTATAGCGTCGTGTATCTGGTTCACGAGGCCCTGCACAACTGTTTTGATAAGAGTGAGGCTACGCACGCGTTGCTGGAGTTAACCATTGATAATGAATTAAGGATAAGGTTAAATGGGAGCGGGGAGTATTTTGGCTGTGGCGGAAAGACTGTTGGACATGATTATTTACGGGAATTAGAGCAGAAGATTCTGCCAAGATGGAAAGAGTATTTAGAGCAAAGCACTGATAAAGGGAATATTTTTGACTTGATTAATGAGCTTAGAAGAAACAACAATGTAACCGAGCGTAGCGGGGGTTAAGTGCGTACGCTCGGTTTTCTTACTCTAGCTGCAGGTCACGCCGCGTTACTTAGGGTGACATGAAGCGTTATCTGGTTGGCAGGGCGGTCCGCCGCTTGGACTGCACCCATGTGGTTGGCACGGGCTGTGCGGCGTGCATTGAGTTGAGGCATTGCTTTCCGGGCTAACCAGTACAAGTGTTGCTCCAGTGGAAGACATGTTTTACTCCTTTCTTGACACTGTGTCAGGATTTGTAGCAGTCCAACTTGCCATTTGAACCCCCGCTTAACGAAACAAGCTGGTATGGTTAAGAGAACCTCTCATAGAAAGGGACTCTGTTGCCATCGACCTTCCATATCCCCTGTCCCCATTCATCTGTGTACGGGTTATACGAACAACGGGGGTATGGGTTGGAAAGAGAAGCTTCACACTTGGAACTTCCAGCGGCTAACACCCTGCAATCGCCGCAACAATAGCGATATTCACAGTCCTTGCATACAAGCACCGAGTCTTTGGTGATACTCCACACGCTAGTAAGTTTGGGGTCCCGCAGGATCGTTTCTAGATTTGCAGTGTGGGCGTTTCCCACCTCCCAACTTCTAGCGAAGATACATGGGAAAACAGCACCCGATGAGGTAATGGCGAGTTTGCCATCAAGACACGGGTTTCCACGCATATTCTTGTATAGCGTCCGTTCGTTGCAGACGAAACTGGGTTTCATCAGGATTCCATATTTTTGCAGTACGTCAAGATTTGGAATCAGCCTCTCTGATGCACCCCGTCCCGTGGGCCTTAACGGATCTGGGTTTCCTGTGGTAACTCCTCTATCCCTTAGGTACGCCGCAGTTTCTTCGACTGTGTGTTGGTTTGCTCTCATTACTACAATCTCAACGCGTGTTTTGACCCCATTCCCCAAGAGCATGTCAATGGCTCGCACCGTTCGTCCGTGACTACCAGATACACCAGTAACTCTGTCGTGGATCTCCGGTTGGTTCGAGTACATGGACAGTGCCACATTAGTGCCCAGTTTTGAGAATAGGGCGACCGCGGCAGCGCTCATCAGTGTTCCGTTGGTGTAGACTTCCACGAGATTGTAACCACACGCATGAGCCATACGAACGACATCAAGGATATTTCGCCCCGTGTCTCTGTATAGGAAGGGCTCTCCACCTATAAGTTGGCATTCTCGACAACCCAATTGGTAGGCTTGAAGCAACACACGCCTCCAATCTTCAAACCGCATGGTCTCCCCAACACTTTTATTTCCCATTCCAGAGTTGGCATAGCAATGTACACACCTCAGATTGCACCCGTCACTGACTATCTCCAACCAGATGAAATGCAATTCCCTGGTGTCTGCATTAACTACCGTGTCTTTTGTGAGAATAAACGTTGTGGGATCAGGTTGGTTTTGACATTCCTCTGCAAGACCTACCTCGCAAAGGTTTTTCCAATAGAGCTCATCACCTAGGCCGTAGGTTAGGACTTGGACGGCAACGTCGTTTACGTTGTACACTTTGCCACTTTCCAAGGCGAGGAGAGCCCCATGAGTTGCTCCCAGCACCAGTTTGACACTTTCTTTTAGCTTGAACATAGTCGCACCTCCACGTTATATGTTTTCAAGGTTCTTATCTGTATTTTATACATAAGGAAAATGTTTTGAAACCATAGATATGAAATAATATATGGAACATAAGAATTGTACTTGCATTATGGAGGGATGCTGCCGTGTTTTCCTATATTGTGGTAGATAAAGTCGAGGCGGGGAGAAAGGCAAAGATTGCTGTAATAAGCCAGATAGGGTTTTTGACTAGTGAGAACGAGGATAACCCTTTGTTTCCACTAGAAACGGCTACTACCTTATCAAAACAATCTCGGGCAGGAAAATTAAAGCCACGGCTGAGCACCCATCCTATGTTGGTAACGAACCAAAACTTTTATCAGCAAATCTTAAGCTTTTGGTTCAGCCCTTTAACCACTCATACAGTTTGTAATATCAAATGCCATATTGCAAAAAGCTAATCCGTGTTGTATGATATACTATAGGTCACTGGACAATACATCCATTGATACTAAACTTAGTACATAAGTCAACATGCAAAAAACACGCCAACCCAAATACAAAGACACAAGAACCATTAAATTTGGTGAACATTTAATATTTGACGCCTACGGCTGTGATCCAAAAAAGCTAAATGACCTTAAGCTATGCACTAAGCTAATGCTAGATATATGCAAAATGGGCGGAATGAAGAAACTCATGGATCCGGTCATAATAGACGCTTCCAGCAATGAAGCCCTAGGAGGAAAAGATCCCGGAGGCTACAGCGGCTTTTTAATTATTCAGGAATCGCATATCAGCGTGCACACCTTTGTAAAGCGCGGTTTTGTAACAGTTGACGTGTATTCATGCAAGTCATTTAAAACGGAAGGGGTTGTGGAGTATCTCAAAAAGGCTTTTGCAAGCAAGGATGAGCAGGTAATTAAGCTGGAACGCGGCCTAAAATACCCGGCAGACAATATTTATTAACCTACCACTTTAACATCCAAAGTCTCGCCCACAACAAGTTCGTCCGCGCCAACCTTTTGTTTAATATCACTAGCAAACTTCTTCACCGCTTCTTTATTCTCCAATGTGTCAGGATATG
The DNA here is from genome assembly GCA_000994815.1 of candidate division WWE3 bacterium GW2011_GWC2_44_9. GTDB lineage: Bacteria > Patescibacteriota > WWE3 > UBA101185 > UBA10185 > UBA10185. The sequence continues at coordinate 4,805 of LCJU01000013.1, read as the reverse complement.
TAACAACCACTCTTTGATTTACCGTTAACCCTTTTTCCTTGCGCTTATCCTGTATCTGGCGGATAAGCTCGCGCATTGCCCCTTCTGCCCGCAAGTCATCAGTGAGTACAGTGTTTAGAAACACCTTTAGCCCAGCATCCTCTTTTACCACCCAACCGTTGCCCCCCTCGAAAGCAACATTAAAAGTTACTTTTTTGACATTAGTCTCATCATTAATTAGCTTGGTATAAACCTCGCCTGAAACCCGACCAACAATTATAGCTTCCGCCAGCGGTTGACGAACGGGGATAGCTTTATCCGTTCTAATTGACAGCAGGCTTGAGGCAATTAGCCTCACATAGTCCATCTCTATTTGAACGAGCAGATCGGTGTCTTTGGTTGCAGCTCTGGAGTAATTAGGATAGCTTCGCAAGTGAACCGACTCCTCAACCAAACTCGCGTCAAACTTTTTTAGCTCCTGATACATTGATTCTGTAATAAACGGAACAATCGGTGCAACAACATGGGTAAATGTGCTCAATACCTCGTATAAAGTCGACAGAGATTCATTAGCGCCTTCGGCAATAGCGGTTCTTGACCTTCTAACATACCAACGTGACAACCCGTCAACAAAACTCTCTATCAGTCGAACCGCATCAGGTACTACATACGCCTCCAGCGCCCTAGCGATGCCAGTTACCGCCTTTGCCAGCTCTACCTTAATCCAAACATCTAGCACATTAGCACTCTCACACTTCTTTGAAGCAACCCACTTATGCAAAGTTGCATACGTCTCAAAAAACTTGTAGCTATTCCATAAGGGATTCAGGGTCCGCTTGAGCTTATTCTTAAGGTCTTCCTCGTCAAAATTGGCGTTTTCCCCCACCATTAAAGGCGACCCCATGAGATACAACCTTAATGCATCGCCGCCAACCGTTTCCAACACCGCTTTGGGATCAGCGTAGTTGCCATACGTTTTGCTCATTTTGCGACCGTCATTGCCGGCCAAAGTCCCTGTGCAAACTACATTGTTAAACGACTTTGTCCCAAAAAGAGCTGTAGACAAAACATGCATCACGTAAAACCACGCCCTCACTTGCGGAATGTACTCAACAATATAATCGCCGGGGAAATGCGCCTCAAACTTAACTTTGTTTTCAAATGGATAATGAACCTGCGCATAGGGCATCGACCCAGCCTCTAGCCAAGAGTCCAACACCTCGGGGCGACGTTTAAAAACTTTTCCAGCCCGAACAAACTCTATTTTGTCAATGTACGGCCGATGCAGATTCTCCACTTTTTTGCCTGAGAGCTCCTCAATCTCTTTGATAGACCCAACAACAATTCTCTCACCGTCTGCGCTTTCCCAAACCGGCATAGGCGTGGCCCAAAACCGGTTTCGCGAGATACACCAATCGTGTGCTTGCTCAATTCCCGCCTTAAATCTGCCCTCTTTTATATGTCTTGGAACCCAGTTAATGTCCTTATTATTCTCAATCAGCTGCTCTTTTAGTTTACTGATAGCCACAAACCATGACCCTTGCGCTCTCTGAACTAAGGTGGTCCCGCATCGGTCGTGAAAAGGTACTCTATGTACAACTTTCTCGTTAGCAAATAAACTAGTACGGTCCTGCAAATCCTTCAAGATAAGCTTATTAGCATCTAGATAGAAAAGTCCAGCGAATGGGTTTTCTCCAACATCGCCTTGAACAAATTTGCCCTCTCCGTCAAGCGAGGTCATAATCGTTAAACCGTAGTGCTTGCCCATTTGCGTATCAATCTCGCCAAAACCTGGGGCGCTGTGTACAACACCAGTACCGTCATCCATACTGACCATACCCTCGTAGTCATATACTCTAAACTCTTTATCCTGCGAGACATAAAAGGTATAAGGGGACTCATACTTAACTCCAAGAAGTTCTGTACCTAAAAATGAGTCCTGAACTGTATACTTTTCGCCGGCAAAAACGGTTTCCAGCCTCTTTTGCGCCAAAATGTATCTGTCTTTGACATTGACAAGTGAAACACTAACGTACGTTTCTTTAGGATCTAGGACTAAAGCCTTATTTGAGGGCATTGTCCATGGTGTAGTTGTCCATGCAAGTATAAAGGCATCTTTGAACCTGCCTTCCGTAACAATCCTAAATTTAACAGTAATAGATGGATCCTCCTCGTCCCTGTAAGAGTTATCCATCGCGATTTCAAAATTGGACACCGGAGTGCCACAAGTCGTACAGTAAAGAGAAGTATACAGACCTTCGTAAATAAGCCCTTTGTCGTACAGCTGCTTAAACGCCCAAACGACGCTTTCCATGTAGGTTTGATCGATTGTTTTGTACGCATTGGTAAAATCTACCCACCTGCCGATCCTATCCACATACCACTCCCACTCCGCTGATGTCTCCGAGGTGTATTTGTAACACTCCTGGATAAACCTCTCTAGCCCGTAGTTTTCAATATCGCGCCTGTTTTTAATGCCCAGTTTTTTTTGGACCTTGTTTTCCACTGTAAGGCCGTGAGCATCCCAACCCCAAACCCGTTCTACCCGCTTGCCCCGCATTGTCCAATACCTTGGAATAACGTCTTTGGCGATAGAACCTAGCAAATGACCATAATGAGGCAGTCCGGAAATAAAAGGCGGACCGTCGTAAAACACATATGAGTTATTGGCAGGGTTCTTTTCAACGGACTTCTCAAAAATCCTATTTTGCTTCCAAAAGGCCAGTACGTCGGCTTCCATCTGCGAAATAGTCTTTGGCATGTTCAAAATACTACCAAATTTGACGGCTATATGCACTATTGATACATTTGAAACATGCCCACCCAAAACGACCCGAAACCGGCAACTGACACTCAAAAACACCAAATACTGACTAAAGAGATTTATAAGCGCGGACTGGAACTGCTAAAAGAAAAGAAGCATGCAGAAAATCTGTTGTATCACATATCCGAAGCCGTGGTGGCAATAGACAGCGAAAGCAGGATAAATATTATTAACAAGGCCGCCGAGGAATTGATGGGCATCGTGGAAAGGGAGGCCGAAGGTAAAAAGTTGGAAGAGCTTCTGGAACTATATACGGAAGCGGGGTCAAAAGTTGCACCTTCGGAGTTTTGCTTTAAACCATGGGATGTGTCCTTAGCTAACCTAACTCTTGGCCCGGAAAACGCTCGCAAGTTTATTAAACTCCAATCCGCCACTATTACAAACCCGGAGGGCGAGGACGAGTGCATAGTTACACTTACAGACATAACACGCGAAAAGCTGCTGGAAAAGTCAAAGGACGAATTTATTTCTGTAACCAGCCACGAATTAAGAACGCCAATGACAGTAATTAAAAGCTATCTATGGATGCTGCAAAACGGCAAGGGCGGCAACTTAACCCAAAAGCAGAAAGACTATTTAATTAAAGCTGTTGGCGGGGTGGAGCGTATGCTTTCCATGATCAATGATACCCTGAATACATCAAAAATCGACCAAGGCAGGCTGCAACTCAAGATAGAAAGAATACATGTAACAGAGATCCTAAACGACATGATACCGGACTTTAGGCTAAAGGCCAATGAAAAAGGGCTTGAGCTGAAAGTTGCTGTTTCAGCTGACTGTGAAAAGGTGTATGCAGATAGCGGCAAGTTCCGGGAAATGCTCACCAACTTGCTAGGTAATGCAATTAAATTTACAACCAACGGGTGGGTAAAACTAGACATAACAAAAGCCGGAGATTCCTTTATAAAATTTGAGATAGCTGATACGGGCAAGGGCATCGACCCGGCGGATATAAAAAGATTATTTCAAAAATTTGGCCGGATAGATAATTCGTATCAAACTGTTGCCGAAGCTGGCGGGACGGGCTTAGGGCTATATATCGTGAAAAGCTACGTAGAAAATATGGGCGGTAAGATTGGCGTTGCATCCGAAGGGTTGGGTAAGGGATCTACCTTCTGGTTTACCCTACCAAGCAGCTATTATGAAATCCCCGAAGCTTTGAGAGAAACGGCTGTAACAAGTCTGGCGGTACTTGATACACAAGCCATAAGCTCAATCTGTCCTATGTAATGACGACAATGATAACCGAAAGGCGCCTCCGCGACTGGCAAAGCCAGAAGCGGAGGCGCCATTTCTTATTCTAGCTGCAAAAGTTATCTCACTGCATCCTTAAGACCTTTTCCGGCCTTAAAAGCGGGAGACTTTGTCGCAGGAATATGCATAGGAGCACCTGTTTGGGGATTCCTGCCTGTCCTCGCGGCCCTTGGCCTTACTTCAAAGGTTCCAAACCCCGTCCAGGTAACTTTTTCACCTTTTGAAAGGGCTTTCATAACAATTGAACCTAAAGTGTCAAGTGCTTTTGCGGCATCCACTTTAGTAAGACCTGCTTTGTCAGCAAGTTGATTGACTAATTCGAATTTTACCATTGTTAGCTACACCCCCTTTCAAAGGCTAAACAAGCCTATCAAGCCTAGAAATAGTATTTGCTGCTGTATCCACTAAAACGCTCCTAAACCAAGCGCCACCCTCCTCTTCCCAGTCAAATCTCTGATTCCTCGCTGTAGTATATTGTTTAACAATAATCTCTGTTTTTACACCTAACACCGAATTAACAGCGCCGGTCATACCAACGTCGCTTACAAACAACGTCCCTTTAGGTAACACCTGCGGATCGGCTGTGGGGATATGAGTGTGAGTCCCAAGCACCGCTGTAACCCTACCGTCAACATAATTGGCAAAAGCATGCTTCTCACTAGTAGCTTCGGCGTGAAAGTCTATAAGTACGGTGTCTTGAGGGAAGTTGATACCCTGCATCGGAAGAACTGTGGCTAGTAAATGATCT
>LCJU01000012.1 GCA_000994815.1 candidate division WWE3 bacterium GW2011_GWC2_44_9 | reverse complement strand
GAATTCTCTGAATTAAGTCCTCAACCTGCCCTTGCGTTGGCAGAATCTTAACTTCGGGGTCCAAAATACCCGTGGGCCGCACAAGCTGTTCGGCCACATGCCCCTCGCTTAATCTCAACTCCCATTCGTCTGGTGTAGCGCTAGTGTAAATTACCTGATTAATCCGCTGGCAAAACTCGGAAAAATTAAGGGGCCGGTTGTCTAAAGCTGACGGCAATCTAAAACCATACTCAATTAGTGTTTCCTTCCGCGACCTGTCACCGTTGTACATACCACGAACCTGCGGCACCGTAATGTGGGACTCATCTATTACCATCAAATAGTCCTTGGGAAAGAAGTCCAGCAGACTGTATGGCGCATCTCCCACACCCCGACCGTCAAAGTACCTGGAATAATTTTCGATCCCCTTGCAGTAACCTATTTCCCGAACCATCTCCAGATCGTAGTTAGTCCGCTGTTCCAATCTATAGGCCTCTATGTGCTTGCCTGCGGCTCTTAACTCCGCAAGTCGTTTTGCTAAATCTGCCTCAATGGCCCGTATGCCAGGGACCCGTTTCTCCTCGTTGGTCACATAGTGTTTAGCCGGATAAATCATTACAAAATCGCCTTCCCGCGCCTGCTGCTTGTTATAATCATCCTCGCTTTGGGTAATGGACTTAGTATGTGACCCCCGTCTTTCCACCGGCAGACCATGGTAAGTAAGATTGTTCCCCGTTATCGGGTCAAAGAAAGTGATGGCCGCTAAGACATTGTCCAACAGCTCCAACCTAACAGCATAATCAACGTAGGCAGGATACACATCTACCACATCGCCCCTAACTCGATAACTGCCCCGAACAAAGTCGTACTCATTGCGCTCATAATAAATTTGCGACAGTCTTACCAGCAAGTCAGTCAACCGAATGCGCATGCCCTCCCTAAGCTCCAACGCCACCTTGGAGTATTCAGCCGGCGAACCCAGATTGTAAATGCATGACACCGAAGCAACAACAATCACATCTTTTCTGGTCATGAGCGACGTTGTAGCCGAAAGCCGTAACTTATCGATTTCTTTGTTAATGTCTGCATCCTTTTCGATATACGTATCCGTCTGCGGGATGTAGCTTTCCGGCTGGTAATAGTCGTAATAGCTAACAAAATACTCTACGGCGTTTTCTGGAAAGTAATCTCTAAATTCCTGATACAGCTGGGCAGCAAGGGTTTTGTTGTGGGAAATTATCAGAGTAGGCTTTTGGACTTGCTGAATAACGTTGGCCACAGAAAAGGTTTTACCACTGCCGGTAACACCTAACAGCGTTTGGTGGGTGTTGTGGTTTTTCACCCAGGTTACAAGATCATCAATTGCTTTGGGTTGATCGCCGGTTGGCTTGTATGACGCCTTTAACTTAAACACTCAAAGATTGTAACACAAAAACCCTTGACAGTTTTGTGTTTTATTCGGTACTATATGTAAAGCATTACTTAGGTAAGTCTTTGCGGCCTTTTCGAAGCGGGTTCCCAGCTTTGCTGTCCACTCCTCAAATTCCGCAAAGACTTACCCAGCACTGATTATTAATTTAACTAAAGGAGGCACATGTCACCAATAACTTTATACAAACGCCAGCGCGAAATAATAGACTACATTTCCCAGTACATTCAAAAAAACGCCAGCTCGCCCACACTGCAGGAGATTGCCGATGCAATGGGCCTTTCGTCCCTTGCCACAGTGCATGAGCACATCCAGGCGCTAGTTAGAAAAGGCGTCATCAAGCGGTTTGAGGGTGCGGTAAGAGGTATTGAGTTGCTGGACGAAAAACTGTCCACTACAGTTTCAGGTATTGAATTGCCGCTTGTTGGGTATATCGCCGCCGGTAAACCCATTGAGGCTATTGAAAACCCCCTAGCTACCGTAATGGTGTCTTCAGATTTAGTGTCAAAAACTAAAAGGTGCTTTGTTTTGCAAGTAGTCGGCGACTCAATGATCGACGAAGGCATACTGGATCGAGACTATGTGGTGATCCAGCAGCAAGACACCGCCACTGATGGTGATATTGTGGTTGCGCTCTTGGATCGAGAGTTTGCCACGCTAAAAAAATTCTACCGAGAAAAAGGCGGCAAAATTAGACTCCAGCCGGCTAATTCAAAAATGGATCCAATAATTGTTGACGCCGGCACTGTTACCATCCAAGGCAAGGTTACCGGAGTCATCCGAAGGTTTTCCAGCTAAAAGTCCTGCGCTGCGTGTTTTGTGCTAGTATTTACTAGATGGACTTAGCTGCCTTTTACGCAAAATACCCTAGAGCACAAGTCGACGAGGCTGTTGCCTACTTGAGCTATCACACCGCTACAGACCTGCCCAAGAATGAAGACCCCAAGCACCAAATTTTATACGTCTTTCGGCATGGTCAAACAACTGACAACGCAGATTTTGTGTTTTCCGGCTGGAGGGATGCTGAATTAACACAAAAAGGTATCGACCAAGCCAAGATTTTAGCCCAAAAACTCAAGACCAAAAACATACATATGCTTGTAGCCAGCGACCAAAAAAGGGCCATTCAAACTATGGAACTCGCACTGGCACTTAATGACTTTGCCAACAAGCTTGAGATTCACAAGGACCCAAGAATAAAAGAGCGGTGCTACGGTGATTTACAAGGCAAAAGCAAACTGGAGATGCAGCTTACAGATCCGGTCAAGGAGTTGGAATACAGAAGGTCATACAGTGTGAGACCCCCTAACGGCGAAAGCATTGAGGATGTGGTGAAGAGGGTTACCAGCTTTATCACCGAAATAATCCCGCTAATGAAGCTGTATAAACTAAATGTAGCAGTGTCTTGTCATGGCAACTCTATCCGCGGGTTTAGACAGTATTTTGAACACCTCTCCAATGACCAAACGGCATCAGTGGAGACGCCACTCGCCCAAGATTACGCTGCGTATTCGGTTGAATAGGCTAAGATAGGACTTTAGGACGCCATCTCAATATCGGCACCTAACCGGTTGTATGTGTCAAAGATATCGGTATAACGCCTCTGAAGAATTTCGATACCTTCAATAGTTGTTGTTACGTTATCACATAAACTTGCCAAGAATATTGCTTTTGCCCCCTCAATAATCCCCGGTACCATAATCTTCCCGCCTTTAAACTTGCATGGGCCACTTACAATTATCCTTTGAGGATCACTCATAAAGATGTTTGCACCCATTGCCGACAGTTCTCGAATATAGTCCAAACCGGTTTCATACATCCAGTTCTGAATAAGCATACGACCTTTTGTTTTGCAACAAAGGACCACTATTGCCGGCAGGGCATCTATAGGAAACCCCGGCCAAGGTTTGGGTACAAATTTAGGCAGGTCGTCACCGGCCAGTGGGAAATTGGTTTCTGCCAGATCCACACACAAATCACCGGTTGCTTTCACAAGCAAATCCTCATTCTCCCCAAGTACTGATACCCCAAATTTCTGAATAGTGTCGATAATCCCTCCAGAAATATGTCGTTCATTAGCACCTTTTATCCTAAGATTGCCTCCGGTAATCGCCGCAGCAACACAGATACCTGCAATATCAACAAAGTCGGGCCCGGGAGTGAAGTATGCACCGGTTAACCCCTTTACACCTTCTACTATTACCCTGTTGGACCCGGTACCGCTAAGGTTTGCACCCATTTTCGCTAAGAGGGTTTCAAGTTCATATACGTGAGGCTCGCAAGCACAACTAACAATCTCCACCCGTGAGTTAATACCGGCGCAGTACATTAATAGATTTTCAGTTCCGGTGACACTTGCTTCAAACTGCCATACAAAATATGCGCTTTCGGGCTTTTTTGGCGCTGTAAATCGCACATACCCATCTTCAATGTACTCCGTTGTAATTCCTACTTTTGAAAATGAATCAACGTGAGAAGAAATTGATCTCTTGCCTAATACGCAACCGCCAGGAACCGGCACCTCACATACACCAAAGCGAGCAAGCAGGGGTCCTGCAAACATAATGGAAGCCCTGATTAAACTCCCTAAGTCTTTATCTATCCTGTACGAGTCTACAGTAGAGCAGTTTATCCTAATCCGGCTATAGTCACTGTCATCCACGGTGGCACCAATAAGCTTGAGCATTTCAAGCATTTTCACTACATCGGTTGATTTAGGCACATCATTATAGAAGACGTCAGCATCTGACAACAGTGCAGCAGGAATACAAGCCAGAATGGAATTTTTATTCTTTACCGGAGTGATTTCACCCGCTAACTTTTTCCCGCCTGTTACCTTGATTTTGGTTGCCATTATATGTTCCTTTCTAACTTAGTACTAAACGCATCCAACAAAGACAACTTCGGGAATTAGTTGTATAGAAAAGTGTTCATAGACAGCCTCAGAGATTACCTTCTGGTAGTCATAGATGTCTTTGGCGCTGGCACCCCCTAAATTGATCAGTGCTAACGCGTGCTTTTGTGATAAACCAACCCGCCTGTTTGCAGCTACGTGCCCTTTAGGAAAACCCGAATGTTCTATTAACCAACCTGCGGAAAGTTTTACTCGACCGTCTGGCTGAAACCAGCTAGGTACTTCTTGGTGGTCGGAGTTAATATTGTTAAAAACAGTTACGTCTACAATAGGGTTTGTAAAGAAACACCCAGCGCTCCTTGAGTTTATGTCTGCGGGATCCAACAGCATTGACTTAGCTTTTCTAAGTTCCAATACTGCACCTCTAACTTGGGCTAAACTAGGTGATTTACCAGTAAAAAGCGACGAAAGCTCTTTATATGCTAGGCACGAGGCGTTATTGCTAGCTAACTTAAACGTAATGGAGGCAACTATTCTAGATGTGTCTCGCTTAAAAATACTCGCCCGGTAGTCAAAGAGGCATGCGTCGCCGGAAAGCTCTAAAAACTGTGATTGAGTCAAGTCGAAATAACGTACCTTTCTTGCGGTTGTACATATTTCCTGCCCGTAAGCCCCAATATTCTGAACTACTGCCGCCCCAACCCTCCCAGGAATGCCACTTAAGCACTCAATTCCTGAAAGTTTATGGTTTATTGACTCAAGGACAAACTCGTCCCAAGATTCGCCTGAACCAACCACAGCGGTGTTAGAAGCCAAATATTTAATACCTTTGATATTTACTTGTATGACAAGACCAGGAAATCCTGCATCTGAAATAAGAACATTGCTGCCGGAGCCGAGCACAAGGACCGGCTCTTTTCTCTGTAAAGCCCATAAACAGGCTTCCTCCAATTCAGCTTCTGTTTGGATAGAACAGAAAAATTTAGCTGGACCGCCAACTTCCAGAGTGGTGTACTTGGCCAGCGGAATGTCTGTTTCAATGTTGGGAAGGCATAATATAATATAAAATGGGGTATGGAAGAATCCACTAAATGGCTAAATAATCATACATCGCAGTATTCACTCGGTCTGCCGCTACCTGTAGAAAAATGCTGCTGTGGAATCGCCAGCACTATTTTTACACTAAGGTATTTTGGAATCAATAAGGGTGCCTCTAACAGTGAATTGGCCATAGGTTATATGAAATCCGGAAGATACACTAGGCCGGTTGTAACAGTCGCCTTTGATGATTTTCCGGGATGTTCTTTCCCTGTACTGGTGGCAAAAGGTCTAGAAGATTATAATATTCAGGAAGCCACAGAAAGAGCGCGAGCCTTTATGGGTGTTTATTCGGAAGGTTACGGAGCCAAATACTCACTGCAAACGACTTTTTTTGACCATACAAAATATCTGCCTGCCTTTTGCATGGAGAAAGGCAGCGACGCCAGAGGCATATCACACTACCTAGAAAGCAGGGGACTTCACACAGTTATATATGAGCATAAGGACGGCTTACCTCTCGCAAAGCGGGATTCCAGTCATATTATTCTTAATAGACAAAACGAGTTCGTAAGTGAATACAAAAAATGTCTCAAGTCGGCGAATACGTTATTAATATCTTCAGTAACTCAATCCAAGTTTTCCTATCCAGATTGCGCGAGAGTAATGAGAGATCATAGATATATTGGAACGCACGTGGTTGTAGCATCAGGAGGGTCCACTAAAAACCGCGTTATCTATGCTGATCCGGCATATAGTGGAGAGCAAGATGGGATAAGAGAGATTGATACAACTAAGTTTATTGATGCCCTCGCTGATGACACACGTGAGGAAGGTCACTTTATTGCTGTATGGAAAGATTTAGAGTAAGTACAGATTCAAGACTTGTAAAACCGGGCGAGTATTTTGTGGCAATTAAGGGTGAGAACACGGATGGTCACAAATTCATAGAAGCGGCACTAAGAAACGGTGCATGTGGAGTTTTGGGAGAAAGAGAATTATATAAAGCGGCAAAGGATAGAATTAATCTGATAAACCCAATTATAATAGGGGTAACAGGATCATCCGGCAAAACAACTGTAACCGCTTTCATATACCAAATATTATCAACCAAATATAACTGCTGCCTAGGTTCACTAAATACTAAACTTGGGCTCTCTGTAAATGTACTGAATGATATGGATGAGAAGTGCAAGTTTTTCATTGCGGAAATGGGTATGGATAAAGCTGGAGAGCTGAAGGAAACTACAGATATGTTTCCACCAGACTTCACTGTAATAACAACAATAAATCATGTACATCTAGAAAAACTTGGTACTGTTGCTGCCATAGCGTATGGAATGAAGACCACGGGCACAGCGGTATTAAATTCCCGAAACAACTGGATAAGAAAAGTTGGTGTGGAATTCGCAAACACTGGCGGAAAAGTACTATGGTTCTCTGAAAAACCGCCTGCCGAGGAGCTGATACTGCCGAAAAACATCCTTGGAGAGCACAACCACAGAAATATTGTCTGCGCGGCAATTGTAGCCAATCTCTGCGGACTTAGTTATGGTGAGATATCTGTAATACTGAACAACATAAAACTACCTAAGGGTCGGCTAAATCTCATCACCGGCATCCATAGGTCCATAATTATTGACGATACCTATAATGCAAACCCGGAATCTATGAAGTATGGGAAAGTTGCCATACTGGGCGATATGCTCGAACTGGGCAAGTTCTCCGCTAGAGACCATATTAAAGTCGGCCAACTGATTAATAGACTTGCAATTGACAGGGTCGCTTGTGTCGGGGAGAGATCCAGCTTAATATGCGCGCAAATCAACAGTGGTACAGCTCACCGTTTTTTTTCAAACACACTACAAACTCAAGAAATAGTAAGGTGGTTAAAAATAAGAGAAGGAGACACCATTCTTGTAAAGGGCTCACAGGGTGTGAGAATGGAACGTATAACAAATGCTTTAATGGAAAATCCTGAAAAGGCCCCCGACTTGCTTGTAAGACAAGATGCCCGATGGAATAACTAGCTACTATATAACTCCAACAACCTATTAAACTTGGACGTCCGCTCACCTCTACTAGGTGCGCCGAACTTAACAAAATCGGCGCCTAGCGCAAAAGCCAAATCGGCGATAAATGGGTCTTCCGTGTCACCGCTTCTATGCGAACCAACCACGTTCCAACCGGCTCTTCTGGCCAGATTTACAAAGTCCAGAGTCTCGGAAACGGTTCCAATCTGGTTAGGCTTAACAATAACCGTATTAGCAAGCTTCTGCTTGATAGCTCCGGTCAAAATTTGCGGATTAGTTACTACCAAATCATCTGCGGAGAGCATCACTCTGGAACCAAAGTCGTCAACCGCTTTGCGCCACCAATTAACATCCTGCTCATGAAAAGGGTCTTCCAAATAGATCAATTTAAACTGTCTCATTAAGTCAAGCAAATACCGCTCAAACTGCTCGGAAGTAAGTTTTAGATGCTCTTCCGGAAGAACATAATAGCCGTCTCTATAAAAGGATCCTGCTGCAACATCCATGCCTAAAAACACATCTTCGCCGACCTTATAGTGCTCGCTGGCGCATTCCGTTATATACGTTAAAGCTTTCTTAACCGTAAAATTCAGTGGCGCAAAACCGCCCTCATCCCCCACACCGGTAGAAAAGCCATCCCGTTGAAGCCTATTCCTTAGCGATTTATAGACTTTTACCCCTACCTCAACACATTCTTCCATAGTATAGTTCCTAGCTGGAATTAACATAAACTCCTGAAAAGACAGGTCGTTTTGGGCGTGCTTGCCGCCGTTTAATATATTAAAAAGCGGGGTAATAGCAGACTTTCGGTCTACACTAATACCTATAGATTTTGCTAAGTTGGCAAGATACTCCCAATCATCCAACTTTTGACTTCTTGCATGTGCCCTGGTAAACGCAACTGATAAGGCAAGGATTGTGTTGCCGCCTAAGACGTGCTTGTTTTCCGTACCATCTATGTCAATTAAAAACTTATCCAGCTCCGAAACAGTTACAAAACTTTTGCCAACAAGCGCCTTGGATAGCTTGCCTTGCAGCAAGTCCACTGACTGATCGGCGGGCAAACAAATTGCCTCAAGCTCACCTTTAGAAGCGCCTTCGGGCACAATTGCCCACCCCGTACTCCCGTCTGACAGCTCAAGAGTAGTTTTGATTGTCCAATCGCCTCGGGAGTTTAATACTTTGAGTGCCTTAATAGAACTGATAGTGGGCATATCTGGTACTAATAATACGCGGCCAAAAGGTTGAACGCAAAAATTTGTGCTCACAACCGTTTGTAAAGCACATACTGGTTGCCCCGTTTAACCTCGGTATATCCATATTCTTCAGGACCGTCCCCAATAAGCAGGTCCATAAAGGTCCCGGGGCTTATTAAAAGCCAACTTACGTTGTACTCCTTAAGGGTATCCTGCCAGCCAGGCTGGTTTTGAAGAGTTTCCAAGTAAATAGTGTAGGGACTTTTGCCGGAGGGCGTAGGCCAGGCGGGCATTCTACCGTCTACAAAAACTTTATAATCCGGTAGCTGCCATATTAGATAGCCGCCCCATTCATACCGATTATAGATTATCCCCCCTTCGTTCATCTCACGTAAATAATCAATCGCTTCACAAGGGTAACTAAGCCAAGAAGTTAAACAGTACGACTCAACTGAACCGTTTTGTCTGGCAGCCAAACTATATCGGCCATGCAAAAGATAGCTCGAGTACATCCTGCCCTGCGTATTTTTTCACTCCCGGCAGAAAAATCACCAGCGATTTTTTGCTGCAAGATCAGAAAAACCGCAAGCAGAAAAACGTAGGGTACATGCCTATTAGCTTTTAGCGCCAGCAGTGCAAATGCACCAATCAGCAAAGCGTTACGCAACCGATTAGTTTTACCCACCGTTAAAAAGTAGATAGCAAGCCAGCACGAAAAAAGTGCGATCAATGCAAACACCCCCGGAACCGGTGGCGTCCATTCGGCAATTAGCTGACTAAGATCCACTCCGGCAAAATGCCGCCATACTTCCTGATAAATCTGAAAGCCATGCGGATTGATGAGCGTCGCTAAAATTGCCGGCACCAGCATAACCGGCGTAAAGAACGCAATGAGCACCAAGCCCAGCGTGAATGACCCATGGGAATTGGCCCAAACAAGCATAACCAACGGCAGTAATAGCTTTAGCCTGGGTCGTTCGGAGGCTTTAGCAACAATAAGCAGCATGAGGCAAAAATACACCACACCCAACTCTTGACTCCTCAAACCCAAACCAAAAGTACCCCAACCTACAAACACAGAAAACAGGAAAGCTGCAGCTTTTTCCCACGAGTGGCCTTTAATCGCCAAATAGAACACAATAAAACCCAGACTCATTACCACCGCGTTTAGAACGGTTAAACCCCAAAATCCACCAGCTTGGTATGTTGAAAATGCCATTATTTGATACAACCAGTGGTGATTCGGCCATGAATAATTAGGGAGTAAAGCCGAAAAGTGATTTTGACTGCAAAAACCCTTACCTAACAGAATTTCTTGACCGCATCTCAACTGCCAACCCAAGTCAGGATCACGCGGCGGGAGGAAAAAGAGCGCAAACACAAGCACGCACAATGCCAAAGCAACCAGCTTGTTGGGAGTCAGCTTGTTAAGCCTTTTTCCCAGCGAGCAGCTTATGTTCGGAGGCATATACAATTTGTCTAGTTTTTTCCAGCACATCTGGACTTACGGAAACCGACGTAATTCCCCAATGCACAAGCTTTTCTACTAGCTCGGGATATTCAGAGGGCGCCTGACCGCAAACTGAGCAAGTAATCCTTGCCTTCTTGCAGGTGGTAACAATTTTTTCCAGCGCCCACAGCACCGCCGGATCAAGCTCGCTGTAAACACCTGCCACCTTTGCATTATCCCTGTCCACACCGAGGATCAACATAGTTAAGTCATTGGTGCCAATAGATACCCCATCAATGCCTTCTTTTATAAACTCCTCCAGGAGGATTACATTGGAAGGTATCTCTACCATCATCCACAGTTTAAATAGTCCACTTCGTCTTAGGCCTTGGGTAGCCACAATACTTTTTACCTCACGGAGCTGCTCTACCGTTCTGGTAAAAGGTATCATTAAATGCAAATTCTTGTGTCCGCGCTTGTTCCGCACAATTTTGAGCGCTTCAAGCTCCAGTTTAAAAACCTCGGCGTCGGCAATATATCTGGACGCTCCCCTAAACCCAAGCATGGGGTTCGCCTCTTCGCCCTCAAACTCTTCCCCACCTTTTAGTGTTCTGTATTCATTGGTTTTAAAATCTGTTGCTCTGTAAACAACGGGCCGCTCGCCAAAAGCCGCAGCAAACTTTTCCATGCCTTCAGCAAGTTTTGCCACAAACTCACGCGACTTGCCCTCTTTTATAAACTTCCTTGGGTGGGTACCAATGTTCGCGATCATAAACTCCGCCCGCAAAAGGCCGACTCCGTCAACATTGCGTTTAGCCATGTCTACCGCTAATTCCGGCTCGGCCAAATTCACATACACTTTAGTAGCTGTTTTTATTTGTGAAAGAGACTTAGCCATAGCCTTGACTTCGTGGCTAATAACAATGTTGCCTTCATATATCTTGCCGTTAGTGCCATCAACAGTGATCACCTGATCGTGAGCCAGCACTTTAGTTGCCGAACCGCAGCCCACAACCGCAGGCACTCCCAGCTCCCTACTTACAATAGCGGCGTGCGACGTTTTACCGCCGCTGTCCGTAACTATGGCGCGAGCTTTACGCATAGCCGGCACATAATCAGGGTTGGTCATCTCGGCCACCAACACATCTCCCTGTTGAACAATACCTATTTCCTTTGGTGATTTAACAATCCTAACTGGGCCCGAGGCAATACCCGGGCTAGCCGATAAACCCTCAAGCAAAACCTTAGCGTTCTTGCTTGTGTCAATAGAGGATTCAGTCTCCGAAACGTTTGTTTGGTTAAGCGTGGTAACTGGCCTGGACTGCACAATATACAAAGTTCTACCTTCCATACCCCATTCAATGTCCTGCGGTCTGGCATAATGCTTTTCTATCAACATACCAATATCAGCGAGCTCCTTGATCTTATAATCCGAAAGCTTTTGCACCCCCTGATAGTCGCGCGAAACGTTCACGTTGCCTATCAAAGTCATCTGCCAAGTTTGTTGTGATATGTGTTTATAAGTTATCTTGCCGGATTTTTTGTCGACTATATACTGATCGGGTGTAACCTCACCCGACACAACCGGCTGACCAAGCCCCCACGCCGCTTCGATGGATATCTCCTCCCGATTATTGGTAAGCGGGTTAACGGTAAACATAATGCCCGACACGTCACTTTGCACCATCAGCTGAATTGGAACGGCTATGCCGACTTTAAAGTGCGAAAAACCCCTGTCGTTGCGGTAAAAAATCGCCCGCGACTCAAAAAGCGAGGCCCAGCATTTTTGAACGTTTTTTACCACGTTTTGCCAGCCTTTGATATTTAAATACGTCTCCTGCTGGCCAGCAAAAGAGGCGTCGGGCAGATCCTCAGCGGTGGCAGAAGACCGCACAGCCACTAACTTGTCTTCTTCACCGCTTAACTCGTGATAATAGTCTTTGATGAAACTTTTAAGGTCTTCCGACATCTCTGCTTCCATAATCGCCGTTTTTATTCTCTTGGAAGCCTCAAACAATTTTTCGGAGTTGCTGTAATCAAGGCCCGAAAGCTCGGTAAGGATCTTATGCTTGAGCGAGGTTTTTTCCAGAAACTCAAAGTATACGGTTGATGTAACAACAAAGCCATTAGGAACCGGAATACCAGCAGTAGTCATTTCCCCAAGATTTGCACCCTTACCTCCCGCTATCGGAATGTCGTTTTTTGAAATCTCCTTAAACCAAAGAGCAAAGGCAGTGTGTTTGTTCATAGATACAAAATAACATATGCGCGTTTACGACGCCAGCTTTTTTCCACCTACAATTCGCTCAATGTCAGCAAGATGGGCACCCACCTCCGCCCGGTTTGTACCAGAAATGTTCAGTCGTAGTATTGGTTCTGTGCGGGAGGCTCTAATATTAAATCGCCAGGTGGGATAGTCAATCGACACCCCATCTACCAGATTGATCAGTCCGTCCTTATATTTAACTGGCAGTTTAGCCTTAAGTTCTTCCTCGGATATTGGACTAGTAAAATTCATTTCCTCCGGAATGTAGTAAGTACTATGGAATTTGGACAAATCGGCCTTAAAATCAAGCTTCAAATTTTCCAATGCCTCAATAAATAACAGGAAGGCAAGCAGACCATCGTCTATCTTGAAAAAGTCCTTAAAAACATAATGACCTGAAACTTCAAAACCAAACCCTATGGTTGGATCTTGTTCCATTTCGTATTTAATCGGAACATGCCACGCTTGTATTCTTTTGACTTTTATTTCCTCTTTAGCTAACTCCCGCTCAACGGCGAAAGATGCCCGTACATCCGCCGTTATATGGCTATAAGAGTTTGTTTTCTTCAGTAATCCAGCAATTTTTATAGCCACATATTCTGGTGGAATTACCTCACCCGCCCAGTCAACTAAGTAGCACCTATCACAATCGCCATCCCAGATAACGCCCAAATCTGCGCCCATTTCGGCAATAAGGTGTTCAAGTTGACTTCTATTGCTTTGCATTTTTGGATTGCTTGGGTGCTGCAGATCCCGATCCCTTACCTCCGAATTAATGGCTCTGTAGTCAATGCCAACTTTGTGCAACAGCTGCTCCGCTACAAAAGCGTTGTTGCCATTGCCGAGGTCTACAGCAACCTTATAGTTATAAAGCGGGTAGGAAAGAAGTGAGGCAATTGTAGCTACGTACGGGCCGTATATATTAATAGTTTCCGGTTGTCTTTCCGCGGGGACTAGTTCAAAGTCGTGGCTTGCAATGGTTGTAAGTCGATCAAACTCCACCTTGATAGCTAAAACAGCTTCTTCCTCCAGCGGGATACCATCTTTATTCGGCTTTATACCAGTATAGCCTTCACCCAGATGAGAGGCAGTGCACATAATAGAAAGCGGTATGTTTTTATAGGAGCTTGAGAAGTAAAGCATGGGAGTGGTAACTGAACCAACGTTATATACTTTTACGCCCTCTGTTATAAGTTCCGCAGAGAACGCTCGGGCAATAATATCAGAGCCGTATATGTTATCGTAACCTATAACAACTTCTCTTGGCCGTATTGTATGAAAGTATGCTTGAGCCAACTTGATCGCTACGGCCTCGTTCAATTCCCCGGGGTATTTACCTCGAATGTCGTACCTTTTAAAAATCGACTTGTAGTCCATATTACTTGAAAGGCAAGGTGAAAATGAACACTGAACCCTTTGGCACATTATCTTCTACCCATATTTTACCACCGTGCGCCTCCACTATACCTTTGGCAATAACAAGCCCCAAACCGGTCCCGCTCTCATTGGAAATTGGCGACTCCCTGGCTTGGATAAACTTGTTGAATAATTGCTTTTTAATTTCGTTAGGAATACCGGGGCCGTTATCCGCCACAAATATTTGAACGGTTTTAGGCTGCACACGCAAACCAACCCGGATAAGGCCGCGATCCGCCATATGAGTTATCTCGCCCTTATACGTAAATTTCACAGCATTGGAAAGCAAATTGTTTAATACTTGAATCACCTTTTCCCTATCGGCCCTAATTATGGGAACACTGTCATCTATATCCAGAATAAGATCAATATTTTTTGAGTCTGTAAACATCTTATAGTTCCCGATTTCTTGGCTTAGAACGGCGGCAATGTTGCAGTCTTCCTTGACGACTTCAAACTTGCCGGATTCAATCTTAGCCGAGTCTAAAAGGTCATTAACAATTTTTAATAGGTCCCAGGCGGAGTCCTTAATTTGATTCATAAAAAGCTCTACATCTTGCGGACTGAATTTCTCCTTGTGCTTTAAAACCATGTCTGCAGAACCGCGAATTACTGTGAGTGGAGCTCTAAGCTCGTGGACAACCATAGCGGTGAAATCCTCCCGCAGATTGCGCAGTTTCTCCTCTTCAGAGTCATTATGGATAACCGCCCCCACACCAACTGTTTCTCTATTTATAAGTACCGGCAAAAACATAAAAGACAAGTATCTGCCGTTCACAAATACCCGTTGCAGACTTTTCGGTTCTTTAGAATCCATAACTCCGGTTACTATCTCCTGCACTGGCAGGGAGCCTTTGATAATATCGGAAACCTGGGAAACATTGTAGGATCGCTGGTCGGAAATACCTAGAAACATCTGAGCGGTTCTATTCATTAGCGACAACCTGTAGTCCGGGTCAAAAAGCAAAACACCTTCGTCCATGCTTTGCAACACCGCATCAAGTTTTTTGTGCTCTTTAACTAAAACCTGTTTAAACTCCAGCGTGGCCGAAATAACAGAGTCCAGTATTCTGGTTACAAATAACTTAGTCTCTGGGTTTTTTAAGGAGTCGGAGGTGCCAAAAACGCAAAAAGAGCCCAGCACTTGATCTTTGTTCCTAATGGGGATGCAGATAGTGCCAAAAAAATCGCTCAAACCTGTCTCATCAAGTCCACCACCTGTAATGGCTTGTTCAGTCAAAATTTCTTCATCGGAAGTATCACCAATAGTTTCCCGATAGTGGGCCGAAGCGGCATGTCTGCTTTTGTCTGCAAAACCTCTTGTTATGTTGCCCAATACTGCAACCCTGTATAAATAACCATTGGAAATCTTTAGCAGGTACGAGGCGCATGATATATCCACGGTCCTTAAAAAATAGCCCGCGGCCAAATCCAATGACTCTTGTAAATCGGTTAACATAGATACGTGAGTCAATATTTCTGGAACGGACTGCCACTTTTTCACATAGCTAACCCCGCTTTCTAAGGCGGCCTCTTTTTCTCTTAGCACCTTGACTAGCCTAGCCGTTTTTAACTTATATTTTATGAAAATTAGAGCTGCAGGAAAAAAGCAGAGCAAGACTATCCCAATATTAAAATACGCATCAAGGGCAGATGGCTCATTCATTGTTTCTAAACAGCAATTCTTACATCGGAATCATTAGAAGTCCCCAAGACAACCTCGATCTTATCGCTTAGCTCAGAGGGTAAGATTTTATACTTCATGATGTAATCTGCCGCCCCGTTTTCTAAAGCTTTCTTTACGTTGTCCTCACTGCCATAATTTGTAAGCATAATAACGGGAATATCTACGGTTTGGGAGTCGCCTTTTAGCTCGGTAAGGATGTTGAGACCATTCATACCCGGCAGCATTATATCCAGCAAAATTATGTCCGGAGCATAATCTTTGGCCTTAGACATGGCTTGAAGACCGTCACTTACATTTAAAACATCGAAACCCTTGATCTTTAACTCAACTGAATACATATTAAAAAGGGCCATATCATCTTCTACAATAAGGACTTTTTTCTTCATATGACTAAATACTAGTCCATCAAGCGGGAAAATTCAATACGTCAGTGAGGCTGAACATAAATGTTAGTAGAGCTGGACGTAATCGTAATGGTCGATTTTAATAGCTTTGCCGAATTTTCTGATGCAGACTATATCTACCTTCCAGGGTTTGGTAACATTATTGGTCAAAATGTATCGTTCGATGCTCCTGTGCAAACTGTGTTTCTTAAACCGGGTAATTGCCTCCGACGGGTGGCCATTGACTTGGGAGTTACGGCATTTTACCTCCACAAAAGTCAGCATATTATCTTTTTCGGCAATTAGATCCAGCTCACCCCATCGGCATACCCAGTTCTTCTCCAAAATTTGGTAGCCTTTGCCAACAAGAAACTTTTCTGCCACTGCCTCACCAAGCCTGCCCGTTTGAACCTGTTGCATAACCACAATCTAACGCCACCAAGAACTCCGGACAAGCCAATGGCTCCAGCGTGACTAGAAAAGATGATAACCACGCTATTTATCCGGGGGGATAGAGAAATACTTAGCTAAATCTTCGGCTATTGTCATCCATAGCGGCACGGCGGTCTCTGCCGCGTAGGGGCTTGTTTGGGGTTCTCTAAGCTTTACTATCATGGAAAACTTCTTGGACGCGGGAAGATAGCCAACAAATGTTGCGTTTGTTTTGGTTGGATCATAGCCCCCGGCAACCGCAATTTGCGCGGTACCGGTTTTGCCGGCAACTACATAGTTTTTGATATTAAAATACTTTGACTCTCCACCCTCTACAGCTTTTACCAGCAAGTCCGACACAATGTCAGCGGTCTCTTTCTTAACCACCCTGCCTACTTCTTTAGCCGGAATAAGGCTAGCTTTATCCTGGCTTACTATCTTTGCCACGATTCTTGGCTTATACAAGATGCCCCCATTAGCAAATACGTTAAAGGCATACAAAACCTGAAGCGGGGAAGCCAGAATACCCTGGCCAAAGGAGGCGGTGGCCAAGTCTATATCCGTCCAATCTTTGTATGGTCGCAAAGTGCCGGTTTCCTCACCCTCTAGGTCTATTCCGGAAAGCCCACCGATGCCATACCTACTGAAATAGGCGGCCAATCTTTCACTCCCAACTAAATGGCCAACCCAAGCAGCGCCAATATTGTTTGATTTTTGAAGGAGCAGGATAATATTCATCTGGCCAAAATGCTTGCCGTCCCAATTGTCTATCACGTACCCGGAGTACGACACCGGACCATTGTCGTAGTAGATTGTTTCCGGCACCGCCTCACCCAAATCTATTGCCGAAGAAACGGTTAGCGGCTTCATCACCGACCCGGGTTCATACAATGCAGAGATCGCCAAATTTTTATAGCCGTGTGATTTTCTGCCGGATCTTTCGGAAACGGTAACCTGGGCAAAATCCAAGTCAGAGGGATCATACGTTGGAAAAGTTGCCATACCCAAAATGCTGCCATCTAGCGGATCGCTCACAATAACAACCCCGTCTGCGGCATCGTACTGCTCCACCCCCTCCCTAAGGCGTTGTTCAATAATGTACTGCACCGTCCTGTCGAGTGTTAAATACACATCCTTGCCATTGTCAGGCGCAACTTTTAAAAATCCGCCGGCCAAGATGGATGACCCAAGCGCGTCCCGTTCCTCAAGAACCTTGCCGTGCTTTCCTTTTAGTTCGCCGTCAAATGCGGCCTCAATGCCAAAATAGCCCCCTTTTTCGCCGGTATCTTTTTCCGCCACAAAACCTAAAACATGAGCTGCCAAAGTACCCTCGGGGTAAAACCTTACCGGCTCCTCTTCAAACCCGATACCCGCAATGTTCAGCTGGGCCAGTTGGTCGCGTTGTTTTGGAGTAAGGTTGTGTACCAACGCCACCCAGTAGAGATCTAAATTCAGCAACTCCAGCATTTTTTGACTCTGCTTTTCCCGCTCCGCCTCCGGCAATACTGAAGAGATTTTTTCCAGTACCTCTGATTTGTTACTAATCTTTTTCGGCTCTGCGTAGACAAGGTATGAGGTTTGATTTGAGGCCAGAGGGTAGCCATCTGCAGTTAGGATTTCGCCGCGCCTTGCGGGAAGAGATGAAAGGTCCGAGTACTGGTCAAAAGCCCTCGCTTTATACCTTGCGTGATCCAATATTTGGATTTGAAAAAGCCTAACAGCGGAGATAAAGGAAAGCAGCAAAATAATAAGTCGCAGCACAAAGAATCGTTGATCGCAGGATTTTTTTAACCTCTGGGCAAACATATCACAAGGCGCTGGCGATCGTAGGCTTAGCAGGATTCTTGAGAGCTCCCTGCATCTTTACAAAACCTAAAGCGTAAGCCCTTTTTTCCAGAGCGGCTAAAGACGATTCTAAAAAAACCTCCTGGTTTATGTCGGAAATTTGACTTCTGATCTTTGCCAGTTCCGTATTCATGGCGTTTAGTTCCTTGGTCTTAACGGAAACTTGATTAGCAATAAACATTTGGCCAAGGAAAGATATAACAAATAGTATTAACGATCCTTTAAGTAGTTTTCCCATACTAGTTAACTTCTATGAGCTCGCACAACAACCCGCATCTTGGCGCTTCGCGAGCTGGGGTTGCGCGCCAGCTCTATGTTGCTCGGTTCGATGGGTTTTTTTGTTAGTTCTGTTAACAAAAGGCCATCTTTGGTGGGCTGGGTGTCTTGGACAAACTCTTTCACTATTCTATCCTCGAGCGAATGGAATGAGATAACCGCCATTCGCCCGCCAGGCACTAAAAGGCACCCAGCCCGAGGCAGTGCACTTTTTAAATTTTCTAGCTCATTATTTACAGCTATCCGCAAAGCTAGAAAGATTCGAGTGGCAGGGTGCAACCTGCCTTTCTCGTAGCCTGGAAAGGATTTCTTAGCTACGTCGCTAAGTTGCTTTGCCGTTGTAATCCTTTCCAACTCACGAGCTTTTACTATTTCCCGAGCAAAGCTCTTTGCCATTTTCTCTTCGCCATACTCCCAAAAAAGCTCTGCTAATTCATTCTCATAAAGTCCGTTGATCAGATCAAAAGCTTTAACCGAGTCCCGATCATCCAGCCGCATATCCAGCTCATGCTCGGATGTAAAATTAAGCCCAAGCCGGTCGTCTTTGAGCTGGGTCATACTTGTACCCAAATCAAACACAATACCGTTGACCTGATTAAACCCACGATCCCGCGCAAGCTCCGCTATATTTTTAAAATTCCCTCGGCAGTAAGTAAAGTTTCCCGCCAAACCGGCGCCCTGTATTCTGCCACGCGCCCTGTTAATGGAGCCTTCGTTAACGTCGATGCCCAACACTACTCCGCCTCTTTTAAGTAGCTCTAAAGTATGCCCGCCGTCGCCGAGTGTGGCATCAATGTATCTGCCACCGCTTTTGACGTCTAAAGCGACCATAACTTCTTGCACTAACACAGGCTGGTGGTAGTCCATACCCTATGCGGCAAGCTCCCCGCTTATTTTGGCAATGTGCTCATCCCAAACCTTTTTGGCCCAAAGCTCCATGTGATCCCCCGCTCCAATAATTACCACTTCTTTTTCCAAACCGGCATAGCTTTTAAGCGACTGGGGCACCACAACGCGGCCTTGATCATCAAGCACAGCATCCGCTGCACCAGAGAAAACATATCTTTTGAGCTGACGCGTTTTGGGATCCGCTATTGAATTGTCAACTTGTTTTTCCCACTCCCGTTCCCAATCCTCCCGAGCATATACAAACACACACGCCTCAAAGCCCTTTGAGAGGATTATCTCGTTACCGGCAATCTGATCCCGAAGTTTCTTGGGCAGGGCAATGCGGTTTCCTTCGGTGATATTTGGTTGGTATTCCCCAAGAAACATCTTCATTATTCACCACTTTTCACCAGTACCCACCAATATCTCCCAAACGGTTAGTATTGTCAATACAAATAAAACACGAAGCAGCTAGAAAAAGTTACCAGCCCGATGTAAAATCAGCAGTTGGGTTCAGAAATATCGTGGTACACAGTTATTTGGAAGTGGATCTTGAAAAGGCCCACACCTTTATAATTCGAGCGTAAAACTACCAGTGTAAACTGGTAGATATAAGCTAAAATAGAAAACTCGCTATGCGAGAATTTAGATGTACTCATCGGCTGAT
>LCJU01000011.1 GCA_000994815.1 candidate division WWE3 bacterium GW2011_GWC2_44_9 | reverse complement strand
CTATGTTTGAAAACTGCAAAGGGCTTGAGTTTTCCAAAGTATACGTTTTAGGCTTAAAGTCCAGCTTTAAAAACCTATCCGAAGCGCGGGCGGCATATGTGGCTTCTACACGAGCTATGAACGAATTGATAGTCTACAAAATAAATGACTGATATACTCTAGGTATGAATCGCAGGCTGGTGCTAACGTCCTTGTTTTTAGGGGCATTTATTCTTAGGTTTATGTTTTTAGGTTACTCCGACTATCAGGGAGACGAAATAAAGGCGCTTTATTACCCCAAAGAGGCAAGCAGCGTTCAATTTTTTCTGGATCAAAGAAAAGGCCCTGCCCAATTTTTAGTTACAGGCATATTGAAATTTGCCTCTGATGATTATCATAACAGGCTGCTGGTGCGGTTACCTTTTGCCATTGCCGGCTTTTTAGCCGTTGTAGTGTTTTATTACCTGGTTAAGGAGCTTTTTAGTGAGCGAGTGGCAATATACGCCACGTTGTTCTTTGCTACTAACGGTTTTTTGATCGCTTTTTCCAGGCTTGTTCAATATCAATCCCTAGTTATTTTCTTTGGTCTCTTGGCTACATATCTTTCAGTCAGATATGTTAAGAGCGGCAAATTCCACTTTCTGGTGTTAGCTGGTATTTCATGGTCAGGTGCGATGCTTGCCCATTACGACGGTATCTTCTTTGCACCCATGCTAATAACCCCTCTAGCTGTCAAAGTTTTAAGCGGGCTTAAAGCAAGGAATTACTTACCGGCAAGACAAGTAGGCACGGCTCTGTTGATGGTTGTGCTTATTACCGGTATTTTTTATATCCCCTTTGTTCTAAACCTTTCGCAAAGCACCGCGGATTACTGGACGGGTAGAATCACCGGTGAGATCTCTAGCAAGATCTCTAGCTCAAGACACATATTTTCAGTCTACCAACCAATATACGTTATTCACGCCTACACGCTATTGGGCTTGGTTGGGATTATTCTGGTGATGATAGTAACCGTAAATAAGCTCGTTAATTTTAAGCTCAACGGCATTATAAAACTCTTCCCATTTATTCCTGATATCATAGCTTTCCATATCCCTTTTTCTGTTGTGGATTTTGCAGCGCTGTTACTGTGGTTTTTTATACCTTTCTTATTTTTAGAGCTAATTGTTTCTATACCTGGAACGCATATTTACTCTTACATAATACCTCTTACAGTGCTTATTGGCTTCGCGCTTTTTCACATTGAGTTCATTGCATATAAAATAAATAAGTATTTACACGCTTTATATATGGTTCTTGTTTTGCTTTTTGCTCTATTTCTATTTTTACAGTCCTTTTATGTATTTGTTGACCACATACCGGAGTATCCATGGAGTGAGAAAAAGTTCCTTGTTTGGACTTTGCCAAAGCCCGCGCAAGTTTTTCATTTAAGCCTGTTCGGCTTTCCCTATTACCGGCACTGGGATGAAGTAAGTGAATTTGTTAATACCAAGTCGTATAGTGATTACTATACAACAAACGAGCGCGTTACTATTTCTAGGTACTATATTAACCTAATTAAAGATGGCAATAAAGCGGGCTATTTTATCCATATCATCGATCCCCAGTCGTTTATACCAACCACAGAGAACGCGGCTATTATAGACTTTGTTGCTGTTAACGACCCCGTTAAAACATTCTACAATCGCAGCAAAGCTGTCACCAAGATTTATATAGTACAACGCCCATGACTGATCTACTCGTTCAGTTAATAAAAGATATCAGCTTATTTGGCAATAGTGTTTGGTTTATAGCGTTTTTTGTTCTGGGCTTTCTTGTGTACTTTCTTAATAAAAAGGACTTGACCCGAACCTTTTCCTTGTTGTTGTGTATGACCAGTTATGTACTGGCAACCATTTTGAAAGGAGTTTTTAGGGAGTCGCGGCCGGAGGGCTTTAGCCCAATTATCTACGTTCAGTGGGATACGTACGCGTTTCCCAGTGCGCATGTCCTGTTTTATACCGTCCTTTTTGGCTACCTTTTTATACTCACCTTTCGAAAGAACTACTTCTCCAAGCTGCTAAAGCACTCTATGCGCATACTAGCTTTACTAATGGTTACACTAGTTGGTGTATCTAGAGTAGTTTCTGGAGCGCACTTTGTGCGGGATGCCGTCTTTGGTTATATTATCGGCTTCGTCTATCTTGCCTTTATACTTGCAGTCGAAAAATATGTGGAACAAAAACAAGCAAAAGGACAAAAAGCGTAAACAGTGAGACTGTTAATACATATCCCGCCGCAAGATCCTTGATTATTCTTGCGCCTTCGTGATGTTCGTGAACTAAATGGTCAATAAATTCTTCGATCGTGGTATTTATCAGTTCGGCGGATAATAGCATGCCACACACTGTTATAAGTGCAAGCCATTCCGTTAGTGAGATCTTAAAATAAATTCCGGCAACAAAACAGACAAAAGCTATAGCTGTCTGGATCCTAAAGTTAGCCTCATTTAAAAAGGCATGTTGAATACCTTTACATGCAAATTTGAAACTTGAGATGTGTCTTCTTGGATGGTGACTTGCAATAATTCTACCCACACATATATAATACTGCGTTTGTACTTTATAATGAAAGTACAATAGTACTTTCCGTTCAGCAAGCTGAACGTGAAGATGCAGTGGCATCTTCTCTTTCACAAGCGAAACATGAAGATGCGCTTTTAACTATGGCGGATAAAATAAATGGTGCAAAAAGAAAGTTCAGGAAATACCTACCGATCCTAACCATCGGTTGTATGGTACTTGCCGGTATTGCAATTATCAAGTTTAAGAATGGTGGTGTAAAAGTCACCACCGAAGTGGCGCAGATACGAACTATTGCAAAAACCATTTCGGCCTCCGGTGAAACAGCTGTGCTGGAGAACTACGTTCAACGAGCCTTAGTAGGTGGGACTATTAAGGAAATTAAGTTTATAAGCGGTGACGATGTATTCAAAGGCGACTCGATCCTATCCTATGATAGGGATTCACTAAAATCCAGCCTGGATTCAACCTATACCTCGTATCTTTCTGCAAAATCTGATCTTGAATCATACAATCAAAAAGTAGTGTCGGCTAAAGCTACTAGAAACATTCGCAAACAAGAGCGCGACGAGGCTTGGCGGACGTATATGAGCGACAATGGCGAGGACGAAAAGCAGGCTTATAAAAACGCCGAAGCTTTATACCAAGCGGCTATTTCTGCCTATGTAACGCTTGAGAAGGATAAGGACTACACACAAGAGGCTGTTACATCGGCACACTCTGCTTACACTGCCGCACTGAATAATTATACTAAAGCTGCTGTTCATGCACCCTCCTCCGGCAAACTTGCCCTAAACGATATACATACTGGCTCACTTATAACATCGGGCCAGGAGCTCTTTTCGATCACAAATACCACTAATTTGATTTTTAAAGCGCAAATAGACGAGGCTGACATAAGTCACCTAACTCTTAGTATGCCCGCAAAAGTGAGTTTGGACAGCTACCCGGATAAGGTATTTACCGGAACTGTCCAACAGATTGACGCAAAAGTGGTTACATTATCAAGCGGAAGCGCAGTGGTTATTGCGGATGTGTACTTTGATGCAACGGACATCTTGCCAATAGTTGCCATGAACGGCTCCGTAGATATTGAGTTTGCTAAACAAGAAAACATGCTGTCGATTTCTCCTGATGCAGTAGTTAGAGAGCTAGACAAAGCGTTTGTGTACACAGTGGAAGGCGCCATCGCTAAAAAGCTTGAAGTGCAAGTTGGCCTTGAGGGTGACAACTACACCAGTATTTCAGCGGGGTTGTCAGAAGGCAGCGTTGTTATTACAAGCCCCGGAGAAGTCAACCTCACTGATGGCGCAAAGGTTAGACTGTAATATGTATGACTATTTGTGCTATACAAAAACTATTATAGAAGTGCAAAATATTGTGAAAGAATACACCCTGGGTGGAACGGTTTTTAGAGCGTTAAGGGGACTAAATCTCAAGATCGACCAAGGCGAATTTGTAAGTATTGTCGGTAAGTCAGGCTCTGGCAAGTCTACCCTAATGCACATAATCGGCCTGCTTGACAGACCCTCCTCTGGGAGTGCACTTTTTGCTGGCAAGGAGACTGGGCACTTAGCAGATGCCGAGTTGGCAAAGTTGAGATCAAATGAAATTGGTTTTGTGTTTCAATCTTTTAACCTGCTTGCAAGAACTAGCACGCTAGACAACGTATTACTCCCAGCCGTTTATACAACTAAAAACTATGAAGTAAAGCAAAAAGCCCTGGATTTACTGGCGAGGGTTGGCCTTTCAGACAAGCTTAAAAACACCCCAGCGCAACTCTCCGGTGGTCAGCAGCAAAGAGTTGCTATAGCCAGAGCGTTAATGAACGATCCTGCTATTATTCTTGCCGATGAACCTACAGGTAATTTGGATACCAAAAGCGGTCAGGAGGTGTTAAAACTTCTGGAGGACTTACACCAAGAAGGAAAAACGATTGTGATTGTAACCCACGATGATGATGTTGCTTCTAACGCGAATAGAATTGTAAGGCTAATGGACGGGGAAATTGTATACGATAAGTCAATATGAAAACATATTTTAGATTGGCATTAAGGTCGTTATTATTAAACAAAGTGAGGTCGCTTTTGACGATGGTTGGCATAATAATAGGGGTGGGGGCAGTTATTATCCTAACCTCTTTGGTTGGCGGTTTGGAAAAGCAAATTAAACAGACTTTTGAGAGCCTAGGCACAAACTCATTATTTGTGTTTGCCGGTAGCGTTGGCAATGGTGACGGCGGTCCAACAGGTTTGCCAGTTAATAAGCTAACGTACGAAATGGTCAACAAACTAAAAATCATTCCCGGAGTAGTTCATGCCAGCGCAATTGTGGAACTAAGCGGTTCAGCTGTATACGGCAATAAAGAACTAAAAAATGTGGAGCTGCGGGCCGTGGATAGTAATTTTGATCAAATTTATAATTTGGAAATAACCAGAGGCCGTTTTTTTAACCAAGGTGAGGTGTCGGGTGGAAAAATGGTGGCAGTGATAGGTGAAACAGTGCGCAAGGAGCTTTTCCCCAACCAGGACCCGCTAGGCAAGGAGCTTAAGCTTAAGGACAAGCGTTTTACCATAATAGGCGTTCCGGAGGCTAAGGGTTCGGTTTTTGGCCAAGACAGCGACAAAGCGGCATACATACCCTATACAACAGCTAGGCAAAGATTTCAGGTAGAGCGGCCAACTTATATTTTTATTAAAACAACGGACACAACCGTGATCAAAAAAGTGAAGCGCGATGTGGAAAAAACCCTGCTTAGAGTCTTAACTGCTGACGACTTTTCGGTGAGGACTCAAGAAGAGGGTATAAAGTTTTTTCAAAACATTTTGGGGGTTTTAGCCAGCGCCTTGGGAGGCATCGCCGGTGTTTCCTTGCTTGTGGGCGGCGTTGGTATTATGAATATTATGTTTGTTTCGGTGACGGAAAGAACCAGAGAGATTGGTTTAAGAAAGGCCGTGGGCGCAAATTCGCGTGACATTTTAACTCAGTTCTTGCTTGAGGCAATGATTTTAAGTTTGGTGGGCGGCGTATTAGGAGTGGGCTTTGGCATCTTGGTCAGCTTTGGTATGAGCAGCTTTATTGATACCTCGCTTAACTACCTGTATGTTGGGCTGTCCTTTGGGGTTTCTGCGGTAATCGGTATAGTTTTTGGCGTGGCTCCCGCAATAAGAGCATCCAGGCTTGACCCGATAATAGCCCTTAGGTATGAGTAGCTAGCGGTTTGGTATTTGCTTAACAACGTATACCGCGTTGGCAACTAGGTGGTCATCAGCCATCGTGCGTGTTAGGTTTTTGTCGGCAAGCAACACCGCCCACACATAACCGGGTTGGGCTTGTTCGCCAAAAACGTCACTAATTGTTAGTCCGTCACTATACATATTTTTTTCGTAGTAAAAGCCGTTGTCGTCTCTAAGCCTTTTGAGCAGATCTTCCACTGTGTCTCTGTCTGTAAACTCTGCCGAGTATTCTATTGACTTTGTAACACGTTCATAAACAAGCCTAACTTTTATGTCTTTGGGTTCTCGTACGCTCTCTTCTTTTGACTCGTCTTTGACGACATACGAATCATTAATCAGCACTTGCCTAACAAAAAGTATAGCTACTAGCATTAGCACAGCAAAAGGTGATAAAATTGACATAACATTGGCCCCCGTAGCTCAGCGGATTAGAGCGCTTCGCTTCGGACGAAGATGTCGGGAGTTCAAATCTCTCCGGGGGCGCCATGTTTGGAAGGCAACACATATGGACAACTCGCTCATAACTCAAGCTGATAAAGTCTTTAGTGACTTTTTTAAACGTGAGATTTATTTGGA
This sequence comes from candidate division WWE3 bacterium GW2011_GWC2_44_9, assembly GCA_000994815.1. GTDB lineage: Bacteria > Patescibacteriota > WWE3 > UBA101185 > UBA10185 > UBA10185. The sequence goes on along the minus strand of LCJU01000011.1, from coordinate 10,611 downwards.
TCAACCGTACGCTATTAAGGATTTAGATTATTCTGAACGGTTGATTACTGAATTCAAATCGCTACTTCCACTCATCCCTAAGGATGCTCCGGCCGAAACTGAGACCGGTATTGTCACTAGAGAACTTGAGCGCATTTGTAGTTTTTTCATAGACACTTTGGAAGAATCACTCACCTCTAAAACCACTGAACCTATGGAGATAGTGGCGCGATTTCAAATTGAACCTAGCGATATTGAAGCTATTAGACATTGGCTAAAAGCTAATAGGCAGGCGGTAGTGAAAGCAAATACGGAACAAATGGAAAAATCCAACGGCGATCGCAGAACTTCTATCCCCGCTGGCTCAAGAGAGTTGCGGCGCAAGGCAGAAGACATCCTAACTGGCTGTATTGAAGACTTAAAAGCCTTGGCGGTAGAAGCGTTAGGCATGGAAGAATTATCCGCTCTGCTCTCGGAATTTACCGTATCAATAGATTCCGTAAGTACCAGAGCCACGTCAAACAGAATCAGCAAGGTGGCGCTTGTAAGCCTTCAAGGATGTGTTTACATGTCTAAAGGCAGCATCTACGTAGATGTGGCCAGATTAATCAAAGAGTTTGCGCACGAAGTAATTGGCCACTGTTTAAATTACTACCTAACGGAACATTCAAAGTTACCTATTTTCGTTAAAGAGAACTTTTACCTAGACACGAGCTCCACTCGAGAATCAGTTTCTGACCACATGGAGCGCTACTTCTTTCCAGCCTGCATGGAACGTAGCAAAAAGTTATCAAGCAACCCACACTTTTATCAACTCGAAGAGGAGTACACGAATTTTAGCAATATTAGTCTTTTGGAAAAGTATTACAGATATCTAGAAAGTCTCGGCATTTGGGTGCTTGCTACATCAAAAATGGATGACCACAGGTTGCAAACGGAAAAACTGGAGCAATATAGTATTGAGCCAAAATGGGTCTCGTGGTTTATCAATCGACATAGAAATAACTGGGATCGATCTACCGGGCTTTTACTACCGTCGGTGGTTTCGGATCTACGGTACTCCTTGGAGTCCGTAGATAAACAAATATCTAAGCGCAAACCCAAAGACATGCTTAAATTTCACCGAGCCGTGTTAACTGGCTGTTGGACACCTAAAGGCTTTGAGAACTGGGTTGATTTAACAGGTTACTAGCTATGGACCGACCTGATTACAATGATGCAACATACGACTATACAAAATATTGGAATGGCAGAAGCTATGAGAACAACAGCGAAACGTACGCTCTTGCTAAATTGCTTCCTTCTAAAGGCGTAAGAATTCTTGACGCCGGCGGCGGGTTTGGCCGGCTTATCCCAACATACAAGGATAAATTTACAGATATCGTAATACTAGACAAGTCTATAAAAATCCTCTCCCAAGCCGAAGATCGTGCCAAGGAGCTAAAGGTTACTGTTACAACCTTTGTCGGCGATGTTTACAATCTTTCGGAAGTTGGGCAAGAAGCGTTTGACTGCGTTGTTATGGTCCGTATTGCCCACCATCTTGACGACTTAGCCAAAGCGCTAGCTGAAGTGTATAAAGTCCTCAAACCAGGCGGTGTCTTCATTTTTGAGTTTGCCAACAAACTGCACATTAAGTCGGTTGTCAAACATCTTATTAAAATGGATAACGGTTACTTTAGCCACGAACCTATCAGCGTTGCCAGCAAGAACGTGATGTTTTTTAACTTCCATCCGAAGTATGTTAGCGGTTTACTAGAACAAGCGGGTTTTAAAGTAACCAAGAAACTCTCTGTATCCAATTTTAGAAGTCCATTTCTTAAAAGATACATCCCAGAGGGGTTACTAAACATGACGGAAAACTTAGCTCAGGAACCCTTAGCTAGGTTTAACTTTGGTCCGTCGCTTTTCTACAGATGCGTTAAAGCCAGTGCTTAGTTTAAAGCTCGGGGTGTTTCTCCAAGTATTTATCCCTAAGATACAAAGCGATAATATTCACCAGTGTAGTCAATTCAATCTTTTCCCCCTCATAAATAGGGTTTTGATAGATAAAATCCTTAATTCGGTTAAATTTGTCACTAACCGTGGAGTCAAAAACCACCAACACAGCTGTTTGCTGCACATCTAACTTAGTTTTCGGCGCGCGGTTTTCTAACTCGGCAATAAGCACCTCGGATTGATCGTTTGCAAAGTCCTTACCGCCGCTTTCCACAAGAAGGCGCTTGGCAAGATCGTTTAGCATCATTGGACTGTTTGCAGAGAAAAAGTTCGCACTAAGACCTTCTTTTGCGGCAAGATAATGGCATATTCTATCTAGCACCGTCTCAATTTTTGACAACCTTGTTTCTAGCTTTGCGCAAACCGCCGTGATGCTCTCTACACCTTTTTCAACTCTGCAAAATCGTACAAAGTAGAACCTTGCCGCTTCCCACACCACCCACGCTCCGGCAAGATAATAAAGGCCGTTGGGAATACCGCGAATGAGCTCCTCAAGATAGGTCGTAGTTTTTGTATAGCACACTTAGTACATAATGCAAGAAAAGTACTCTATAATGGCTAGATAGGGTACAATTGACGGTATGGGACAGAGGCTATCAACACAATCGTATAAAGGAGCCAGAGATTTTTACCCTGCAGATATGCAGTTGGAAAACTATATCTTTGACACCTGGAAGAGAGTTTGCAGAAGCTTTGGCTTTGAAGAGTATTCGTTTCCAATTCTTGAACCGTTTGAGATCTTTGCCGCCAAAACCGGTCAGGAAATTGTAAACGAGCAATTGTATAGTTTTGAGGATAAGGGCGGGAGAAAGCTGGCAATAAGACCGGAACTCACACCCGGAACGGTTAGGATGCTTGCGCAAAAGTACAAGGAAATCCCACAGCCGATTAAGTGGTTTATGATTGGCAACAATTGGCGGTTTGAGAAGCCGCAGACTGGCAGGGGCAGGGAATTTTATCAACTGGAAGCCAACATTTTCGGCGTGGCGGGCTATGAGGCGGATGTTGAGTTATTCAGGTTAATCATCGCACTGATGCAAGCTTTTGGAGCCAACGAAAAAATGTTTACCATCAAGGTCAGCGATCGCAGACTTATCTCGTCGCTATTTACCGATATTCTTAAGTTACCTAGTGAAAGTCAACCCGCAGTTAGAAGACTGATGGACAAAAAAGATAAAATGTCGCCGGAAGATTTTGAAGCGGGGCTAACGGAACTTGGGCTAACCGCCGAACAAATAGCACAAATAACCACATTTATGTCAGGCACGCTTGAAACCCTAGAGATACCAAAAACCAATGTCGGCTATCTAACTTTAGTCCGCATCTTTGACTTTTTTAGAACCGTCGGGCTTGCCGACTATTTAAAGTTTGACCCCTCAATTATCAGGGGCTTCGACTACAGCGACGGGCTGGTATACGAAGTCTACAACAACAACCCTGCAAACAGAAGGTCTCTTTTTGGCGGTGAACGGTTTGACAAGCTTATAAACATCTTTGGCGACTATGATCTACCATCCACGGGCTTTGCTATGGGTGATTATACTTTATTGGAATTCCTAAAAGGTTGGAGGCTTTTGCCAGAATTTTCCGGCTGTTGCGATTATCTTGTTACTGTGTGGCCCTCCAAAAGTACGGAGTTCATGCAAAAGGCTATGCAGATTTCTGATGTACTAAGAGCCAATGGTTCAACAGTCTCAATGTGGGTTGGAGGTTCGGATAAACTAGAAAAACAGCTTAAATACGCTAACAGAATGCGCGTAAAATATGCGGTGATTATAGGCCCTGAAGAAATACAAAATAACGAATACATAGTGAAGGATCTAAAGGCCGGCTCTTCAGTAAGAAAAAGGTTGTAGTTTTCCACATATGCTCATAAGACTGTACATTTCTCTACTTTCGGGGGCCGTATTTCTTGCGGCTTTGATGTTAGTTGCGGACTCAACAGATCGAATCTGGCAAGTTGGACGGGCCTCCGGCGTAGCCGCGTTTGTTATTATGACTATGGCGGTCTGCTTTGGACTTATCCAGTCGTCAAAGGCACTCATAAAGATACGGATCATGCTTCAACCAACCGCTTTAGAAATACACAGAAGCCTAACTTGGGCGGGGCTAACTCTGGTTGGTGTGCACGCGGTAACCTTGCTATTGATTATGGGTTATACCCTAACTTACACTGTTGGACTTGGCATACTAGCCGCATGCCTAATTGTTCTGCTGATCATAACTTCGGAACTAAGAAATAAAATAGTTTCACTAAAGGTATGGCGGACTATTCATTACAGCAGCTTTGTGTGCTACTTGTTGTTCTTGGTCCACGGTTTCTCCTCCGGAACCGATTCACGCGAGCCGTGGATGAGGGCACTTTATATCACCTCACTGGCGCTGGTTATTGGCCTAGCTAGCTTGAGAATATTAAATAGAAATTAATTGCGCAACTTTGCCAAAAGGGCTATACCGCATACTACAAGTTTATTAACCAGCCATGGATATTTGGCGTACATGTGCTTTGTGTAAAAAAGCTTCATTGCCCGCACCGACTCTTGCTTCATTCTCCTGCGTGTTTCCGAGCTTGCTTTTGTAACGTCTTGCGTTTCTTTCCTGATCCCAACTCCAGCACCTTTGTAGTGCAGGCAAGTAAACTGTGGGAGGTAGTATGTTTTATAGCCTAGCTTTTTCATCCGCCAGCACATGTCTACGTCCTCACCGTATACGAAATAGTCTTCATCCCAAAGCCCAACTTTGGTAAAAACCTCTGCTTTAACCATCATAAAGTGACTGATACACATACCTATTGGATGTGGTTTCGCAAAGTCCTCCCAGCCTAAAAAGTATCGCGAGAATAATTTTGACTTTGGAAAGAACTTTTCCAGTCCAGAAAAATGACTGAAGGCGGCGAATGGGGTGGGGAAGCCTCTATGCGCATCCATATCCAAAGACCCGTCGCGCAAAACTAATTTGCACGTTGCTGCTCCTAGTTCGGCATGCGTATCCAAATAATCTATTACACCCTCAAGTGAACTTGGTTTAGGAAAGGCATCCGAGCCCAAAAACAGAAAATAGTCCGGATTATCGGCATTTTTTATTCCAAGATTGTACCCCGCAGCCAAGCCTTTGTTTTCCGCTCTAATAAGTTTAACCCACGGAAACTCCTCGGCGACCATATCAGCCGAGTTATCAACGGATGCATTATCAACCACAATAACTTCCTTCCACGGGTATTGGTAACCGGCAAGGTTTTTTAAGCAGTCGCGCAGTATCTCCTTTGTGTTATAAACAACAATAATAATAGCTAACTTCTTCATACATGTATTCTACCTGTTCCTTTATTTACACGCCAATATATTTATCGGCAAGCCAATATATACACATACGGCACACCGTATCTTGGCCCGAATTCAGTTACGACTTTATCACACGCTACTATAGAGGTTTCCTCCCGAGTAATGCCAAGCTTTTTGATTAGATACTTTGTACCCGGCTCAAACTCACTGACTGACGGACCACCATAGGTATATTTAAATGGCTCCAGATCTCTCGGGACGTATACCTTTGCTCTGTTGCCCTCTGTGGCATTTACACCGTTTAGGTAGCGAGCTGCTTGCAGCATATACTCTCCACTATTGTCAAAAATGCCCATACTAAGCGCGGCTTGAGCACCCCCAAACAACGGGGAGTAATACCCAGACATAGCGGGGAAGTGGCCGTAGTAGCTATACACGTTTACAGCCAAATATACTACTAACAAAGGCTTAAGTAAGTTAGTTTTAACTTGGGCTAATCCTAACGCTATAACAAGCAGCAACGGTTGCATAAGGGCATAGACATATCTATCTATTTTCTTGTCCGCAAAAGTATAAACTACAAACAGCAAACCTATGTAACCTAGAATCGCAAAAGCTTTTTTACCACCTGGTGTCCGACTAGAGTGTAATAGCATTGCAACAGCAAGAACGACGGCGAACAACGCCACCGGATTAAGTTTAAACGCCAAAATCACCAGATAGTAAATGTATGAGAATGGTGGTGCAAAGTACCTTCCTCGCGAGCTGTTATCAACCGCATCAGTTACGGCGGCAAATACATTCTGAATCACGGTACCTGCATCAACCCACAAAGCCGGAAAAAGGAGCACGATTGTGAGTAGGGCAGTGCCGGTGAATACAGCCAAACCTGTAAAATAGAAATATTTAATTTCTTTTGTTTTGACAAACTTATAAACTAGTCCGCCAACGGATAATATTGCTGCCGCAGCAGCACCAACCAGTCCACTTATTTTTGCAAGTATAGAGATACCAAAAGCCAGCCCAGATCCAACCGCCAAAGCAGCCTTTTGGCTTGATAAGTATAAAAGGTATAGCAAAAAACCCAAAAATGAAGCATATGTTTCTAGAGCTGTTAAGTGAAACCACCTGTCAATACCCACAATATAAGGTTCAATCGACATCACAAGGCCATATACTATGGCAACCTTTAAGCCAAATAACTTACTAATAGCTGAAAGTTGAGCTAAAAAAAGTCCAAATAACACAACCACTAAAACTAACTTAGATACTGTGTGAATAGCAATAAAATCTCCAGAGTTTTCCAGACTCCATCTGGGCTGGCCAATAAAATCCTGCACTTTCCAACTAACTTGTCTGGCTATAGAGTTTACCAGCATTAAACTAACTCCGGGCTGGTAGTGCTGGTAAGTAGATGCCAAATCACCGGCTTTTAGTGCTGCCACAAAGCCCTCGGTCCGTTTATACCACCTTGCTCCGTCAGAGTTTAGAATGTCGTTTCCAATGTAAAAAAGCCTAATTGCCAAAAAGAGAAAGCAAATAAGAATAATGATTTTTTTAGTCATATGGTTTTACCCGTTTGTATAAGTATATTTTTGGCTGAATAAACATGCTGCCCGGATAAGTTAACAGCTTTTCCTCAATTAATTTGTAATCCGTTAAATATTTCTCGTTTACATTTTGGGAATCGAATGAGAAATCGTAGACGTAGTGTCTAGTATCATTACGATTTATAAGCTTCCACGCGTTGGTACCTTGAATACTTTCGCGCGGTAGACTACTTACTTTGGCTAACTCCACTGATTTGTGCCAAACATAAGAGTTCGTAACCACAAAATCCAGTGCAAATTGTAAGCTGAAAAATGTTAACCCGGCTCCGAAAACTAGCCAAATTAACTTGTCTACAAGCACCACCTTTTTTAGCTGTGATATCAAGTAGATAAGAAAAAACGGCAGAATGCCTGTTAAATACCTATCGTAGACCTTTTGGGTAACAACCATTAGAGCAAAATAGATAACAACGTAAACTAAAGCCGGGTGCAACAGCTGCTTTTTATATTTATACGGGTTACATTTATACAGACCGATCAGAAACGCAGGTACAAAAAGCGCAATAAATACCTTTGCTGCAATATCCCAGTACAGATATAGATCATAAATAAAATAGAACTGGTATTTTGTCCCTAATATGCCGCGTGAAAAAAACCCTGTTCGTTCAAAGGTGTTATCCAAATAGGGGAACTCACCCCATGAAAGTCTACTAGGGTGGAAATGACTCTGCATAAACACGTAGATCGCTGCACTTGCAATGGCAACTAGCACAATCGCTAACGGCTTTTTTGGCAGATACCTTACCAATACAGAGCCTGCAACGGGTATTGTAAAGGCAAACAAATATATGAGTATCCCATAACTAAGGGCAAAAACATATTGATAGTCCAATAGATGCTTAAATTCAAGCGGTTTCTCATACATTTCCGGAGTTTGCGGGAAACCAAGCAGATAAAACACATACAACCCGCCGAAGAACAACAGTTCTATCAGCGCCTTTTTATACTGTTTATCTATCACGAGTGATACGGTAAATGCCAAAGGCAGTACAAAAGCCACCTGCCTCACAAAGAACGCCGCTACTACAAAGCTGTTAGCTAGTATCAGCTTTTTCCAAACTAGTGGCTGACTTTTGATAAAGAAATAGAAAGCAATAAGTGCAAACATCAAAAAATAATTTTCCGACATGAAACCTAAAACTGAATAGGTAATAAGTGGATTAAAAATAAACAGCAACATGCAGGCGGCAAGCATAAAGGCTTTGCCATATTTTCCATCCCCCGCAATATAAGATTCGCAGATCTTTAGAAAGAGATATAGAGCTATACACGTAACTACAAGGGTTAAAACCGGAAGCCGCTCGGTTCCAAAGAGCAAGCTGAAACCTCCACCAAAGATACCCTGGAGATAAAAAGTAGGGGCGGTCAACGGGTCCAGGGTAAAATTACCGGTTAGAAAATTCCTAACATTTCTAACGTAAACCCAGTCGTCGTTTTGCATGAAGTCGATTTTTAAGACTATCGGCAAGAGCACTATAAAGGCAAGCAAAGCCAGAAACGCCGGCAGCTTAGAGGTTTTTACCATAATGCCAATATAAACCCACTCTGGTAAAATGAAAAGCGTGCGGGCTAAAAATTTTTTAAGTTTATTTTTAGCGGGGCTGTTGCTAACCATATCGGCGGTGCTTAGGTTTGACGGTATTAGTTTTGGTTTACCTCACAGTTTTTATGCAGACGAACCGGAAATTGCAGAACCCGCTATAAAGTACACTTACAATCTAAAATCCATTCTTAGGAATAACGACGTCTACAAGCTAATTCCGGAGTCATATGTGTACGGAACAGCGCCAGTCTATTTTTATACCGCAGCTACAATGCTTTTTAGTAAAACCCTAAATAGTAGCGACATTAGTTTCTCAAAAATCGATATTTACATATTTTTAAGGATAATTAACGCACTAATCTCACTTGCGGTAATTCCACTAGTTTACATCATTTCAAAAAGGTTAGTGCCGGCTAATAGGTATGTGCTTTTGGTTCTGTCAGTCTTTTTTGTGGGTTTAAACTGGAAATTCATAGTCCACGGCCACTACCTTAACCACGACATCATCATTACTCTTCTGCTAGCGGTGGCTTGGTATTTCTTTTTGCGGTACCTAACAAGAACAGAATCAAGTAATGATCCAGAACGCGACACTATTAACACCATTCTGTGCGGGATACTTTTTGGTTTGGCAGTATCCACAAAAATTACCAGCCTGCTGTCATATCCAGTTTTTACGCTCGGCTTCCTGCTCAACAGAAGCTACAGAAATGCCGTGGCATTCAGTTTTGTTATTTTGGGTACTTTTATACTAACAAATCCGTTTGCCTGGCTATTTCCAACAGACTTTCTTAGTAGAATTCTTGAAATGCAGGTTAAAGAAGCCGGCTTAGTTTTTGACTCCATTGATCTTTCGCCGCTAAAGTATTTTAGCTCTTTGACTTACATGCTCACGCTTCCTGTTATAGCGGCCGCACTCATCGGCATTTACTCTGTAATTAAGTCTTTGCGTGCAAATAAAACTACCGGTCCAGCAAAATTCTGGCTTTTAGTTGTTATACAAATTGTGATCTATACACTATTTTTTTCCTTCCAGTCCAGAAAAGTTGACCGCTGGTTGCTCCCAATCCTACCCTACTTTATGCTATTTGCCATTCAAGGACTTTATGTTCTTAAAAACTCCAGGCTCATAAAAGCCTATAAATCTATCAGCCTCACGATAGTGGCATTAAGCATTGTGGGATATCTATACTATCCGTATCTTCTAACAAAACAGTTCCAGCCGAATACTCCTAAGTCACAAGCGTATATCTGGGCGCAGGCGAATCTTCCGGAAACAAATTTAAAGCTTGCAATTACAGAGGAAGGGCTGGATCCGCTCAACAAACTGCCGTTTGCCAGCGTGATGCAGTTTAATGTGTACGAGTCATCGGGCGCACAGTACGTTTACCCGCCAAACCCGGAGCTATACGACTACGTTCTTATCTCTAGCCGTCCAATGCAGTGGTACAAACATCCAATAGTTATGAAAAAGTATCCCAGCTACTATACTGCGTGGCAAGAGTTTGAAGATCAACTAACTGATGCCAAAAAATACGAACTGGTTAAATCTTTTGTTCTTGCCAAGCCAAATTTAATACCACTTTCCGATGTCTATGTTTATAAAAGACTGTGATAACTTATGATAACCAGTGTTGTTTCTTTTGCGATTAAAAAACAAACGTTAGTATTAGTGCTACTAACCGGTATTTTCTTTGCAACGTCACTGCCTGGGCTATTTGTTGACGTGTTAAATACCGACGGTGTCAACTGGCACACTAGATCCAGAAACTTTATGGAGTCTTTGCTCTCCGGCGACTTTGAGAGCACATATCAAGCTTATCATCCGGGCTTTACCTTGATGTGGCTATCGGGTCCACCCCTTTATGTACTAGGAGAGTATATGGAGAGCGGGGGCTTTAGCCTGTACGGCAAAGATACTTATCTATATTACGATTACTTGGCCAAACTGTGTGTAGTGTTAGCCTCTTCTGTACTTTTTCTCTACTCTCTTATTGTCCTTAAGCTGCACCATTCACTAAAATTGGCGCTCGTTTTTGGGTTGCTCGTAATTTTGGAGCCGTACATGCTTGGACAAAGAAGGCTTTATCACTTGGATTATCTAACGGGCTACTTACTTGTATGCTCGTTTTTAAGCGTGTATCATTTTACGCAAAGTAAAAAACTTTTTACTCAAGTAAGAAAGCGGCTGTTTTTAGTA
>LCJU01000010.1:2268-19200 GCA_000994815.1 candidate division WWE3 bacterium GW2011_GWC2_44_9 | reverse complement strand
CAACGCCTCAGCAAGATAATTTTGTAGTGTTCTGGGGCAACAAGTAAGAAGGGTACGGGCCTTCTTTTTATCCATGGCTCCGGTAAGAACCTGCTTTAATACATCCTGCTTAAACTCAATTCCTTTTCTTTCCAAGCTAATCACCTCCAATCCTAATTCAAAAGAGGTGTAGATTTTGAGTCAAAAACAGGAAAATTGAAAGTTCGTAAATCTAAGAAAATTCAAAATTCGGGTAACATTCGTCCTATAGTATTGACAAAAGCCCAAATATAGGTTAAAATATCCCTTGTAGTTACGCTGTTTGTTGTTGTGACAACAGCCTAATCCATTGTTTGCTGCCCAAGTAAATTTCCTGCCAAAAAGTCAATATTATGATGCAAAAATTTAACACTAAGTTAATAGTAGCTGTAGGAGTAGCCTTAATTGGCGCTGGTATTGGTGCACAAAAGGCCTACGCTGGGTGTACCGCAAATTACGGCGGAGGCGAGACCTGTGTCTTCAACAAGCGCTTTGACATAGAGAAAAAGGTTAGAAAAGAAGGCGACGATTCCTGGAAAGATAAAGTTACTAGTGTAAAAGAGAATCAGGTAGTGGAGTTTAGAGTCAAAGTAAAGAACGAAGGGGAAGTAGAAGTTGACGACATGAAAATGAAGGACTTTCTTCCCAAAGAGATGGAAAAGGTTGGCGGTAGCGGCTTAACAGAATACTGGGATAGTTTCGAACCCGGTGAGTCCAAAACCTTTGTTATCAAGGCAGTTGTTAAGGACTCTGAATATGACAGAAAGAATTTTGAGAAATGCGTGGTCAACAAAGCCAGGGTGGAGTATAAAGGTGACAATGAAGGTTCTGATACCGCAACAGTTTGCTACAGCGATAAAGAGCCAACAGAGCTTCCAAAAACCGGAGGGGAATCTGCTCTTATCGGGGCATTAGGACTTGGTTTGGCTTCACTTGGTGTAACCATCAAAAAAGTCAAAGCCAAAATCCTAAAAGCCAAATAGAGCAAGTTGCGAGACGCAATTGTAGGGCAGCTTGCGAGACGCAATTGTAGGGCAGCTTGCGAGACGCAATTGTAAGACAAATTGAGCCTAGGATGGAGGGGAGTGGTTTGTCTGAAAGCTTACTAGCCCCTTCCATCTTAGGCTCAAAGTTAAAGTTAAAATCTTGCACTATTTAATCAGCGCCCACTCAACTTTGCAATATGTAAAGCTATGACAAATCTCAAAGTCATCAATTCAGCCTTGCCTAAGCTTCTTTTTCTTGCGATCTTGGGTGTTGCCGTGCTTGCTTCTGTTTACTTGGTTGTTCGCTTCAATTCGGTCGGGCAAGAAGCGGCGAAAGCCCAAGAAAGTTTGAATACCCAGCCTTCAGTTTTTAAGGAGGTCAGCAAACCCATTTATATGGAACCCATTGAGATAACTTTTTTAGACACGAAACTCAAGGTAGAACCGGTTGGGGTGGAAGGGGATGGAACTTTAAGCGTCCCGACATCTTGGTACACAGCAGGATGGTATGAAGACGGACCAAAAGCCGGTGAAGAGGGCAATATTATCATTGACGGTCACTACGATACCGCAACCGGTTCCCCGGGCGCATTTTGGGACTTGAAAAATTTGAGCTTGGGTGATACAGTTGCGCTTGTCGACAAGCTTGGAAGGGTTTATACTTACGTTGTAGATAACAAGTATTTTGTAGACATTACCGATCCGAAGCGTACAGAGGTCTTTAAAAGCACAACAGCCAAAACGCTTACACTTATTACCTGCGGCGGCGTTTGGGACTATGCAAGCGGCACTTACAATAAGCGACTTGTGGTTACGGCTCACTTTGCAAAGATGGAAAAGGACTGGTGACTTTCCGTTTTAGTCGGGGAGGCGGCGTGGGGCAGTGGCCGTCTCTCCGATTAAGATATAATAAATTTCTAAAACTCATGCTAATTTCAGCAAACAAGTGAAAGGAGTTTACTGCTATGAATGGACGCAAGCCAAACGGTCAGGTTACATACTCAAGTTTTGCCCAAGATGGTCAGGGCCAGACGGGCTCCTCGTCAGCCAATTATTATCATCAGCCACAACAAAACCAAGCGCCTTATCAAGACTATTTAGACATGTATCAAGGTGAAATGGTGCCGGTAGAAGGCATTTTGGAGATCCTGCCAGACTATGGCATATTACGCCATGATGATCGAGTATTGGTGGACGATAAAGACGTTAACGCCAGTCTGCCTAAAGATGTTTACATCAGTTTGTCACAGATCAAGCGCTTTGCTCTTAGAGTGGGCGATAAGGTAAAAGGCCAAGCCAGACCACCTAAGGAGGGGGAGAGGTATCTTTCAATGCTAAAAGTTGAGAAAGTTGAAGATCTTGATCCCGAAGAGGCCAAAAAAAGACCAAATTTTCAAAAGCTTACCCCAATTTTTCCTAATGAATGGATGAAACTGGAAACCGATACCGACATAGTTTCCACAAGATTAATAGACATCATTTCGCCCATAGGCAAGGGTCAAAGAGCCATGATTGTAGCTCCGCCTAAAGCCGGCAAGACCTTTTTGCTAAAGGACATTGCACACGGCATAACCGAAAACTATCCGGACGTAGTATTGATGGTTGCATTAATAGGGGAGCGACCTGAAGAAGTCACCGATATGCGTAGAAGCGTTAAGGGTGAGGTGTTTTCCAGCAACTTTGACGAAAAAGCCGAGGATCAAACTAGGGTGGCCGAAGTGTGTTTGGAACGGTCCAAACGCTTGGCAGAAAAGGGTATGGACGTGATAATTCTTATGGATTCGTTAACCAGATTGGCTCGAGCCTACAACATGGTAGTTCCACCTTCTGGCAGAACTTTATCCGGCGGCTTTGATCCTTCCGCTTTGTATCCGCCCAAGCACTTTTTTGGGGCAGCCAGAAAGTTTGAAGAGGGCGGGAGCTTAACAATTATCGCCACCGCCTTGGTTGACACCGGATCCAAAATGGATGATGTAATCTTTGAAGAGTTTAAAGGCACCGGTAACATGGAGCTCAAGCTAGATAGGTCGCTATCCGAGAGGCGCATTTTTCCGGCAATTGACATCAAAGGCAGTTCCACCAGGCACGAGGAAAAATTGTATGATGCTAAAACATTGGATGCCGTTTACAGGTTGCGCCGAATGGTTGATCTGCTTGACGATCGGGAGGCTACGGAACTTGTAATTCAGCGCCTCAAAAAGTCAAAGAGTAATAAGGAGTTTCTGGACACCCTACATCAGGCCCAGTCTGCTTAGTGGGCTTTAGACCTGGTATTTGCTAGAATTAACCAACAAGGGTTTAGTTGCCCATATACTTATGCTTTTTACTATTCGGCGCCCCGTATCCAGAAGATTCATTGAAGTCCGGTTTGACAGTCTTCTTCCTTACGGGAGAAATAAGTTAATACTGTTTGGCAAGTCCTTGTGGCAGTTTGGCAGGGCTTTAATTGTGTACTTTCTGCTCAAAGCAAAAAGGACGGCGCTGATCTTCGCTAAGGCGATTGCTTGGGTAGTAGTGTCAATTCGCAGTCTAAAAAGCTATTTTGTGGCCAAGCTTATTTGGTCCAGAGGTAAATTGGGCAGGCCGGTAGCCAACTTTGTTGTTTTGACTTTTGCATTGGTGATTTTTTTCCTTGGTGAGGTGCTTAGCGGGTCAAAACTTGTGGTGAGCAAGGAAGTCGATGCCTCATATCTTAAGACAACTAATGACATTATTCCGGAAAGGAACACGGCCTTAATAACCATCCCCGAGAACCGCCAGCGGACTGAGTATTTAACCTACAAAGTTGAACCGGGTGATTCGCTGTACAGCATTGGTAATAAGTTTAAGGTTTCTATTGACGCACTTAAATATGTTAATGATTTATATGACGGTTCTGTATTGCGGGTAGGGCAGGACATTATGATACCCCCGATTTCGGGCCTGATTCACAAAGTTGCATCGGGCGATACTTTGGAGTCTATTGCTAGAAAATACTCTGTGCCCTCCCAGGCTATAGCAGACTTTAACTACCTGCTGGAACCCTCAAAACTGGCGCTGGGAACAGAGTTAGTTATACCGGATGCCAAAGTGCCTGTACCGGTTATACCTCTGCCGATCATACCGTCAACTATTGCGTCCGGCGCCGCAGATCCCGGCGCCAAACACGGTTGGTGTATGTGGCCCACAACTGTTAGGGTTGTAACCCAAAACTTCTCTTGGTACCATAACGGCCTGGATATTGCCGCAAGCTGGAGCTCGGCCATGCCGCCAATTTATGCGTGCTCAAAAGGTGTGGTTGTTAGGTCGGGTTGGGACCCCTTTGGTCTTGGTTTGCACATACGAATAGATCATGGCAATGGCTATGAGACGGTATATGGTCATATGAGCAGGCTGGACGTAAGCTATGGGGATTCTGTGAAAAAAGGCGAAGTTATTGGCATAATGGGCAGCACCGGTAGGTCAACGGGGCCGCACGTTCACTTTATAATTAAGTTCAAGGGCACGCCGCAGGATCCGGTTAAATACATATGATAGATATGGTGAAGCTAAAAATTAAGGCCGGTGACGGCGGGGATGGGGCAGTTTCCTTTTGGCGAGAGAAATTTATACCCAAAGGTGGTCCCGATGGTGGAGATGGCGGCAAGGGCGGTTGCGTATATTTTGTATCCGATCCAAACTCGTCAACCTTTGAAGACTTTAGAGCTAAAAAAGTTTTTGGGGCGCAAAACGGTGGCGCGGGTGGCAAAAAGAAAATGTCGGGGGAGAATGGCGCCGATTTGTACCTAAAAGTTCCTTTAGGCACTCTTATTTACGAGGAGGTAAGCGGCGAGCGTAGACTTGTGGCCGATTTAAGCAGACTGGGGGATAGTTTTTTGGCAGGTAAGGGTGGCAGAGGCGGTAAGGGCAATTTTAGGTTTAGGTCGTCTACCAACCAAACTCCACTCCAGTACATTCCGGGCGAGGCGGGGGAGGCTAGGGATTTAACGCTGGAGCTCAAGATTGTGGCCGACATTGGTCTGGTAGGCCTGCCAAACGCCGGTAAAAGCACTTTGATTAACAAACTTACCGGTACTACTAATGCTAAAGTCGCAAATTATAATTTTACTACACTAGAACCAAATTTAGGGGTGTGGGAACTTGACCGGGGGAGAAAAGTAATCATAGCAGATATCCCCGGGCTTATTGAGGGGGCGTCAAAAGGCAAGGGTTTGGGTGATGACTTTTTAAGACACGTAGAACGGACCAAAGTGCTGATTCATTTGGTAGATCCTATTGCCGATAGAGATCTAGCCGTTACGCCGGAAAAAGTCTATAGCAGCTTTTGTGTGATTAAACACGAGCTGGCAAGCTATTCTGGCGGGTTATGGGATATCACGGCTAAGCCCCAGCTTGTTGTTATCAACAAGGCAGACCTTACCGAGGTGGCGGAGGCTATGCCCGCAATACTGGAGCTATTTAAGGCCAATGGGGTTGAAGTGTTCGGCATATCTGCTGCTACCGGTTTGGGGCTGGAGGAGCTTAGAAAGCGGCTATTAGCCGTTTACCCAAAGCTGGATGAGAACGCACCGCAGGTTTATGATCAGATATTGCCGGTTTACAAAAAGTACACCCTGTATAATCTGCCTGGGTCTACCAAGCGACAGGTGCTCACTAAAAACATGCGTGTCTGATAATTCGAGCGTAAAACTACTAGTGTGGAATGGTAAACGCCATGCGAGAATTTAGATGTACTCATCGGCTGATGCGCAGCGTCACACAGCAAATCACCTGCATAAGCTGGTGATTGTTGATATAATCTTTTGCAGGTGGGCAAGCCTCCAATGTGTTGTTTCCGGGCCGTTAGCTTAGCTGGTAGAGCGCTTCCATGGCATGGAAGAGGTCAGCGGTTCGATCCCGCTACGGTCCACCACCAGGAATGAAAATCCACAGAAGTGAGCAAGAGGTCATTTTCTGGCATTTAAGGCCGTAGTTTACCGGGAATGGCATGTTTTTTACGCCTTACCGGGAATCCCGGTAAAACTTACGGTGTGGCAGGTTGACAACTCTTCATAAGTTTCTGATCTACCTGCATGGCAAAAACCTGGGAAGCTCTTGACTCTATAAATGCTACTGGGTCTGTGTTGCTTTGTTCTAAAGTCTCAAGTATCGTACTTTGCAGCTTGTAGGGCAAATATAAACTCCTCGATGTAACACTGTGCCTCACACAAGGCGAACACGGGCAAATAGTCGATAGTTGATAATTCAAACCGTATTTCTTGCATCCGACGTGTTTCCTCATGCACTTGGAGCGCTCGTATAAACGGCTCTTTCAGTTCAGGCTTGCTTGAAGCAGCTAAAATGATTTGGCGATTTTTCTGAATAGTAGCATCTGCCCGTTCCATGGGGGAATGTATGTTAACCACTTCGATCTTTCTGGAGAAGAATGTGTCGACATTGCAGTACTGGAGCGTGTGATTACCGGGTTCGGGGTTGTAAGGGCTGCTGGGTGGGAAGTATTCAGCATGTACTGTCCATGATGTTCCACCCTTAGATTTTATCTCCACTGTGGGTGCCAGTGTTGTGATTGCTTCCGGTTGTATGATGGCGACTTGCCCCATATCGCCTATGTTAGCACGAGAGGCAAAACCCCGCTTTTCAGCGGGGTTTTTGCTTGATTTATTCTGTCAACCTATTTACTCGGTGGGTACGTTTTCACCCGGTTTCTTTAATGGTTCCTGTACCGCCGGGGTGGTTGGTTGGTCAGTAGTACTGGCCGCTCGTTCTATGGTTTCAACACTGGGCTTTGTCTCTGCTGCTGCGCTTTGGGCAAGCAGTATTTTTACCTGTTCCAGGTCAGCTGTAACGCGCTTGTAATCCTCACTATCCACTTGAACTAGACTCTGAACGGCCTCAAACTCAGTTTTAGCCTCGTTGTACGCTTTAAGTTGGTAAAGTGCGTAGCCAAGGTTGTATCTGGCGTTTGCGTAGTCGGACTTAAGATTAACGGCTTGCTTAAAGAGGTTGCCGGCGGAAAGATAATCCTGCTTGCCGTAATAGATGCCACCCAGAGAGACTCGAAGTATTGGGTTAGTTGGATCGAGCTGAATAGCGTTGTTATACGCCTGAATAGCGAACTGATCTGCATCGGCAGCTGCCGGTATTAAGAGCGCGTAGACATTAGCTCTCGCCTCCCAGTTTGCAGGATCCAAAGGATTTAATGTTTCAGTGATGTACTTAATGTTTCTGATGGCTTGGGCCAAGAGGTTCTGTGCCGCCGTTTTCTGCTGGTCGGAAACACTTTCTCCCGAAAGCATCGACTGTGCTACAGCAATGTTGGTGCTGGCATACAGTCTGTGGTATTCGGATCTGTTTGGGTTGGCAGCTATAGCTTTGGATTGATAGTCGTATGATTGCTCTATATTTTGAATTGCCGCAAAGTCTACAGCCTTCCGAACGTAGTATTCTGGGATATATTGTCGCACAGTTTCATATATGCCGAATACTGACAGGGCGACTATAGGCAGGGCAACGATGTAGTGCAGAATCTCTTTTCTATAGATAATTTGCTGGTCTTCGACAATAGCGCCGGCCTCCTGGGTTTTTGAGGAGAGCGAGATAACAGCAACCTTTGCCCAGTTTTTGTTTGTATTCACCACGGTCTCTGCAGTCATTAAACCCATAAACAAAAACAGCATAAAGGTAGACTGGAAACTGGCGTAGGTGAGTGCCATCAGTACCAATGAAGCTATAAACCCTGCTGTTAAAACAAGGGCGAGGCTTCTGTACGGGTCGTTAACACGGATAGATCTCATGCACAGCTTAACTGACACCACTATGAATATACCGTAAGCAATGACGCCAAAAATACCCAGCGTAGATATTACGTTCATAAGCTCATTGAATGGTTTGTCGAACCTGATATTCCAGGTGTTTGTGTAATTTTGGTCCAGGGTTCTGTATCTTGGGTAGTTTAGGTAAAAAGTGCTGGCACCTGTACCAAAGATAGGGAAGTCCCTAAGAGTTGTGGAAGATATTATCCAGGACTCTTGCACTGACGGTACTACTTCTTTAGGATAATTTCTTTGCAGTATGTTTTTTGTTTGTGGAACTAAAAAGAAAAGGACTAAAAACATCACTACTGCGCCTGCGGTGGGGAATAGGAAGGCCTTGCTCTTTTGAACATCTTCCTCCTGCGATTTAAGGACAAGTATGGCTACTACGGTTAACAAAGCAATGCCAAAGATCGCCCCGCCGAATACTGTAGCGGCGATAAAATTTACTGTAAGGATTATAGAACAGACAAGCTTTTGAGCAGCCTGTTTGGAGTTAAGCGATAGCATTAAGGCTACTGCGGCTCCAACAAAGGCTATCGAGGCTGTTGCATATGAAGTACCGGACACTAAAAAGCCTGTTCTATTCTGCAGCCCCATAAGCGGTAACACTAAACCGAAGTAATTGATAAGACCTAATATTGACGCTATAACCGAGCCGGTAACAGCAAACCACACCGCCGCTTTGATCTTCTTAACCGAGTCTACGTTTGTGGAGATTAGGTAATAAAATATGTATAAAGCCACAATAACGAATAACCCGGGGAACCACCGACCGTAAGAACCAAACAGGCTGGCAGTTCTATCTAGGGAAGTCATGCTTGAGAGAGCGTAACTGGTGATAATTAGGATAAGTGGAAGATCCAGAGGAGACTTAGCCACGCCAACCTTTTTTTCTAGAATCATTTTAGCGCTCCACATAAGCGCCATGATGCACACAATTACTATAAACAGGTATATCTTGTTGAACTCAAAGAACTCATATGTGATTGTTAAGAAGAACCACGGAACGAGGAATGAAATTGCAGACACCAGTCCAACTATTAAATTGTTAACCTTTGCTAAGGCAGGATTTGTATTCATATTACTAACTTTACACGGGTAAGAAACTTTGTCAAGAGTTTTTTCTCTTTACGGGAGCCCGATATAAATCCCGCCACTGCAGGGATTGAACTAATTGGCTACCCACCAATTGAATTCAACGTCGGTGCCTACAGGAGCGTCAAGTTCGAGATAAAACCCCTCGTAAGAAGTCCTTTGTGCTACCCAGTATCTTGCAGCGGGGGTGTAATCTGCCGTAAAGGTTACGGTTATTTTGGAGTTGCTTTTCACGCTTTGGCTTTTTACATAGACACGGCTTTGATTTTTTTGGACTATAGAAGTTCCGCTATCTAGAATGTATTTTCGATCCAGCTCAATGGTTTTTTGAATAAGGTCATTTTTTGTTTTACCTATGGGGAGAATACCAAGTCCGGCGAACAGCATGAGGCAGAAAAGCACAAAAATAGCGCCCTTTATTATTCTGGGCGAGGGTGTAGCAATGCGTAGCAGCTTAAAAATGCTAGCTTTGCTCATAGATTTTGCACCCGCATCCGCACTTTTAATCTTTTGGCTTACTTCTTGGTTGCTAAAGCCAAGACTCTTGAGTTTTTCGACCTCCACAAGCAAATCAAGCGCGTAGTTTGGGTAGTGGCCAATTAGCTCACCGTTGACAGTTTTTCTTTGCATGTGTGGGAGAAGCCCGATTTTAGTGTAATACCTCAATCTGTTGTAAGGATCGCCCTTGCCAAAGTCAACCCCTTTTTTTATGGCCGACTGGATAAGATTTTCTATGGACATCAAGTCGCTCTTTTGGTCTTCCATAATTCCTTTGTATTATACTAAATTCTACTTATACTGGAGACAATTTGTTTGCTTCCGGAGCTTTCTGCATGAAAATAGGGGCGTGGGTGAGTTGATCAAGACATCTCAAGAGTATCCGCGGCTGCTTAGATCTATAAAGGATGCACCTAAAGTTCTCTATTATGCCGGCGAATACAACCCGGCAATTTTTTTCAACACCTTAGCCGTGGTGGGGAGCCGCGCCGTTACAGCTTATGGTGAGTGGGTGGTTACTAATATAGTAAAAGAGCTTGCCCGTGCAGGGCTAACCATTGTGTCGGGCTTTATGTACGGGGTGGATGCTTTAGCTCACAAGGCGGCCTTAGATGCGGCCGGCAAAACCATTGCTGTTATGGCCGGGGGAGTGAGCCACATTTTTCCCAGTTATCAGGAAGACTTATATAATCGGATTGTTGCTACAGGTTTAGTAGTGTCGGAGTTTAATGAAACTTGTATGGGAGGTGGGTGGTCTTTTGTTAGGAGAAATCGGATTGTGGCTGGGTTGTCCAAGGCCGTCTTTGTTGTTGAAGCAGGAGAGTCCAGCGGCTCACTTATTACTGCTGGCATAGCTAAAGCTTGCGGTCGAAAGCTATTCACTGTACCTAGCAACTTAAACTCGTTGAACTCATTTGGTACCACAAAGCTGCTTAAGGCAGGAGCCACTTTGGTTTCTGAACCGGGTGATATCCTCAACGCTTATCCGTTCAGCAATATAACTAATAATTCACGTGTATCCACGGTCAGTTCGGTAAATAAGCGTTTATTAAATGCTGATTGGTTGGGTACTTTTCCTGGGCGAGTTTACAAAAAACTATGTCTGGAGCCCCAGACCGCCGACGATTTAGCCCGGTATTTTGAGAAGACTATCACAGAAGTGCTAACCACCGCCACGGAATTGGTTATGGGTGGAGATATACATGAGAAAGAAGGGAAGTACTATGTTAACTAAGGTCAAGTCCGCTTACTTTTTTGGTACCGATGCTTTTGAGGTTGACGTAGAGGTTAACATTTTAGAAAGATGTATGCCGGGTTTTGAAATCGTTGGCCTTGCCGGCAGGGAGGTAGCAGAGAGCAGGGAGAGGGTAAAGAATGCCATCCTCAACGCTTACGGTAGGTTTCCGTACGATAAAAAGATCGTTGTGAATTTGGCGCCGGCGGACATTCCTAAGGAAGGGTCCTACTATGACCTTTCCATTGCGGCAGGAATACTTAGTTTAACCTTTGCTATCCAATTTCCATGCGATTCAGCTTTTTTCGGTGAGGTTTCTATGGATGGGCAGGTTAGAAAAACCCGCGGGGCATATTTATTTGGTGCTTTTGCTAAGGCTAAGGCCATCAAAAATTTATTCGTTCCAAGTGACTGCTACCAAGAGTTATCTAGTATTAAAGATGTAACTATTTACCCAATATCTAATCTCTCACAACTTGCTAACTTTGCTGACCTAAAAGCCCCACCCACCACCGATTTAGAGACCGTGCGTAGAAGCCTCCCCTCGCGCATCTGTGATGTGGACTTTTGTGACATATTAGGACAAGATACCGCTAAAAGAGCTTTGGTTATTTCTGCGGCGGGTGGGCATAGCATTTTACTTTCCGGCAGTCCCGGGAGCGGTAAGTCTAGAGAGTACGAAGTCGGCGAGGTTGCAAAAATCTACTCTGCCTCCGGTTTTGTAGATGATTTAATAGTGCAAAATCTCTGCAGACCTTTTAGATCTCCCCACCACACAATTTCTTACTCCGGTATGGTGGGTGGGGGGAGTGTGCCTAAACCCGGAGAGATCAGTTTGGCGCATAAGGGTGTGTTGTTTTTGGACGAGATGTCGGAATTCCAGCCGTCGATCCTGGAATGTTTGCGCCAGCCGATGGAGGATGGTTTTATAACTATCTCCAGAAGCAAGGGAAGTGTAAGGATGCCCTGTGAGTTTACTTTGGTAGGCTGTACCAACCCATGTCCGTGTGGTTTTTTTGGTGATCCCAAAAATGTCTGCAAGTGCAGCCCGCCTGATGTAGCAAGATATAAAAAGAGATTGTCGGGGCCAATACTGGACCGTATTGACATCTTTTTACGGATACATAACCCGGCATATGAAGTCCAAAGTACTTACTCGGGTTTTATGGGTGGCGGCAAAGCGGAAAAGGTTTCTGACCAACTGCGTGCAAGGGTAGAAAAGGCTAGAGCGGCGCAGGAACTTAGGTTGGAAGCGGAGCATATAGGCATTAATGCCAGAATGACTAATGACTTGGTCAAAAAGTACTGTGTGCTGGACCACACATGCAGTGACCTTTTGGAAAGGGCGGTGTATAAACTGGCCCTTACTCCTAGGACGGTTTTTAAGATAATTAAGGTTGCTAGAACAATTGCAGATTTGGATGAGGCATTAACTATTTTACCGTCGCATCTAGCAGAGGCTATCCAATATAAATGCATATGACATAGAAACAATTACTAAAATTAAAATTACGGGTATTGACATTTAGATTTAAAGAGTTATCATGCTTGGTATGATGAATTTTGTAAAAATATCTAAAGCAATGTCCGATAAAAACAGATTAAAAATTTTGGAAATGCTTTCCGAGGATGAGCAGAAAGTTGGCATTGTTTCCGAAAAGCTTGGGGTAGAGGAGAACCTAGCATCCCATCACTTAAGAGTTTTATCCGGTTTGGGCTTTCTTAAAAGCGATAAAAGGGGCAGAGAGGTTTATTACAAACTTAACAAAGTAAAAGTGGTTTCTATGCTTAGAGACTTGCAGAAGAACAAAGCCTTTAAGGAGATCATCTCTGAAGCAGTCGCCGTAGAGTAATCACCTCATCACATTTTCACCTGGATGCTGGCTATTTTCTTTTGGATGTATATAAACTTCAGAATAGTGTCTTTAGTCACATATTTAACAAGTTTTTCATCTGCTAGCACTTTTTCTTTAACCTTGACATCAGTGTCTGTATTGACCACATTTACCTGACCTCGTACTTTGCCATTAATCATTACCGGAATGGTCAGCTCATTTTCCTCCAGGATTTTGCTATCAAATGTTGGCCATGCTTGCAAATGAACGCTGTTATTCTTTTCCCACATAGTGTAGTTGTTTGTTGTTTGCCATAATTCTTCTGCTACAAACGGGGTAAATGGTGCAATAACTTTTATAAAGCCCCGCCACATATGTGTGTCCACATAGTCATACTTTTTCAGCTCGTTTAGAAAGATCATTATCTCGCTTATCGCGGTGTTCATTTTTAATACCTCAATCATCGAAGTTACAGCTTTTGTCAATTTATTGTATGATACATTGGCACGTTTATACGCGGCGGTGTTTTTTTCCTCCTCGGTTAGTGTTTTAACTTTGTCTTTAAGTAGGTACATAGTTCTCACTAATCGCCACATAGCAACAATGGTATTCTCATTCCATGGATAAGTGTCAGTGTAGGGCCCTATGAAGGCGAGGGCAAGCCTTGTAGCGTCGGCACCGTAATTTTCAATTAAGACACCCGGTTCAACCACGTTCCCGTATCTTTTTGACATCTTTTTTCCGTCAGGGCCAAGCAGTAACCCACCATTCATTCTCCATTGATAAGGTTCGGGGCAGGGGACTAACCCAATATCATAAAAAAATCTAAACCAAAACCTTGAATACAGTAGGTGCACCGTTGTGTGTTCAGCTCCGCCGAAATATCGATCAACCGGAAGCCAATACTTCATTTTGTCAAAATCGGCAAAAGCACGGCTGTTTCGAGGATCTATATATCTTATAAAATACCAGCTTGAGCCCGCCCAGGTGGGCATTGTTTGTGTTTCTCTTTCTGCGGGCATACCTTGCAAATCAGTAGTTTTTACCCAGTCCTTAAGCTTGCCAAGTGGTGGCGTCCCATCCTTTTCTGCGGTGTAATCTGTGGAAAAGGGTAGTTCGACCGGAAGATACCTGTCAACGCCTACTTTGTCAGCGGTTGTCGTGACTGCTTCCAGCCTGCCATCTTGTTTATGGATTACTGGTATGGGTTCTCCCCAGTACCTTTGTCGGGAAAAAACCCAGTCGCGAATGCTGAAAACCGTGGTTCGTGTGCCCATACCTTGCTGCTCTAGGTAATCCATAATTTTTTCTGTCGCCGTGTGTATATCCAAACCGTTTAGAAAATCCGAATTTACCATTGTTCCAACATCTTCCTGAACTTGATCAAGTCGTTCAATAGGGGATATATCTCCGTCTTTGCCCACTACAACTCTAATGACAGGAATGCTAAACAGCTGGGAAAACTCAAAGTCCCTTGCGTCATGGCCCGGAACTCCTACAACCGCTCCGGTTCCAAATGTCATCAAAACGTAGTCCGAAACATAAATAGGCATGGCATAACCGTTTAGCCCGTTTATTGCATAGCTCCCTGTAAAAGCCCCACTCTTATTTTTTGTTCCTTCCCCCATTCTTTCAAGCTCACTTTTGTTTTTAGCCTTTCTAACATATTCGTGGACTTTTTCCCTATTTTCCGGGGTAGTGATTTTTGCCACTAGCGGATGTTCGGGGGCTATAACAATAAATGTAGCGCCGAAGTTCGTGTCCGGCCGAGTGGTAAAAACCGTTACCTTTTCACTGGAATTCTTGACATTGTAGGTTATGTTGATACCCACTCTTTTGCCAATCCAATTGATTTGAGCATTTTTGATCTGTTCGGGAAAGTCAATTTTTTCCAGCCCTGCTAGCAGCTTGTCCGCGTAGGCAGGTATTTTTAGCACCCATTGTTTAAACATTTTTCTTTCCACGGGACTGGCGTCTCGTTCGGCTACTTTTTCACCGGCGGTATTGTTAATTACTTCCTCGTCTGCCAAAATACCGCAACTGGGGGAATACCAAACTGGCATCTCTTTATATTCTGCCAAACCGTTTTCAAAAAATTTTAGGAAAAGCCATTGAGTCCACTTGTAATATCCCGGATCTGTAGTGTTTATCTCCCTTTTCCAGTCTATAGCATAACCAATGTCCATAACGGCCTTCTTGTAATCTACTGCTAGTTTTTGAGTGGCCTCTTGTGGAGTCACATTGTTTTTTAGGGCATACATTTCTGTGGGTAATCCAAAAGCATCCCAACCCATAGGAAATAGTACGTTGTAGCCTTGCATTCTAAGATATCTGGAATATATCTCGGGCACAGTGTATCTCATGGCGTGGCCCACATGTATCGACTTGCCGGAAGGGTAGGGGAGTTCAGCTAAAATATATTTCTTGGGCTTGGATGAAAAGTCTACAGCCTCGTAAATGTTATCTGTGTACCACAAGTCCCGCCAGTGGTTTTCGATATCCTTGTGGTTATATCTGCTCGTTCTCAAGGTTTTTTTCATGGGTGGATTTTATATCTTTCGCCCCTTGTAATCAACCTATTTTACCCGCAATTTCAGGCAAATATATACGCATATTTAACGCATAGCAGGTGCCATCGTACTTTATATGCGTTAATATATTCCGGCTTTTGCTTAATATATAACGCATTTTCACAATGCTCTAGGTCAATATGCGTGAAATAAAACGCGCTGGTTGGCTCAATACCAACAATTTCTACGAATCCTGGAGTCCTTGCGTTGTGTATTGGCAGGCACGCGCTACCATCCATTTAGCATGATGCTGGAAGAGGGAAGTCAGAAAATTCTGGACATTATCAGTGACAAGCTGAACGGGTTTTTTTCTAGAAAGCCTGTAGCTAGCGCACTTATATTAAGCTTGTTTGTTAGCTTAGCGGTTTTTCTTGTAGGTATAAACTACAAAAAAGGAAGTACCAACATAGCACTACACCAAGAGAGCGCTGATAATGAGGTTGTGGCGGCCGATAGTCCTACCAGTGTGCAAGTTGACCTGGCAGGGGGCTTTCGTAATCCGGGAGTTTACTCTCTACCTTCCGGTTCCCGAGTGAGTAATGCTTTGGCATTGGCGGGCGGATTGAGTCCGGATAGTTGTGGTGTATTCGTAAGTAAGAGCATGAATTTATCTGAAGTTCTTTCTGATGGAACGAAAATATATATCCCATTTACTTGGGAGACTGCCTTGTGTAATTTGGAGCCCGATGAGGCTTTAGATGCTTTAGCTTTACGTACCGCCAGCGCTAGTTTTGATTCGGTAGCCAGCGCTAATGAAGCCGCGCTAATTGATGTAAACGATGCGTCTGAAACAGAACTAGACAGCCTGCCAGGTATCGGAAAAACGTATGCCAAAAGAATAGAAGACGGCAGGCCCTACGTTTCCTTTGCCGATTTTAAGGCGAGAAGCAGATTACCGGAAGCATTGGCTGGAAGTTTAGAGGGCTTAGTTAAATTCTAGAGTCGGCGGCGCGTCTTATATGTCAAAATATGTGTTTGCCTGTTTAATCCTACTAGCCGCATATCGGATTAGCAATCATGTTGGGTGGCAAGTCTCGGAATTTATGTCTCGCTTAAGCAGCGGATCCCTCGGAGGAAGTAGGGCAGTAGACCCATGTTTAGGCCCAGGTGGCGATGTAGTTCGCATAAATATGTACTGCGACTTTGTAGACTTTGCTAGAAAGTTTAAACTTAAAGCTTCAACTAGTATTCAGGCCAGCCTACCTAGCCCGCATAGTGAGTTGGTTATGGGTATGGTGTTAGGTGAGGATCGGTTGGCCCAAGTTCCCAGATATAACGACGTCTTAAAGACCGCTGGGTTGATACATGTTGTGGTCGTTTCTGGGTACAATATTACTTTGGTTTTTAGTTTATTTATAAAAGCTGTTGGATCACAGTACAAACTTAGAAATATAGTACTAGGTGCTTGCCTAACTTTTATCTATGTAGGTATTTCGGGTTTTGGGATTCCGGGTTTACGGTCGTGGGTTATGGGCACCATAGCCGTTGTGTTTAAGTACTACGGCCGGCCCGCTACCGGGTTGAAGGCGTTGGTCTTTTCAGCCTTAGTCATAGTGTGTCTTGCCCCATATCAGTTGTTTTCAGTTAGTTTTCAGCTTAGTTTCATGGCAACACTGGGCATTATGGTAATTCCTGACATACTTAATCATATAGTGGGTACTTTAGGCATTGCCAAAAATACCCCTCTGTTGAGCGACTTTATTACAAGCTTGAGTGCACAACTTGCCGTTTGCCCCATCTTGATATATTACTTCGGCTCTTTAAGTGTTGTCTCGTTTGTGGCCAACCCACTTGTCCTGTGGGTTGTGCCCTTATGTACGATATTGGGGGGCGTTTTAGTGGCAAGTACTTTAGTTAGTAGCTTTTTATCTTATCTTATAGCGCTCGTCATTTATCCATTTT
>LCJU01000010.1:0-2219 GCA_000994815.1 candidate division WWE3 bacterium GW2011_GWC2_44_9 | reverse complement strand
CCTTTCTTCTGATTATATTACTAGCGTACCGACGCAGAACACTATGTGGCAACTAGGCGGCAGACAGCAACCTAATTGGTGGGCCAAAATCACACCCTATGTCTTCTTCATATTTTTATTTTATCTGGTCAAATATGTTACTGCATTTCATCAAACTAATAGCTTTTTCGTAGCTTTCTTGGATGTTGGACAGGGGGATGCTTTTGTCATAAATATTCCGCAGTACGGTATGATCTTGGTTGACACGGGAGCAAATTATCAATCCGATTACCTATCTGCTAAGTTTTTCCCTTCCCCTTCTTGTAATATCCGAACAGTATTTATAACACACTATGACATTGATCACTCCGGTGGCCTGGCTAGGTTGGCCCGGCATTGTGCAGATTTGCAAATAATTGACCAGCTATCTGTAGGAGACTCAATTACCTTTCCTGGGGGGTCAATTAGCGCCTTGAATGCCAAGAGAGCCAGTGAATCTGAAGCGAGCAAGAATGATCAGTCCTTAATTCTCCTATTGGAGTATCGGTCTTTTAGAGCCTTATTTACAGGAGACGCCGGTGCTGGGGTTCTCCTTGAGGCTTTAGCTAATAAAGAACTCGGAAAGATTGACGTTTATAAGGTTCCGCATCATGGGTCAATCCACAACCACGACGTTCGAATAATTAACTTGATCAAACCATCTTACTGCATTATATCTGTGGGAAGAAACAGTTATGGCCATCCCAGTAACACTGTTATTGCAGATTTGCGCTCCAGCAATTGTCAAGTTTTTAGGACGGACTTGGATGGCACCGTAACCTTAATGCTATACTAATAATATGCAGGACGTAGCTAAAATAATAAAACTAGGGGTAGCGTCTGCTCTTAGATCTCTGTATAAGATTGACAATGCAGACGTAAGCCTGGAGCACCCGCAGAACCCTAAGTGGGGTGATTATTCTACTAACTCTGCGTTGGTTTACGCGAAAAAACTGGGGAAGGACCCTATGGAAGTGGCAAAAGATGTTTCCGCCCTACTTTTTAAAAGCGCCCTGTACGTGGAAGATTTTGGCAAAGAACTTCTGCTTTTTTCAGATGTGAGTGTTGCACATCCGGGCTTTATTAACTTTAGATTGTCAAGAGAGCTTTTATTTTGCAGCATGCTTTGCGTTTTGAAGGAAGGTTCTAAGTTTGGCTCTCAAAATATAGGTTTGGGTAAGCGCGTAGCACTAGAGCATTCCAACGTTAATCCCAACAAGTCAGCGCATGTGGGCCACTTGCGTAACGCTGTAATCGGCCAGTTTATAGAGCGGGCTTATGAATATCTGGGCTATGATGTTCAGGTTCAATACTACTCAAATGATTTGGGACTACAAGTTACTACGTCCCTTTTGGGTATGCAGGTGCTTGGTACTTCTATTGATGCGTCAAAGTACAAGAAGTTTGACCACTATGCTTGGGATGTTTACTCTAAATTTAGTTCCATGCTTGATGTGGACCCAAAACTCAAGTCCAGGCTTGAAGAATTAATGTTAAAACTCGAAACCGGAGATACCGCCGTTACAAAGGAACAAACCGAATTATCTGGCCGGATACTTAAAGACAATTTATGCACTTTTGCGGCTTTAGGAATCGACTACGACCTTATAGTCTATGAATCAAGTATAAAGCAGTTTGGTATGTGGGAAAAAGCATTTGAAAGATTTGCTAGTATGGTAAATGACAAAAACAAGATTGATATTTACCCGATGGCATACCTATCATGCATGTTGAATAATAAGATAGCTGTTCCCGAATCAAGCAATCCCACAGCCATAAAAGTATCGCAAGTAAAAACAGCTAAAAATATTAAGCCCATATTAAGCAATTTAAATGCACGCCACCAGAAATTATACTTAGATGCTTTCGGTATTAATATTGACGATTATAAATTAGCTATCGTCAAAAACAAGTATAGAGCGCTTGGCTTAGAGAGAGAAAGAGTATACTATGTGGCAAAAAATCAAGGCGGACAAATTACTGGGTTTGCCTTTTGTGACATTTCATCTAAAGGTATTAACTTCTCGAATATTTTTGATCATTTTCAAATTTTCATTCTAAACCCAATCGCATATAACGACACCGTTATTAAGCTTCTCGATTGCATTACGGAATTTTACCGCCGTCATGATCGTAAAGGCGTCGCCGACGCTCTGCGCCCTTCCGGTGCGCCCAATGCGGTGGACGTAATCTTCCGGATG
>LCJU01000009.1 GCA_000994815.1 candidate division WWE3 bacterium GW2011_GWC2_44_9 | reverse complement strand
TGACCCATCAAGCGGGGCAACAACAATAAGAAAGCCGTCCCTCATACCGAGCTCCATACCTACACCTTCGTATGCCCCATTTAGGGCGTTGGTAATAACCTTATTTACGGTGGGCGGTAGAAAAGAGGTGTATGGATCACCTAAAGATTCAACCATACCCTTTATTGCTCCGTAGACCATTTGCTGGTTGTCTACTGGCCTATTAAGATAATCTTTGGAAACGTTAGTCCAAACCTCCCAGAAAAGCGCAAAATCCACCTCGTCAGCAGAGGGCGCTTTGTTGAGGATTCTCACTTCAGGCGGATGCCTTTTTATCTCTACGTCGTAGCCTCTTTTACCAAGGTACATGCCGGCAAAAAAGGTTGACCCGGCCAAAATTAGGGTAAAAAGAACTAATTGGAATTTCTTAAACGCGGAGGTCATAACCAAAAGATTAAATCATAGCCAAGCTAAAATGTCACCCTAATTCTAGAGCGCGTGCCTATCAGTATACGGCAGTAGCGCCATGAATCTGGCCCTTTTCACTTCCCTAGTAATAATACGCTGCAGTTTTGCGCTGGCACCGGTTTTCTTAGCAGGAATAATCTTGCCTCTGTCAGTAATAAACCTCTTTAACGAAAGCGGCTCTTTGTAGCTAACACTAGCCATGGAAACAATTCTTGGATTTATCTGATTTTTATCACTTATGTACATAATTAATAGCCTTATTTGGCAACGGTGTTATCACCAAGCACGTCGTCGATGTTTAAGTCTGCTAAATCACCTAAATCCGGATCCACAGAGCTGTGTTCACTGGGAGCGGCACTTGCACCTTCTTCGGTGGTATCTCCACTCTTGGCTTTACCGCCAAGATAGATCATCTCGTCGATAATTATTTCGGTCCTGTACCTTTTGTTTCCCGTTTGATCAACCCAATCCCTGGTTTGCAAACGGCCTTCAACGTAAACCCTAGAACCCTTAGCTAACAGCTGGGAGCAAAGCTCGCCCAGTTTGTTCCAAGCTACGATGTTGTGAAATTCCGTAGCCTCTTTTACCTGGTCGCCAACCTTCCACTGTCTGTTTGTAGCAACCCCAAAAGCGGCAATTGGAGTCCCTTGAGGTGTATACCTTAACTCTACGTCGCGCGTTAAATTACCTATAAGGATAACTTTATTTAGACTTCTTGCCATCTTTTCCTCCATTTTTGGGCTCCTCAGCCGAAATTAGTAGATACCTTACTAACTGATCTAGTTGATTGAGCTTTTGCTTAATTTTGCCAACTGCGTCTTGGGTGCATTCAAAGTTGATAATATCGTACCAGCCTTCAGTCTGATGCTCAACTTCGTAAGCAAACCTACGCTTGCCCCAAAAGTCACTGGTTAAAACCTTGCCGCCCAAGGCTGAAACCAAATCTTTAATGGTATTTGACACAGTTAACGCCCCCTCTTCCTTGGCGGTTACATCCGTTATTGTCATAATCTCGTATTTTTTCATGGTCATAGTCATCGGTTTTAGAGAAACCCTCAATAGCGAGGTAACTATTACACAGTTTGCCCGCTTAGTCCACCCCCACTTCTCTAGAAACACTAGAAAAACTCCTTACAGTGGGCTATCGTATCAAACATTGAACCTAAATTCAACTACATCACCATCCCGCATTAAGTACATTTTGCCCTCCAACCTAATTAAACCAAGATCCTTAGCTTTCTTGTAGCTGCCGGCTTTAATTAAGTCAGAATACCCTATTACGTCAGCCCCGATAAACCCGCGTTCAAAGTCTGAATGAATTGCACCCGCGGCCTCGGGAGCCAGGCAGCCTCGGTTTATTGTCCAGGAATGCACCTCTTTAGGCCCGGCGGTAAAAAACGTCTGTAGACCTAATACGCTGAAACCCTTCCGAATTAATCTGTCTAGACCGGACTCCCCCATCCCCCAAGCGGCCAGAAAATCGGCTCTTTCTGCATCGGTGAGCATAGCAATATCGGCTTCCAGCTTTGCACAAATGTAAACTGCTTCCAAATTAGTGTCCTGATTTGCCACCACATCCCGTTCAGCCACGTTGTAGACAGTAATTATCGGTTTTTGAGTCAACAAGTTTACACCGGTAAGCACCTTAAGCTCTTTGTCGTCTAGTGCTATATCTCTGGCCGGGATACCTTTATCAATCCCAGCTTTAAGTTTTTC
Source organism: candidate division WWE3 bacterium GW2011_GWC2_44_9 (assembly GCA_000994815.1). Taxonomy (GTDB): domain Bacteria; phylum Patescibacteriota; class WWE3; order UBA101185; family UBA10185; genus UBA10185. Next base: position 15,162 of record LCJU01000009.1, on the reverse strand, counting down.
CAATGTTGCATACCTAAGCAGTTGAACAGGATCTTTTGTTTTAGCATCGCTTTTAGCAGTCTGCAGCAGCTTCCCCAACACTGCCATATCGGCAAGGATTAACTCGGTTTCAATTACCCCAATGTCCTCTGCCGGAGTTACAGACCCCGACCTAATAATGTTGTCGTCGGCAAAGTCGCGTACAACATGAACCAATGCACTTACTTCCCTGATATGACCTAAAAACTCATTACCCAAGCCCTCGCCTTTGTGGGCACCCTTAACGAGCCCAGCAATATCGTAAAATTTAACAGTTGCCGGGATTATCTTCCTTGGGACTTCATACTCCCCCGCCTTTCGACCAAACTCGTTTTGAACTACTGTTACAAGGCCATTCAACCGATCGTCTGGAACGTCAACAATCCCAATATTGGGTTCAATTGTGGCAAACGGATAGTTAGCTACTAATGCAGCCTGCCTTTTTAGTAAGGCATTAAAAAGCGTTGATTTTCCGACATTTGGAAGTCCTATTATTCCTATCGACAGATTCATAGACCATCATTGTACCCCATCAATACCAGACAATTACAGCCCTAGAACCTTTTCTTAACCTTGTACCCGCCGTCGGAGTCCTCAATACTAAAGCCCATTTTGTCTACTTCCCTTCGAATAAAATCGGCTTTGTCCCAAATGCCGACCTTCTTGTACTCCCACCGGGTTCTGGCTAAATCCCCCACCTCTTTAGGTATTTCAAACCCTATTAATGAGTCAAAACCAAAGCCTAAAACCTCATCCAATTTAAGCAAAGTTGCCACTTTCACGTCTTCCTGTAAGTCGCTTTTAACCAAATCCCACGTAACCGACAGGGCTTTTGGCATGTTAATATCGTCGTTGATAGACCGCTCAAATTTTTGGACGTAGTCGTCGGAAACGCGACCCGTGGAGTCTTTAGACACATTGTAGGCAGAAACCGCCTCAAACAGCCTCTTCAGAGAGTTCTGGGCATTGCCAAGAGCCTCCCAGGTAAAGTTAAGCGGTTTGCGGTAGTGGCCGGTCATGTAAAAATACCTAAGTGCAGCTGGCAGATACCGCTTGGACTCCAGATCCAACAATGTGTAAGCATTACCCTCGCTCTTACCCATTTTGCCGCCATCAACCTGTAAAAAGGTACAGTGCGCCCAAAATTGCGAGAACTTCTTGCCGGAAGCGCTTTCGCTCTGGGCAATCTCATTTTGGTGGTGGATAGTTTTATGATCCTCCCCGCCCACATGGATATCAATCTGCTCACCAAGCTCCTTAAAGATCATAGCGGAACACTCAACATGCCAGCCCGGGTAGCCAATTCCCCAAGGCGACTCCCATTCCTGCCACCTGGTTGAATACGGCGGTGAAAACTTCCACAAAGCAAAATCCACCGGGTGCTTTTTTTGTGGATTTGGCTCCACACGAGCACCTTCCTTAATGGTTTCCTCAGTGAACCCGGAGAGGTGGCCGTAATCCTTAAATTTTGAAGTGTCAAAATAAACACCGTCCTCTATCTGGTAAGTGTAGCCTTTTTCTTTTAGACGTCTTATAAGGTCAATCTGTTCTTTGATGTATTGGGTGGCTTGGGTAAATTTTTCCGGCTTAATCAGATTGAGCTTTTCATAGTCTGTCATAAACTGCTTGGTGTAAAAGCTCACAATGTCCTTAACACTTTTACCTTCTCTGCTGGCCGAAAGCTCCAGCCGATCTTCCCCGGTATCTGCATCGCCTTGATTGTCGCCGGTTAAATGGCCGACATCGGTAATGTTCATGATAAATTTCACCTGGTAGCCGTTGAACTTTAAAGTCCGGACAATAAAATCCGAAAGTGCAAACGTTCTAAAATTCCCGATGTGCGCGTATGAATAGACTGTAGGCCCGCAGGCATACATTCTGACCACGCCTAAATCTAACGGTTGAACTTCCTGCACCTGCTTGGTCAACGAATTATAGAGCGAAAGAGCCATAACGAGGGTTATTGTTATACAAAAGCAGGTTTTTGTAAAGGGGACAGTCCTGAAATACCTTTAAACGGCGGGACAAAACACAGCAACCTCCAGAGTTGCTTACATGGCAACGCGGTGTTCCAGAGCTTTTGAGAGGGTGACTTCGTCCGTATATTCAACATCTCCGCCAACCGGCAAACCTCGGGCAAGCCTTGTTACTTTTAGCTGTTTATCGGCAAATTCGGCCTTTAGCAATTTATTAACATATAAAGCTGTAGACTCACCCTCCAAGCTTGATGAGGTTGAAAGTATCACCTCAACTTCCCCACCCGGCAAAGCCTCGCCTGCCCTTTTAACCAAGTCATCAATGTATAACTCCTCCGGTCCAACGCCATTGAGCGGATCTATAACCCCATGCAAAACGTGGTACACGCCAGTAAAGCCCGTCCTTTCCATCGAGATCAAATCCAAAGGTGTGGATACCACGGCGATCAGTGACTTACTACGAGTACTATCTGTGCACAGATGACATGGATTTTCCTCATCTATGTTTTTGCATATCGTACACATAGTTACATCGCTCTTGACTTTGACAAGGTTTTCAGCAAAGCGGTCAATGTCAGAAACCGGCATACGCAGTATATAAAACGCCAGCCTTTGGGCTGTCTTGGGTCCAATCCCGGGAAGTTTCTGAAAGTCGTCAACTAGCCGCTGGATAGTCCTCGGAATCATAACGGCAGCCCCCCATCAAAAATGTCGGAGACAGCGGCATTAGAATCAATAATGACATTTTGCGGTACTCTAATATTCAAATCGGTCAGGTTCTCGACTACACCAGCCTTGTGACTCTCCTTTCGCTCCCCAAGAACACACTTAATAGTCAGTCTCTTAGCAAAAACTTTCTCCAGCGCATTTTCCACCATCTTCCTGTTAAGGGTGCTCTCCAGCCGTTCTTTATGAAACTTATAGCTAACCTCCAAAATAACAGCGTTACCGCCAATCCCAACGGGTTTACCCGACTTCAGTAAAGCACTAACCGAACTGTTCACCGCGAGCACTTCAGCAACTACTTGCGCCCACCTCTCCCCTACCTCGCCAAGATCGGCGCTAGGAGCCACAGAACTACTAGCTGAATCATCTGTTATGTTCTTACTGGTAATCTCTTCCTTCCCCCCTCCAGTCTTTGGCTTATCCCCTTTACTAGGTACATTACCCTTGCCAATGGCACTAGCACCCACGCTCTTAGCCACGGCCACCTCAAGCGCCAGTTGCGGAATGGAAAAGGTCTTCAGATCGTTCTGGGCCTGATTAAACATTTCTATGTAAGTTATTAGTGACTCAAGACTCAACTGCCCAGCAAGTCCAAGCATCTGCTTTAGCGTCTCTTCCGTAAGACTAAAGTACTCCGGGGAAAACCCCATCTTTAGGTACATCACATCCCTAAAATATTTCAATAGCCCCTCCACCCATAGCGTCAGATCGTCACCATCGCGAAAACAGGTATTCAATAGCTTTACGGCCGAACCGGGGTCGTCTTCACCCAAAGCTCGAATAAAATCAGCGTACATGCCAAAGTCGTGCTTTAACGCCCCAGCATCCAACCCGCCCTCAATAACCTGCTGTAGAATAGTTTCGGCATCCCTAAAGGCTCCACCGGCTAGCATGGCCACCTTGTCCAAAATGTCGCGACTAAGCTTTAGCTCTGGCGACTCCGCGTCTTGGATTCTCTTTAGTTTCTCCACCAATTGCTCTCTAGTTGGCCGTTTAAACTTAAAAACCTGGCATCTAGACTTTATAGTTTCAGGAACTTTGTGCAGCTCGGTTGTGCACAAAATAAAAGTGGCGTGTTTTGGGGGCTCTTCCAAAGTCTTGAGCAAAGCGTTAAAAGCCTCGCTGGTAAGCATGTGAACTTCGTCGATAATATAGACTTTTTTCCTGCCTTGAGTCGGCAATAGCTTGATTTTTTCCTTCAGATCCCTAATATCATCAATACCTCGGTTAGAAGCGGCATCTATCTCCATTAGGTCCATAAAGTTGCCTTTAGTAATAGCGCGACACGCAAGGCAAGTCCCGCAGATATCCCCCGCCTTCGACAAATTTTCGCAGTTTAGCGCCTTGGCAAGAATTCTAGCCACAGTGGTTTTACCGGTACCTTTAGGACCAGTAAACAAGTAGGCGTGCACAGTTTTACCCGACTTGATCTGTTGGACAAGTACGTCTACGGTTTCGTTAGGCTTGAGTATTTCCGAAAAGTTTTGTGGTCGGTATTTGGTGTAGTACATACCCAATTACCATACGACATTCAGAGAAAAAATCCACTAAATACCAAGTGAGGATAAAAGGTGCTCAAGACCAGTTTTTCTTAATGTATCAAGGTCCGAACCGGCAAAACTTGCCAGCACATAGTTCTCAACGTCAAAGCTTTTCTCCACCGGCCTGCCAATGCCAACTCTAATTCGCCTAAATGCTTGAGACCCAAGTTTTTCAATAATGTCTTCAACCCCGTGATGACCGGCAGAAGAAGAATCTACCGAGTCTTTAAGCTCAAAAGGCGGCAAGTCAACATCGTCGTGCACAACTACCAATTGATCGCACGGCATCTTGTAATAGCGCAGCACGGCTGAAACAGCACTCCCCGAAGCATTTACAAAGGTGTGGGGCTTAACCAGCAAGATATCCTTTTCTGTGGAGCGAGCCAAATATGCGGTTAGCTTGTCGTTGAACTGCCATCTAGCACCAAGCTTTTTAGCCAAGGCATCAACCAAAATAAACCCGACATTATGTCTGGTAGTCGCGTATCTTTTTCCTGGATTGCCTAAGCCAACAATAACCATGTTCACAAGGTCATTATATCAGCTGGCTATTTATAGCGGCCAACTATTTGCCATCTCCTTTGTGATGGACTCCTAACAGATGCAACACACCATGTGCAACTAACTCAGCTATTTCTTTTTCTGGTGTGTTGCCATATTTTTGCGCTTGTTCTTTTGCCTTTTCCACGGATACTGCCACATCGCCTAAATAGTTGCCGGGCTTTTTCTTTTCGCCTTCGGCATAGTTAAACGCAAGCACATCCGTTGGATAATCCCGGCCTAAGTATTTTTTATTCAGTGCCTGGATTTTCTTGTTGCCCGCTAATAAGACACCAATGTACATCAGCCCCTCATTCTCTCAAAGTAAATCTTCCTCTGTTTTTCCTTGTTCTTTTGCCTCTTCCACTCGCTGGGTTTTGTATATCTTTCGCGCTCCTTTAATTCTTTGAGAATGCCTTCTTTAAGCACATCTCTATTAAACCTTCTTAAGGCTTGTTCTAGCGATTCGTTGTTTCTTACTTTTATTTTGACCATTTAAAACACCCCCGTTTCCCCAAGGTCACCAATTGATTACGTGGCGCCACCGGGCTCGGCTTTGGAGCCCCCAAGTATGTGAAAATGTTCATGCTCAAAATGATTGTAGCCCGCCCCGTTGTTCACTAGCTTATAGCCTGTTTTGTCCAGGCCAAGTTTGGCTATTGTACCAAAAATTGCTTCAAACATCCCATCCCAATAACCCCCAGCCGCTTTAGAATACGTACCAGAAATTGTTTCTTTCTTCTCGCGGTGCTTTTTATCTAGCACTAGTACGTGCACAGGTGCCACCGGATATTTGTTTTTAATCACTAAAAACTCTAGTGTTTCAAAAACTTTTTCGCTTGGCTCGGTTCCAGCAACAATCTCACAGAACAGGCACTTCTCATCATACATGGGGGAATTTTAGTCTATGAACGCAGAAATTACAAAACCACTCGGCAAAAAGGAACTAGTAGGACTGACCAAAAACCCACTGATACCTCGATTCTTTCCCGCAATGCACACATTTACCAGCTTTTTCGTCCTCATCCAGAAGTCTGCATCGGGTTGTAGCTTTAGTCTCCTCCTTAATTTTCGCTTCACACACAGGGTTCTCACACCAAGAGGCCTTAATAAATCCTCTGCTTCCCGCCATTATTTCTTTGAACTTATTGAAAGAGTCAACCACTCTGGTATTCTTTACAAGAAACGCTTCGGATTCTTTAAGCATCCTAGCTTGCATGTCAGCCAGTTCCGCAGTAACGGCCTTAGCTAACGAAGTAAAGGGTACACTGATTTTTTGACTTGTGTCCCTGCAAGTTAACGTAAAAGTCTTGTGTAGAACCTCTCTTTCTCCAACCTCAAGTCGTAACGGCACACCCCTAAGCTCCCACTTGTTAATTTTAAACACCAGCGTTTCACCATCTGCAAAGTCCGTGTGGACGCGAATCCCGGATGAAGCAAGCATCTCACTAATTGCCTTGCACTCATTGACTACAGACTCAATGGCTCCAACAGGAATAATAACCACTTGATATGGTGCCAATCTAGGCGGCAGTCTCAACCCATTGTCATCACCGTGAGCGAGTACTAGCCCACCAATAGATCTGGTGGAGAAACCCCAGCTTGTCTGCCACACATATTTAACCGAGCTGTCCTTGTCCTGAAACTTAATGTCAAAGACTTTCGCAAAGTTCTGGCCCAAATCGTGGGACGTACAACTCTGCAGAGCTTTGCCATCTGGCATAAGGCTTTCAAACGTAACGGTGCATCCCGCCCCAGCAAACCTCTCTGAATCAGACTTAATACCCTTGTACCCGGCCATAGCAAAGTAATCGCGGTAAACTTCCTCGTAAGCGTTAATTGCCCACACAACCATTTCCCAGGCTTCTTCATGAGTAGCATGTGCAGTGTGCCCCTCCTGCCATAAAAACTCTGTAGTCCGCAAAAACAAATAGGTTCGCATCTCCCACCTTACAACGTTATTCCACTGGTTTATTGCAAGCGGCAGGTCGCGCCAAGACGATATCCACCTGGAATAGGCGTCATACATAATAGTCTCGCTGGTGGGCCTAACTATCAGGTTTTCTTCAAGCTTTTTACCGCCACCAATAGTAACAACTGCCAATTCCGGGGAGAAGCCCTCAACATGTGCTTTCTCACGTTTTAAAAAGGACTCTGGAATAAATAACGGGAAATAAGCGTTTTGAACACCTTTGGCCTTTATCTTCTCATCTAGTGCTTTCTGTATCAACTCCCAGATGGCGTAACCGTAGGGTCTAATAATCATGGTGCCCCGGGAAGGCCCATAGTCGGCGAGCCTTGCCTGCATTACAACAGCGGTATACCAGTCCGATATATTGTCTGATTTTTTCGGAATAAACTCCTTTGTGTAAGCCATAAAGCTAAAACAAGTTTACTACATCCTTTGCCGTTATTAAAACGGTAAGGCCTATAAGAAACGCCATCCCCCACTTGTGGACAGAGGTTTCAAATTTTTGACTTGGCTTTCTGCGCGTTACTATTTCGTAAAGCACAAACGCTATTCTGCCGCCGTCCAACGCTGGCAAAGGCAGTATGTTCACAAAAGCCAAAGAAAGGGACAAAATTGCAATAAAGTCCAAAATGCCTAGCAGTGCGTCTGTACCTTTATAGTCCAAAATAACCCCAACTATGGCAAAAATACCTACCGGGCCGGATACACCTGCGGAAACCGGTTCCACACTCTTTTGGGCTACAGAAGAGCCCACCAGCTGCGAAAATGTGGTGGTTGAATAGTCTAAAATATTCAAGGCGTGCTGAAAGCCCGAGGTTAACCGGTTAAATGCAGAGGAACCGTAGTCAAGCACAACCGATGTAGCAAGAGCTACACCCAAATAGCCGTTACCGGAGACATCCGCGGTTGGTACCACGTTAACATCTCTGGTCGAAGCGCTTAGCCTTCTGGTGTCCAACAGTTGCAAGGTTATTTGCTGGCCTGATTTATCTTTTATCTGGTACCTAACGTCATAAACGTTAAAGACCCGCTTACCGTCTACGGCATAAATTGACTCGCCCGGCCGAACCCCGGCCTCCTTAGCAACGGAACCTTCTTCAAACCCAAATATAACTGTGCTGTTTTTAAGCGTTTGACCGTACTTAAAATTGTAGTCGTACAACAGCGGCAGACTGGAAGTCTTAAAGTTGTTAACGGCAAAGAAAACGTAAAAAATCGAGATAGCAAGGGTAACATTCATCAAAACGCCGGAAACTAAAATTAACAGCCTTTTGTACGGACTTTTGTTAAAAAATGCGCCGGGGTCGGCTTGGTCAACTATTTCACCCGCATCCTCACCGGCGACTTTTACAAAGCCGCCAAAGGGAAAAGCGTTGATTGAGTAAACTGTGTCACCAAACTTTCTGCCCCACAACCTGGGGGGTATCCCAAAGCCAAATTCCTCCACGCGCACCCCCATTTTCCTGGCGGAGATAAAGTGGCCCAGCTCGTGAACCAAAACAAGAACTGACAATATTAGGATGAAAACAAGTAGTGTAAGCATTTACAGGTGTGCATCAAACCCTAAGGATGTCATCTTTCTTTTTTTCCGCAGTCTCGTCCGCCCGGTGTGAAAAATCCTTAACCACTTCTTCAACTTTATCTTTACTGGAGAATTTCTCGTCCTCGCCTATTTCTTTGTCGGCAAAAGCCTTGTCAATCTCTTTCATAGCGTCCTGCCTAATATTTCTAACAGAGTTTCGACACTCCTCAAGTTTAGTGCTAACGACTTTAACCATCTCTTTGCGTCTTTCCTCGGTGAGCGACGGAATAACAACCTTTACAGTGTCACTGCCGGTTATCGGATTAACTCCCAAGGTGCTCTCACGCAGCGCCTTGTCAATTTCTGACAAAAGCGACTTATCCCACGGCGAGATTAAAATAACTTGTGGTTCTGGGACGGAAATTGACCCCAGTTCCTTTATCTTCATTTTGGAACCGTAAGCCGCAACTTCAATATTCTCCACCAAAATACTGGAAGCCCTGCCTGTTCTTATTTTTGTGAGTTCTGATATAAAATATTCTAACGAAAGGGCTAGCTTTTGTGATAGGTCATTTACCTGCATATCAGCAGTATTATAGTTAGCAATTAGGGAAAATACAACACTAGTCCTGACTACGGGTTACCAATCCGCCGTGGTGTAACTAGTGGTGTAACTAGCGGATGTTTCTTCCTTTTATAATTCGAGCGTAAAACTACCAGTGTAAACTGGTAGATATAAGCTAAAATAGAAAGCTCGCTACGCGAGAATTTAGATGTACTCATCGGCTGATGCGCAGCGTTACACAGCAAACCACCTGCGTAAGCTGGTGGTTGTTGATCTTTAGATTGAATATCTGGTAAAAGCCCTTATTTCAATCTTCTCCCCCAGCTTGGCCACTGTTTCAGCAAGTAAATCTTTTACTTTCATTCCGGCATCTCTTACATATTCGGCGTCCAGTAAATCGTCCGTGCTAGCATACTCTTCGGTAGCCACCTGCATAGCTATTTCCTTGCCAAGCTTTTGGAATTCCTCTGTTAGCAAACTGCCAACCTTCGCCCCAGAGTGGATATAACAAAAAACCAAACCCTGCCCCGCCGCTCTATCGGCGCGCTTTTCTGCTTTTGCCAAACCCTTTTCCATCAAGATTTTAACCGATTTAGCGTAATCACCACCGGTTTCTTCCAGCGCTTTTTTTGCGTCCATCACCCCAGCGCCTGTTTCTTCCCGTAGCTTCTTGATCTTTTCTATATCAATAGTCATTTTTTCTCCTTTTTTTCCTTGGGAGAAGCCTTAGCTTTTGCAACGGTTTTGACCTGGCTTCTGCCATGGGCCCCGCCGAAATGCAAGTTGCCCGTCATTCCCGCGCAAGCGGGAATCCATGGGTCCCCGCGTGCGCGGGGACGACAGAGACATGCGCAAGCTGATCGCATGCCTGTTCCTCGCGTGGTCGGGAATGCTCCCCGGCGGCAATGCAGTCAGCTAAAACAGCCACTAGCTTGCCCACAGACTTTGCGGCATCGTCATTACCCGGAATCAGCTTATCAACATTGCTAGGATCCGAATTAGTGTCAACCAAACCAACCACCGGAACGTTAAAAATCTTGCACTCGTTAATGGCGGTTTTTTCCCGCTTAGCGTCAACAATTAAAACGGCGGCCGGCGCACCCTTTAAGTCAACTACTCCGCCAAAAAACCTTTCCAGTCTGGTAATTTCCCTGTCTATCAACAATCGCTCTTTTTTGGTGTACATGGAAAGCTCACCAGCATCCCTCTTCTTTTTCAAGCTCACAAGCTTATCAATACTCTTTTTAATGACTTTGAAATTGGTAATTGTTCCGCCCATCCACCTCTCGCTCATGTACAAACCACCGCACCTTTTGGCTTCTTGTGCAACTAAATCGGCGATCTGTTTTTTAGTGCACACAAAAATGATCTGTCCACCCTTTGCGGCCACCCCATATAAAAAGTCGGCGGCGGCTTTTAGCAGCTCTGATGTCTTATCTAAGTCAATAATATGCACCCCCTGCTTAGAGGAAAAAATATAAGGCTCCATCTTGGGATTCCACTTGTTAACCGAATGACCAAAGTGGACACCAGCGGCAAGCAACTCTTGAATTGTGGGAAACTGATACTTTTCCATTTTGTGCGCCCACTATGATACCATAAAAGCATAAATGACACTAGGGACGGTCCTGAGAAACAGCATTATATAGACCACAAGTGGTTGAACTTGGTTATAGCCGATAGCTACGGGCTAAAAGCCGAGTACCTTGAGCTAATCTCCTGGGGCTATCACACCACCGCGTATTATGTAAAGACCTCAAAGAACAGGGACCTTCTGCTGGCAGAAAGCGCTTGGAGTGCAGATAAAGAGGCAAAAGTCGGCAAGGACATCTCTATAGCCTTGTATCTGGATAAAAAACTCCCGGTTCCCCGGTATCTGCCGACAAAGCAAAAAGGTTTGCAATTTACACTCGCTGGAAAAATATATCGACTTTCAGAGTTTGCGGGGCTCTCACCATTAAAAATGGACTATCACGTACTGGGGCAAATGCTTGCCATTCTTAAAAAACTGCACCACATTTCTCCGCCGGCGACGCTCAAGTCCAAAAAAGTGCACACAAACCAAAACGAGGCACATTCCTTCCTCCACGGTGACCCCACCCCGCATAACTTTTTAGTCACCAACAACAAACTCTCTGCCATGCTAGACTTTGAGCTGTGCTATGTGGGCAGGATTGAGGAAGACTTGGGCAAATGCATAGTTTTCTCCTGGAACTACATGCACAACCGGCCTTTTGAGGAGGTATACCGTTACGTTATAGACAGCTACAGCCGCATACTTGATCAGGCATTAGTATATAAAGAAGCTTTAACAAGCCTCCAAAACCATCTGGCATCGGTGCTAAAGCACAAAGACAAGTACTCTACCAGAACGGAATGGGAACGGGACTTTACCTTCACCAACACTCAGCTAAATCGGCTAAAAGAAGCGGGAAGGACCTTAGTGGGCAAAGGCTAGTGGTTTATCCTGCTCAAATACCAACCCGAGTTTAACTGCGGCTTCGGCTTTGGCTAATTGCCGGCCTAAGTCAGCCGCTGCCCCTAAGTCTGAAATCAGCAGCTCTTTGAGAACTTGAGCACATATATCTCTGGCGGCCTTTGGTTTGTTACCGTTAGTTTTAAGTGTTGCCAAGCTCCTGGAGCCGTCGGGCGAGAAAAACTCGCATATAATATCCTTGCCTTCAACTTTCACTATGTAATAACTCCTGGAATCATACACACAGGTTCTGGCCAAGGTGTCGTTTGCCTCAACAATCTTTGAAGCTGCATCCCAATCATAGTCATAAATCTCGGCAATGTGGGAGAGTGTAACCAACGGCCCAATTTTCAAACCTAAATCAACGCAAAGCTCCTCCTGAAATCGCCTAAGCGCAAAGGCGTTGAGTGGCCAAGCCCCAAACATATCGTTGTTTCTAAAAACCGCGTTGAGATACAGCTCGTCATTTAGATATTGCGCCGAGAGCGTGGTTAAGCAAGGCACTTTCCAGCCTTTTGTTTGCCCCAATTCCTTGCGTTGCTGGCTCTTGGGAGGAAAGTTATCTGTTTGGGGTTCCCACAAAACAATTACAGCCCCACGGTCGTAGTTATACCTTGTTAGCTTGTCTACAAGTAACTGCCGTTGATCGAGCGTGCCACCCCAACTAGCAATGCGTTCACCATAAGTATAGGCTTCAGATTTGTCGGTGTTTAGACTAAAAAAGCCTTTATAATACTTGTCAAGGCTTTCCGCACTAAAACCCAAGTACCGGGGAATGTGTGGCAACTTGGTGACTTCTTTCTCTAGCACTACGCACACATCATTTAGCTGGCGGACATTGCCATACATACCTGGAGTGTCGACCCCAAACCGCATAATGGTTTTCAAAACATCCAACCAAGCATCAGCAATAAAATCCCTTTTAATCTTAAAAACTGTAAGGTCGCTGGGAAACTTAGCGACAACTTCTTTTTTCGAGTCCGGAAAGATTAATGGCTTAGCAAATGGCCGCATTGATGGCAGTTTGTGTACGTATTCCTTCACCTCCGCTAAGGGTTTATTTATAAAATTGTACACAAAAACCCCCTTAATTAACACCTCCAACGCATCTTTGGCAAGTTCTTTGTCCAATAAGGTCTCGTTATCCCCAAAAACCTGCCAGGATTCCAGTCTTCCACCGGTTCCCTTTACTGCCTCTACACCATGCGCAAACAGTCTAACTAGCGCTTCTCCACTCCCCTGCCTGTCCACACCGCAAATAACCAAGTGCCGTATCGCAGGATTCGCTAAAATATTGCGTACTAGCGGATTTATGCCCCTTTTTGTGTACAATTGGCCACAAACGGCAAAATTCTTAACACCTAATTCAGCGGCTACTACTTCTTTAGGTGTCCAGCAGGTGGCTACACCTACATTAGACTGTAAATCGCCAAGCAACAGCCGGTCTCTAAAATAAATCGGCCAGTCTGGCTGCTTAGCTTTAATTTGCCTTAACTTTGCTTGCCCCATACTAGTTCCTTAGTGATATGAATAACCTTTACATCGTTGTTAACTAAAAGACTCTGCGCCTCTCTACCCCCGGGATACTCGGCCATAAAAAATAGCTTAGCAATGCCGGATTTTGCTAGCAATCGAGCGCAGATAATACAAGGAAACGTAGAAACATAAACAGCGGCATCCTGAACTGACAGCCCCGCTTTGGCACACTGGGCGATACACGAAGCCTCAGCATGGATAGAGCACACTTTATGTATGTCCTTACCGCCCCGCAAACCCTCCTTCTCCCGCACACACTCACCATTCTGACAATACACCTCGCCCGGCAATGTTTCGTTCCAGCTTTCAGCTACAACTTTACCCTCCTTTACGACTACACATCCGGTCTTGTATCCGCATTTGGAGTTGTCACACAATAGGCACGCCCGCCTCATATACCCAATATCAGCTTTAGTGCAGCTGCTCATTTCTGCGGTCTGTACTTTCTATATAACTCCGCCAGTTCAATTGGCGTTTTGGCAACGTTCTGAAACGTATAGTGAATGCCGTCTGTTGTTCGGGTCAAAAACCCCCGCCTCATTGGCATAATGTGCCAGTGCAAATGGCCCAAGCTCTTGCCACTTGCCGCCCCACCCTCGCGGTAAATTATATTCACGTCATCAACTCCCAAAGCCTTGGCAATTAAGTCCACACCAATCAGTAATAAAGCATTCACCGCCAACCACTCCGGGCCTGTCAACTCCTTAAGCCTTTCAATGTGCCGCCTGGGAATTATCAGCAGGTGGCCTTCGGTGTACGGAAACAGGCTTACCGTTAACACAACCTCGGCCTGCTCCATAATTACATATTTTGGTTTCAAGTCGCAAAAAACGCATTTGTCCAAAGCGGTTACAATCCTATCGTACCACTCGGAGACGCGGGTTGTGCCTGTCGGTATTTTGTTAAGTTTTTTTAACGTCACTTTCGGCATGTAGTTTAAACTTTGAACCTTCCCGCTGCATCAGTTTTATTTTATCTTCATCCATGCACTCCTTAAAAATATCTTTGACTTTTTTCGCCGCCATTCTATTAATCATCGAAGATGACGATAAAAACGGCGACTGCCGCGGCGCGGTTACCACCCTACCGCCGCTTTTCCTAACGATTTTATACTCCGGGCTCTGTTTAAGCCCCGAATTCCACTCCTCGGCCACAGTAAAAAACACATTGGGCTTAAGAGTTGCTAAGGTATCGGCAACTGTAAAGTCATCAAAAATGTACACGCCGTCTACAAAGTCCAAACTGGCCAATACATAAGCCCGTGAATATTCGCTAATGATAGGTCGGCCATATCCTTTCATCGCCTTTATTTTGGCATCAGACGGTATACCTACCAGCAAAAAGTCGCCCAGCAAAGAGGCTTTTTCCACAAACCTGGCATGGCCAACGTGCAAAAGGTCATAAGACCCGGAAACAAAAACCAGCTTAGCTTTTGTGGTCCACCCGAGGCGGGCGCGCTCTTGAATAAATGCTTCCAAGACAGCTTTATCTTTGTAAATAAACTCGGCTGGATTAAAGGCTTTCCTATCCTGCGGCGTTTGGTCGCCATAATCCGCGGGTTTAAAATTTGGCACACTATCTAAACCAAAAGCTATATGCTTGGACCAAAGATACGAAGCCACTATCTCTGTAAACCTCAAGTCGGCAACGTGTTCAATCAGGTCCCGGGCGCTCTTATACGGGTTGTGGTCCTCGCACACTACCAACTTACCACCCGCCCGCTTTAGCAAAAATTCGGCCTGCTCATCCACATTGCCATTTTCCAGTTCTTTCGTGTTGGTATAAAAGATATCCGGCGCCAGCAGAACTATTGCGGCATGCGGTTCACCTTCGTCAACAACAGTCACATAATCCACACTCCTCAAATACGTAAGCATTTCGCTTCTGGCATCCTGGTTTAGTAGCGGGTAGTCAGGACCTTTTAGTTTGGAAATGGAGCGATCCGAACACAAGCCAACAACCAAAACGTCGCCACATGCTCTGGCCTCGGCCAAAAATCTGCAATGGCCGGGCGTAACAACCTCAAAAGACCCGGTAGTAAAAACTATTTTCTTACCTTGCTTGTGCAAATTGGCGGAGAGTCTGGCCAGATTCTTAAAGTCAACTATTTTCTTATACCGGTTTTGGGCAGTTCTTTTTTTTACCGCTTGGGTTGACAAAGGCACGCAAGTATTTTACCACCACTGGTTTAGGTCGTTTTTTCCGTTACCGGCTTTTTCCAGCTGGAAAACTTGCACTCTGGATACCTGGAACAGCCGTAAAATGTGCGGCCTTTAGCCTTTTTTACAAC
>LCJU01000008.1 GCA_000994815.1 candidate division WWE3 bacterium GW2011_GWC2_44_9 | reverse complement strand
TATTTTGCCAAACCATGGGGCACATCAAGCGGATATTTTTGTTTTACTGCAATAGAAAGGTTTTGCATTGTTTCGTATAGATAATATCGCCTGTCGCTTGATAAACTGGAAGAGCTCAATATTGATCTTA
Source organism: candidate division WWE3 bacterium GW2011_GWC2_44_9 (assembly GCA_000994815.1). GTDB lineage: Bacteria > Patescibacteriota > WWE3 > UBA101185 > UBA10185 > UBA10185. The sequence continues at coordinate 13,109 of LCJU01000008.1, read as the reverse complement.
AAGTGCTCACCGGGGATAACGAAACTGTTTCAATCAAGCTATGCCAGGAGGCGGGGCTTAGCATAAAAGGGGTTGTTTTGGGTAGCCAAATTCAACAGGCACAAGGTAAAGAACTTGCAAAGTTAGTTTGCGCTAATAATGTTTTTGCCAGAGTTACTCCCGAGGATAAGCTAAAGATTATTGCAGCGCTTAAAGCGCAGGGCCACGCCGTTGGCTTTTTAGGCGACGGCGTAAATGATGCCCCAGCTTTGCATGCGGCCGATGTTGGGATCAGCGTAGAAGGCGCTTCAGACGTGGCGAAAGAGGCAGCCGGTGTTGTGTTAATGAAGAAAGGCCTTGATGTTATTGCCGATGGGGTGATGGAAGGTCGAACCACTTTTAATAACACTGTCAAATATATCCTAATGGGTACTAGCTCAAATTTTGGCAATATGTTTTCGGCTTCTTTGGCCTCTGTGCTTTTGCCGTTTTTGCCCATGACTCCGGTACAAATTTTGCTAAACAATACGCTATATGATTTTTCCCAGATAACTATTCCATCCGATCAGGTGGATAAAGAGTCTCTACTCAAGCCAAGAAAATGGGATATTGGCTTTATTAGGAAGTATATGACTTTTTTTGGGCCTATTAGCTCGCTTTTTGACTTTATTACATTTTTTGTATTGTATAAGGTGTTTGCTTACGGTATCGGGGGTTTTCAAACCGGCTGGTTTTTAGAGTCGCTTACAACACAGGTTTTGATTATTTTTGTTATCAGAACGGCTAGGACACCGTTTTGGAGGTCTAAGCCAGCTAAGGCATTGGTTATTTCTTCGATTGTAGTGGTGCTAACGGCAATAGTGCTTATTTTTTCTCCGTTTGCTCATACTTTTGGGTTTGTACCACTTAGATTTGACTATTTTATCTTTTTGGCAGTTATCGTGGCAATCTACTTGGCTGTGACCGATGTCCTAAAGCGGTTCTTTATTAACCGGTTCCAGGTTTGGAACTAATTACGCATTACCCCATAGTTTTGATATATTGCCGATATTACGCTATAATCAGCATTGAGGTTTGTTCTTTGACAAGGTAAGTTCATTGGGCGGGCCGCAGAAAGGGCGGATAAGCAATTATCTTTCTTTTCTGCGTTCCGTCCTGAGGCAACGGCTTTTTCCCACAAAACGCAGGGATGACTCTGGCAAGCGAGCCGGAGGACAAAAGCCGAGGACTGTAAATACGGGGGTTGAGGAGGAAAAATGTTTGACGATGCTTTGAGGGCGTTTTTTGCAGTAGTGCTTATAGCACTACTGCTGTACACCTGCGCGTCGCCCGCGGCGGCGCAGCCGCCAGTGCAACCCGACGGCGGGTTGCACGTGACGGAGATTCGGGCGTGGTGTGCACCAGGCGTCGGGGTTGGCGGAACCGTCGAGTTTGTGAACGACGGTCCGATGCCTGTAACCCAGGACGTCAAGTTATACTTGACGTATCACGTTCCTGGGGATGGAACGTGGTATCCGACTGGGGATCAGGTAGTTGTCCACGTGCAACTGGGACCTGGGGAGTCGAAGACAGTTCACTACGAAATGTCCTCGACGCCGCAGACGGGGGCCAACTCGTATCGTGTCGAGAACGATTTCGACACGACGAAAAGCTTGAGTTGGCCTGGTTGCTCGCCGAACGCGGTGACCCTCGCTGGGTTTGGCGCAGCCGCGGAGCCAACACTCGGAGCGGGAGAGGCTCTCCTGCTGTTGGTTTTGGCCGTGGCCGTGGTGATGGTAATCCGAGCGCTTCTACGCGGGGCGTTCCCACGCATCGAGTAAAGCGCCGGGCATCTATCTCGACACAAGAAAAATTGCCTCTTTCTTGTGTCATATCTACTTACCTATCTAAAATGCTATAATTGGGCATATTTTAGAAAGGGTCTTATGAATTTACCTACATTTATCAAACTGCCAAAAATCTCACTGCCGATTCCTGCTTCTGTTAAGCAAAAGCTGCCAACGCTAATTTTTATTTTATTAATTCCGCTTGGGGTGTTAGTGGGTTACTTTTTTTCAAACATTAAGGCCTTTATGGCCGGTGGGTATAAAAACCTGCTAACTCCAGTAGATAAAATTATGTATGTAGCCAAGGTTGACGGTGTGGGTATTCCAAGAGGTGAGTGGGATAAAATGCTCAAAACCAGATACGGCAAAACCGCCGCAAAGGACTTAATTGACGTTTACATAGTTAGAAATGAGCTAAAGAAAGCGGGTATTACCGTTTCCGATGCGGAAATAGACGCCGAAATGGCCAACATTGAAAAGCAGCTTGGCGGACAAAGTCTGGAATCCATATTGAGTCAACAGGGTAGAACCTTAGCCGACTTTAGAAGCGATATGTACCTGCAGGTGGGTGTTAATAAAATGTTTGGACCTAAAGTTACCGTTACCGACGAGGAAGTTGCCCAATATGTAACCACACTTGGTGACAGTATTACCGGCGCAACACCGGAGGAGAAGAATGCCTCCGCCAGAAAGACCTTAACTGACCAGAAAATCGGTAACGAAGTAGGTGCTTGGTTCTCAAGTCTACAGGCAACTGTTAAGGTTGAAAACTACCTAGACTAGCTTTATGGCTGATACGCCAACAAAGGATATCCTTGCCATACTAACAATGTTTGTTTTTGCAGTGTTGGGTGTGGGAACGATATACCATGAACTTAAAGGGTCTATTACTGCGTTAGTTGAGAAACTTAAGGCAAAGCTGCAGTCTAAAAGCTAAACATTAGGTACTGGGGTTTGAGAATAAGCAGAAGCCCAATAATAACCATTAGTAGTCCGCCTAACAGGTGGGAATACTTTACATACTTTGTGGAAATGCCCGTTACCTCAAGTGTTTTCATTGCGATAAAAAATACGATCATATCGTCTAGCATGAAAAAGAAGATATATATTAGGATATAAAGATAGTAAGCCACGGTTGGCAGATTGTTTAGGGCCAGTATTTGAGTGAAAATGGCCGGGAATCCGGCGGAGCACATTAGCTCCAGCATGTTAACGGCAAAAGCCAGACCAATAATGCCCGCTAGCGCAACAACAAAGTTTTTGTTGGTGGTGAAGCTCTTTAGCTTGGCAAAAGTCTTTTTGCGGCTCTCGCTTTCTTCAACTATACAGCCGGTTTGGTACAGCCGGTATTTATTAAGATTAAACACCCCTGCAGCTACGGCAAAAGCGGCGATGGCCACCCTAACCCACACAATAAAGCCAATAAAGAGCAAAATATTTAGCCAGGCCGACATAAAGATAAAATAAACCAGCGCCGACGCTACAATAAAGGCTCCGCCGAGCAGCCACATGCGCCTTTTATCTTTAAGGTTCACCAGTAGACTAATAAGAAAAAGCAGCGCCCACATGGCGCAGGGGTTAAAGCCGTCTAAAGTACCTATAACAATAGCTAAAAGCGGCAGAGACATGTTTGAAATATCGGTGGGGCCAAATAACGGGATATCAAGTATTTTTGGTTCGGTTTTGGGTTCGGCTGGCTTAGGTGTGGGGGAAACCGTTGGTTGGGGGGTTGGGATCAACGGTGGACGACTGATGACCTCTGTTACCACATCTGTGCAGCCTTGTGTTACACAAGAGTTAATATAGCCTAGCAGTTCAATACCTGAAGTCTCGTCTGATGCGTAGCCTACTGTATAGTTACTGCCTATTACGGTGAAAGGTACGCCGGAAATAGTTAACCCAAGCTCATCCCCCACTTTTTTTAGCAGGTCTCTGTTTTTTGAGTTGTACCACACTTCATACTCTTGAATTTGTACAAATGGCAGCTTCTGCCTTACACTTTCTAAAAAGAGCTTTTCTTTTGCGCAGTGCGGGCAGCCCTCACCCCAAAACAAATGAACAGTTACGGTTTTTTCTTGGATTGCTTGAGCCAAAGCTGGCTTGACTAGAGACGTTTTCTGCTGAATAAGTAAGGGGATAACAACCAAGCAGATTATAATGGCTACGCGCTTTAGCATAAGTGGGGACGGTCCTAGAGATCCTTGTTATCCCGGACTATTCTCATGATACTATCTTTAGACACTTCGCCGATGAGCCGGGTGATCTCCTTATTGTTTTTGTCCAGAAAAACAAAGACTGGCAATACCTTGCCTATGTTGAATTTATCTACCATTTCCTTGCTTGTATCATAGTCAAAATACCGTGTTTCCAGCCATGGGTTTTCTGCTTCAATCTCTTTCCACCTTGGCTTCATAACAAGACAACCGGGGCACCAAACTGCACCAAATTTGTAGACTTTCATAAGTGTTTCTACATTATAACTGCAAGTTACATTAAAACAAAGAACCAAAGCAGTCCAATAGTTATTCTGTAAATACCAAATAGCACAAAAGAGTGCTTTTGCAGATAGCCAGTGAAGGTTTTGACGGCAAGAAGCGCAAAGCCAAAAGAGCCCAGAAAGCCTATTGTGAGGACTGTTAATTCGTTTGGGTTGAACATAAAGCCCGACTTATAAAGATCTAAAGATGTGGCGGCAAGCATTGTAGGTATGGCTAATATAAAAGAAAACTTGATAGCTGTTTGCTTGGTTAGGCCCACAAGCATGCCTCCGGCAATGCTTGCCGCCGACCTTGATACGCCCGGGATCATTGACACGCTTTGCATAACCCCGATACCTAAAAGTTTTAGAGAAGGGAGCTTTGCCAGCTCCTGATAAAATCCGTGGGTGTTGGTGTTTAGCGCAGGTACAAGTTTAGCGCAAACCCGTTCAATAACTATAAAAAGTAGTCCCCCAGCGGCCAGGGCAATAGACGTTACCGCTGAATTGCCAAGCAAAACCGATTTCACAAAACCGTAGAAAATAAAGCCCAACACAGCAGTGGGTACAAAAGCCAGGATAATTTTTGGCCAAACCCGATAATTGGCGGTCAAGTCCTTAAAGTACAAAACCACTACAGCTAAAATTGCTCCCAGCTGAATAGCGATCTCAAACGATTTTACAAAGCCAGTCTGACTGATGCCCATAAGTTTGGACGCCAGCACAAGGTGTGCCGTTGACGATACGGGGAGAAACTCCGTAACACCCTCCACTATAGACATAATTAAGGCTTGAACTAAAGTCACCGGCTACTCTTCCACTATAAGTTTGCCAACCATTCCCATTGCTCTATGACTGCCCACACTGCAGTAGTACTCAAATTTACCGATTTTATCCGCAATAAACTCGACTTCTTGGGATTCACCAACATCTAAAACTTCTGCCCTAACGTTAAACTCGTCCAATACGAAGTCGTGGGAGCCTTCGGTGTTATGAAGGACCACCTTCACAGTATCACCTTTTTTTACCTTTAACTCCGTGGCGTCAAATTCAAAGTTCCTTGCCGTAATAATATAGCTTCTCACTGCGCTTCCGGCTTCTTCTGCAGATTTTGGGGTTTGCTCGCTGGTTTGGGCTGGCGCATTTTGTACTCTGACTTCTTGGGGCGACATTTTAGTGTTATATAGATAGACCCCAAGACCGGTTATAATTACTAGAAGCGCGCCATATACCGCGATGTTTGTGTTCTTTTTGTTTTGTGTTTGCACTTCCTGGGCCGGTTCCATAGTGTTTAATCATTATACTAGATCACAAGTGATTTTGTCTAAAAAACCATTGCGCGATATTCCGCGCGATTATTGCGTGATACAATATAGATGTGTTCATTCCCAAATATAAAATCACCAACAAAATAGTATCTCAACTTACTGAAATAGCCGAAATAAGAGCATTAGTATCCAAGTCAACCCTGCTGCCGGAAAGAGAAATGTTTTTACGACGGGCGGCAGTGGTAAAAATGGTGCATTCGTCAACCTCGATTGAAGGCAACACCCTAAAAGAACATCAAGTAGCTCAGGTAGCAGAAGGAAAAGAAGTCCCCGCTGAAAAAAATCAGGTACTGGAAATAAGAAACTATTTAGCGGCTTTACGGGATGTAGATCTGCTGGCTGGCAGGGGAGAAGTGATAACCACACAAGCTATATTAAGACTGCATAAAGTGATAATTAACGGTTTGGTGGAAAAAGAAAAGGCGGGGATGTTTAGACCAGGGCAAGTATATGTGGTTAATGTTCTGCCGAATAAAGAAGAAGAGGTTGCTTATACCCCGCCAAAGTCAACCGAAGTGCCGGAGAAAGTGGCAGAGCTTGTGGGGTGGCTAAAAGGAAATGGAGAAATTCATCCGGTTCTAAAGACGGGCTTGTTTCATTATCAGTTTGAGACTATTCACCCCTTTACAGACGGCAACGGACGAACTGGCAGGTTGTTAACCTTGTTGCAGTTGTATCTGTCCGGCTGGGATTTTAAAAAGATTTTAGTACTGGAGGACTACTACAACCGAAACCGCAAAGCGTACTACGAAGCATTGCAAACCGGTGCCACATATAAAACCAGGCAAGACGCGGACTTAACCAATTGGTTGGAGTATTTTGTGGCAGGCTTTTTAGATGAAGCCAAGAGAGTAAAAGACCAGGTGTTGAATCTGTCTGTGGTTGGTGATGTAGGATCAACCAGAAATGTACTGGACAAAGACGAAATTCAAATCGTAGACTTTGTAATAACCATGGGGCAAATAACCAGCGAAGATGTGGCGGACATATTGGGTGTGCCAAAACGGACTGCTCAAGATAAACTAAAGAGACTGGAAGACGCAAAGGTCTTGAAGAAAAAAGGTTCTGGTCCAAACACCGTATATATAGTGAGAAAGTAGCTTTAACCCCGTTTCGACAACAAAATCCGTTGCGCGATAACCTGCGCGATTATTGCGTGATCCTACTCAAGAACATAATCCAATCACACCCAGCCCACGGGATCACCCTTGACGCCTGCCCCACTTCGTATTATATTCGGGTGTATGCTGGATAAAGTCAAAATGCCTGTATCTGTGAATTTAACCTATAACCATAAGAAAAACCAAGCTTACCCCACGCTATTTAAGTGGGAAGGCGAGCTGAAAAAAGTCCAAAAAGTGGATTTGCACCACTCATACAGAGTTGGCCGAGTACTGTATCATGTTTTTTCCGTTTCTTCGGCCGGGGCCTTTTTTAGACTTGTTTTAAACACCGAAAACCTTGCTTGGGAGGTGGACGAAATTTCCTGCGATTAGCGCATATGGACTTTAATACTAAAGCTTCAACACTTATGCATATTGACCTTAATTCGTGTTTTGCCACTATTGAACAGCAGGCCAACAGGCAATTGCGCGGCAGGCCAATTGCCGTGGCGGCATACAATTCACCGGGTGGTTGCATTTTAGCTTCTTCAATTGAGGCCAAGCGCTTGGGGGTAAAAACTGGCATGCGGGTACAAGAGGGTAAGCTGCTGTGTTCGGATCTGCTTATTCTTGAACCCGATCCGGCAAAGTACAGATGTGTTCATCTACAATTTAGGGAAATTATAAACTGCTATACTCCGGAGTTTTCCCCAAAATCCATTGACGAGTTTGCCCTAAACTTAGAGGGCTGTCCTGCGTTTAAACTTGGTATGCATGAAGTTGCCAAGAGAATTAAGTGTGACATAAAAAATGCCATCGGCGACTACATCACCGTTTCTATAGGTATCGCCCCAAACCGCTTTTTAGCTAAAACGGCCTCGGCTCTACACAAACCGGATGGGCTGGATGAAATACACGCTTACAATTTTAAAAAGATTTATGCGGGACTTAAGCTTCAAGACCTTTGTGGTATCGCGGCAAATAGCGCCGCCAGACTCGCCGAGAGCGGCATTTACACGGTTATGGATTTTTACAACGCCAAAGCTTCAGACTTGATCCGCGCCTTTCACTCTATTGGTGGTTACTATTGGTACTTAAGATTGCGGGGTTGGGAAATAGACGCCGTGGACTTTGCCCGAAAAAGTTTTGGCAACTCCTATGCTTTGCCTAAGCCTTTTTGGAAGCTTGAAGACCTTTTGCCTATTCTTCAAAAACTTACGGAAAAAATGTGTTTTAGACTTCATACTTCGGGTTTTAAGGCTAGAGGTGTTGGTGTCGCCGTGCGGTACAAAACCGGAAACTTTTGGCATAAAACCCGGCTATACGCAGACTTTATTTACAAACCCGGAGACTTTTTTACTTCGGCTTTTAAGCTACTGGGTTTAGCTCCGTACAAAGAACCCGTCCACACTTTGACGGTTTTTTGCTTTGGACTTATTAAAACCGATACTTTTCAACCCGATCTTTTTGGCGTGGAAGAGAAAAACTACAAACTGGCAGATGCTGTTGACGCTATAAACGCTAAGTGGGGCAATTTTGTTTTGGGTCCGGCGAGCATTTTGCTCTCTAAAGACCTTGTTAAAGATAGGATAGCTTTTGGGGGTGTGCGGGAACTCACCTAAACGGTTTGACTTGTTAACCGCAGGCAAGTATCATTAAAGAATGCCAAGAACGTATCTTATTCTAGCCCTACCGTTTTTCTCTTTGTTTACCTTTGTAAAAGTTAATTCAGCTTATGCGGCCCCGCCTGCCGCTGATGAATGGATGCAGTCGGCAGAGGGCTGGAAGGAGAAATTTAAAGTCGACACTATTAAAGAAAAACTGCAGGAGAGATTAGAAGCTAAAAGGGAGGAAGTGTGTGCGCGAGTTAGAAGTAGGGTAGGGGAGAGGTATGAGGGTTACTACAACATAAAAATCCAAAGGCTTGCGCATCTCAAAAAGGGTTTGGAGGCGTTGAACTCAAGGATCGCTTTTTACAAAGAGCAAGGCTTGGATACCGAGGTGCTGGAAAGTGACTACTCAAAGCTTTCGGCTTTGGCATCCGAATATGAAAGCGAGTTAACCAAATTTATGACTTTGTTTGACGAAACTAAGGACCTTCCATGTCTTAGGTATGAAGGGGACTTTGTTTCCAAAGTCCAAGCCGTAAGGGATCAGTGGAGGGTTGTTAAGGCAAAGGGCGACGAAATCCGGGATTACTACAGAGACAATGTTAAAGCGCATATTAAAGCTTTGAGAGAGCAGCTTAAAGGTAAAGTTGACAAAACGGAGGAAGATTAATGAAGACCGGCAATGTAAAGCTATTAGTTATAATTTTTGCGACTCTGCTTATTGCTTTGTCTTTTGTGATTATATTTTCTTTTGGCCAGGTAGTATCAAGCCCAGCGAATTTACCTGGAGTTAGTCAAAAGAAGCCTGCAGGTTCTTCGCCCGTTGTTCAGGAGGATGCCAAAGATGAGTTAGACTCGTTTTTTGACGTCAAAGACAGTGAAGACAGTTTTGAGGATTTAGTTCTCTAAACTTGCTGCTGATTAACTACAGCTTTGCCATTAACTCTTTCTTCCACTACTTCTTCACTTTGCGCATTTCCTATAGTGTTGTTGATAAGTCTGCGCAGAATGTCTTGAAACGACACCCCGTATAAATCCTCTATTATATAGCCCATGCCTGTTTGTAGTTCTTTGGGCCCAAAATCCGGGTTAGCATTAGAGTCAATAAAGTAGTACCTGCCTGATGCATCCATTCTAATGTCAAACTTTGCGTAATCCAGCATATCCGTTATATCAAAGGCTTTTCGCACATAATCTTTAAGGAAGCTGTCTTCATATTTAGCGTAATAAAATGGCCATAGCGCTTTATCTGCCGGTGTATCTTCTGACCACTGGTCATTAAAGGTAGCAAATACGTATTTTTCATCGGGCTTGTTAAAAACTTTTTCGCCAAGGTAAATTTTTGTAACATTGCCTTGCAGCACATACGCAGTGATTTCTCTGCCAACAATGAACTCCTCCACCAGCACGGGCTGGTCGTAGGTTTTGATTAAGTAAGTAAGCCGTTCCCTTAATTGTTTTTCATTTTCGGCCACAGCGGTTGCATTAATCTCTACGGCTCCGTGAATTTCGTTTAGCTTAGAGATAAGCGGATAGCGAAGCTCAACGTTTAGTATGTCCAGCGGAGTGTGAAAAAGCTGAAAGTTAGGGGTTGGGATGCCCGCGCTTTGCAGGAGTTTTTTTGTTAGAAACTTGTTGTAGCAGATTGCTAAACCCAAAAGACCCGCACCGGTAAACGGTATATCCAGCATGTCCAAGATACCGGGGATTGTCGCCGAGAGATATTCGTTGCCTTTAATGGAGTCGACTAAGTTAAAAACTATTTCCGGTTTTGTTTTACCCAACTCGTCGATGATTGAATCGTTCGATGGGATCAATGTAGCCTGCACGCCCATTTTTTCCAGCTCTCTTGCTATGCAAACTGCATCATCGCGCGCATTTTTTTCTGTAATGTACAGCTCCTCGGTAGGGAAAAACCCCCTTTCGGCATAGCTGTATATAATCGCTGCCCGGCTAATGCTTACAGATTTATGGCCGTTGCCATTACCGAAATGGTTTTTTGGAAGTAATAAATCATTCATACTTTTCTTGTCTTTCGATTGCAAAATCACAAATTTGCATAATCATTTCTCCATAATTATACCCATATTTTTTTGCACCGGCTATAAAAATTCCGTCAATACCTAGCCAAGGATTTGGGTTACAGTCAATAACGTAGCAGCCTTTTTTACTAACTCTAACTTCAAATCTACCGTAATCTCTAAAACCTAATGTACGATATGAATTTAACACGTATTTTATAATTTTTTCAATAGTTTTATTGTGATTTTCCGGATTTATTTTTATAAACGTAACATTTTTTGCATCTTCAGACTTTTCATCAAATTTGGCGTTGTTTGTATTGACTATACAGCCTTTGGTATCAGCGTATTTGTCTTTGTATATCATTAGTGCCTGTTCGTTTGGATAGTTGCCCCAAACTGCAACTGTGTATTCAGGTCCATCAATAAATTCTTGAGCCATAACGGTTGTTTGATAGTTAGCTAGTAGTTTGTGTGTTTGTTGGAGGAGCTGCTTGCGGTTAGTAACAATGTTAGCCATAGTTATCCCTACCGAGGAATGAAAAGCATTAAGCTTAAGTATTAAAGGAAAGTTTATAGCCGCTTTTTTTACGTCCTGCATATTGGTTAGAAGTTGATATGCGGGAACGCTAATGCCGCTCTGGCGTAAGGTATCATATGTTTTGTCTTTTTGTTGAGTTAGTGCTAAACAACTTGAGTTTGCTCCGCTAAATATAAAGTGTTTCTTTTCAAGATACTTCGTTACGTCCGTTGCCTCGGTGTCTGTGCCGTCTAGCGTTTCGCACCAGTTGAAAATGACGGTTTTTTGCTTGTTGTATTTTGCTAACGCAGTTTGTATGTCGCGCAATGTTTTCACTTCAACATAATCTATAGGAATGCTATATTTGCCAATTTGGCCCCGAATCGCGTTAATAAAAGCTTTCTCCTTGGTAAGTTCCTCTTGGGTGTATGTAGCGGGATCTACATAGTCGGACAGCATTACGATTTTATACTTATTCAAGTTGCTGGTATTTAGTCTATACATTTTGTTTCCAATATACTTTTTGCCTACAATATACTTTTTGCCTACAAAGTTATATCATTTTACGATTGCTTAGGAAATATGAAATTAGCCTTTTGACTTAGGTATTTTGGATAGCGTTGTTGCCGCGGAGGCTATTCGTAAAGGCCGTGTGCTGGACGATTCTCCTGTAATATATATTCCTAAACCGCAGCAGACTTTTCTTTGTAGCACACCGTTAAAAGATTGTTTATTTGATTGGGATACAGACAATCTTTGTTTTCCCTATGGTTACGCGGTATTTTTTTCAAAGTCTCAAAATGGTAATTGTGCTGTTGTTGTAGATAAGAGTACAGCATCGATCAAAATTGTCTCTAACAGAAATATTGCCAAGGGAGAAAGACTGACACTAAATGCGACGGGCAGTGAATTTACATACGCGATTTCAACAAGACTTAAAGGGGCTATTCAGCCATTATTTCATACCGGCATGTCAAAGAAATTAGGTATCCGAGGCATGCTTGCCGACAGACTAATTGAGTCGCGAGAGATCATTAATATATGTCCAATTATTCCGGTTGATGTAAAAGAAGAACCTAATCTAGAAAAAACCACTTTCTGGAAATATTACTTTGCGTATTCTGCAAGATACCACGGCATTGTTTTAGGCTACTGCAGTGTTGTGAACCACTCATACGAGCCCAATTCAAAATACACTTTTGATTTTAAAAACATGTTGATAATTATTAGTGCCATAAGCCGTATCGATAAGGACGAAGAAGTTGTTTTTAATTATAACTTCTTTCCCGATTCCAGGGATCCTCTGCCCAAAGAATTAGTCGACTATAACGAGCATTTTAAGTAGTGTAAACAGGCGATGCCCCCCGTAAGAAAGTAGTGCCGAACCTGTAAGGTTTACCACTGCGGATGTCCAAATATATCTTTTGATTGAAACTCCGTACATTCCTGCCATAAGGCTAATTACCTTGCTGCCGTAAAACGGTATCATTCTGCCAAAAATAAGCAGTTCTGGTGAATCTATAGGTAGTTTGCCTATACCTAGCGGGAGCTTTTTTCTGTAGACTTCATAATCTATACTTTCGCTTATTCTTCTGCCGATAACGTATTCAACCAGAGCCGCTAGGTTGTTGCCCATCCATCCGATTAGTGTGCCCACAAATGGGCCAAAAAGTGCACCGCTGGTTAATGTTATTGGGTCGGTGGCAATGGGGGTTGGCGCAAAAACCGCATACAAAGAAACAGCCACTACTGGGCCAAATAATCCGGCACTAACAACAAGCGCTTCAAAATTTTTTAGGTTTTTTGCAATAAAGTACATGCCGCCTAGTGCGGTTAGTAAAACTGCTATGGAGATAACTTTACCGGCAGGCTTGTGTTTCATTACCTAACTATTTTAGTTGTAGGGAGATTTTCTTCAAGTCTTTTTAGATGGTCCGGCTTAACCGGATTGCCGGTAAGATTCAGTACCTCTAAATTAGTCAGCTTAATCATTTCGTTGGGGAACTCGTCAATGTCATTGCCAGAAAGGTCCAAAGTTTTTAAGTTTGATAAATTGCCGATTTCGGCGGGTATGTCGGTAATATCATTATCGCTGGCGTCAAGTATGGTTAGCTTACTAAGTTTGCCAATTTCAGCAGGAAGTGAGTTAAGCTTGTTGCCTTTAAGGATAAATACCTGCAGATTTGTAAATCTATCTATTTGAGATGGCAGGCTTTTAATGTTGTTGTATGAGATATCTATTTCCG
>LCJU01000007.1 GCA_000994815.1 candidate division WWE3 bacterium GW2011_GWC2_44_9 | reverse complement strand
CGCAAAATATATATAATATCTTGCCGATATATTCCTAGGCACAGAACCTTCAGAGTCGAAGTAACCTCTAACGTAATCGATTTTGTCATCTAAAGTACTTAAGGTATAACCTTTTAGTAGCCCTTGACCGAACTCAACAACATAGAGATTTCTTTCTTTCCCCTCCTTATAAGTCCAACTTTTGCACCCTAAGGTTTTTATACCTTCCGACAAGAGTTGGATATAATCAGGATATTTCTGACAAATCCTGTAGGTATATCTAGACTTAGTAGAATCATGTAGAGCTCCAAGTAAATAAGCTCTTGATATCTTTGGAGTCGGCGTATGATGTAATTTCTGATTTTCGATCTTATCGATCAAACTACATCTCATGTCCTGTATAATAATATACATTAGACAATCAGTCGATACGGGGTCCGCCTAAGGCGGACTTCCCACGGTATTATCCACCTAAGGTGGACTTCACCGTTATTAGCCGAATTTATTTAAGGGATTACTCCCATAAGTCGCAACACTCCATTTACACGACTTCACCCTCATCACTGGTTCTACCGTGAGCCTAACAAACGCTAAGATTTAGGGTAGCCCCAGCTTTGCTGGCGTGACGGGCGGTGATTGGGATCAAGTAATTCATTGTCCCACCCCACCGAGCGTGCGCGTTTAGCGCACTCGGCGAGTTTCTACACTTCGTTCCTGATACGAAGAATTTCTTCGTCCGACTCCTCAAGCTCGATTGCAAAAAGTAATCGAACTTCAGAAAGTCTTCCATGATGCTTGTTAACGGTAATGCTGAAACAGCCCTCACCGTCGACAAAACCCACAACATAGTTTGGATTTAGTGTAGAATTCATCCCTTCCCATATAATATCATTTAGCATTTGGATATCAATGGTACTATGGACTCTGCTGACTTCCTAATGACGTAAGAACTACACTTATCATTAGGATCTCCTTGGGTTACGCTAAAAACTCTTTGAGGCATTCCCACCGGACATTCATAGACTTTTTCCCTTGTACACACGCAAGGTCAAAGTATCCGTTTTTGACTGTGAGGTTTCGCGGATCTACATCCGCGTCTTCCTCCAATTTCCCGCCAATAGGCGGTCAATTGTGAGACTGCCGTTTGTATGTTGAACCCTTCAGACTTTCCCTTACGGGAGAAGTCCTGTTCTCAACTATCCCCCGCCGTGGCGGGGGAGTGGATTTACACCACTTAGTTTTAAGCGCTGCCAAGCGCATTTATCTTGTGCAAGTTCCGAGAACGTATTCACCGGCGTATAGCTGACCGCCGATTACTAGCGATTCCAACTTCATGAAGTCGAATTGCAGACTTCAATCCGAACTGAGACGCGATTTAAGGGATTTGCTCATAGTCGCCTACTTGCTTCCCGTTGTGCGCGCCATTGTAGCATGCTTCTGGCCCCAGACATAAAGGCAATCCTGACTTGACGTCGTCCCCTCCTTCCTCCCTGTTACCAGGGCAGTTCCGCTAGAGTGATACAACTAACGGTAGGGGTTGCGCTCGTTAGCCCACTTAAGGGTACGTCTCACGATACGAGCTGACGACCGATTACGTTAACAACTGTTAACTACTGTTATTACTAACAGATCTGACTATATCATCATCCGCCTAAGGCGGAGATCAGCGTTTAATGGACTCTTTGAAAGAGATCCATTCTTCCATTGCTGGAAAAGTCGATACAGGGTTATTGCAATTTATTACTTAATGAATACGGTTTTATACGTTCCAAAAACCTGTCTAAAGTAACCTCTGAAAAGTAAAGACAATACGTTCCAGCTTTATGGTACTTGTAAACCGAAGTTTTAAGATCGCTCAATAGAAGCCTGTCCTTTACTAGGTCATCACAATTGCCGTAGACTATCCTGCAGTATTTTCGATAGGCAGAAATAGAGCCGTCTCCATCAAAGCGACCTGCAAGATAAGCATCTAGCGCTGTTTTGACCAGAAGATTTCTGCATGCCAATGCTGTACGAAATTCTCTCAATAAAGGTCGTGAATTTACGTATATGTGGTATGCAGGCAGTTTATTTTTAGAACTGCGACAGCAACTTGATCTCAAACATTCGAACATTTTTGGAACCTCGCCGTTATAAATCCTTAACCTGAGTCTATCTTTGGGAAATCTACTCAACAAGTACTCAGCAAACCTACGTATTAGATTAAGGTCTGTATTACTTAAACCTATACTGCTGGTCCGTTCATACTTGTCAGCACCCCAAAGTCCCAAGATATAAGAACTATTCGGATTAACCAGTAAATTGCTCAAACTTCCCACGGTATTCTCCACGTACATCATAATACTACAATATACGTTAGGACTCCACCGTTATAAGCTGACTTATTCGATCAGCCTTACGGCTGAAAGGGCCATCGTCACTTAGCCATGCAACACCTGTGCCGCCATCCGAGGATCGTCCCACGTTTCCGCGGAACTACACACGGCGGCATGTCAAGTCTGGGTAAGGTTCTTGGGTTAGCAGCCAATTAAAGAGCATGCTCCACCGCTTGTGCGGAACCCCGCCAATTCCTTTGAGTTTTAGCCTTGCGGCCGTACTCCCCAGGCGGCCTGCTTAACGCGTTAGCTTCGACACCCAGGACAAGCCCAAGTATCCAGCAGGCATGGTTTACGGCTAGGAGTACACGGGTCGATTTAACTTATCGACAAAATCATTTGTCTTTCTTTCGTTACCGAAAGGATCGGACTATATCATTCTCTAAAGGCTTTTAGTTTTGACTTTCTTTCCCTAACATGTTTTTCAACAATATCTCTGGAAAAACCTGTCAAATCAACTACTTTAGAGATCCAGCGTTCCTGGAGTTGGGAATCTTTGTAAAGTACTAATACCTTTGGAAGCATGCTTTCCACCTTTACAAAAGGTAAAAGTATGCTAAGAAGCTTTTGAAGTTGCTCGGTAGACCTAATATAAAGTCTATAGTACTGTAGACTTTTGCCTAGGTGCTTTGTGGAGCTTTCTCCTAAAGTTGAACTTACACCCCAAACAATCTTTAAGTATTGCTGAAGTATTTTGTTTTCCTTAAGGGAAAAACCATCGGTACACAAAACACCTTTTCTAACGTTAGCCGTTAATGACCCATCGTCCAGCCACCAAATAGCCAATGACAACGGGGTCATAAGGTTTAACCATTTTCTACGAACAACTTTCTTTCCCTTTTTCGTTGTTAGTTTATATACAGCGGTTAGTTGCGGCAACGCTCGACTTTGGAAACGGAGTTTTGGTCCGCCCCATCCGTCAACATTGCTACTCAAACCCTGATACCAGTGGTTTTTATCGCCCGAAATCTCTTCAAGCAATCCCATTTTCCAGAAAAAATAGTCTTTCTGCTTAATGGAATGTCTAAAGGAAAATCTGGCGTTTCTATAGCGTTTATTCAAAGCTAAAGAACCATCTCCCAACAACGATCCAAGTATTATACTTATACATTGATCCGACAAAGGTGCAGTCTGCATGAGAGCATTCTACACCAACTATCTTCCTACCTCCATAGTCTCTACGGGGTCGGTTACCATCTGGTAAACCGACTTCCCTCGGGGTTAACCTTTGCGGGTGTGTAATTCCCATAGTGCAAAGGCATTCACCGATATAGCTGGATGCGCACCTCAACATCACTGTTGAGGGGGACACCCTTTTAGTACCTCAAGTCGTCGAAACGACCTGGTACACGGATTTATCTAATCCGTTTCCCTGCCCTAGCTTTCGTCTCTCAGCGTCAGAAAATCCCCAGACAGCTGGCTACCCCCTCGGTGTTCCCTATGATATCAACGCATTCCACTGCTCCACCATAAGTTCCGCTGTCCCCTAGATCTCTCTAGCTATGCAGTATTGAAAGCAGTTTCCCCGTTGAGCGGGGAGATTTAACCCTCAACTTACAAAGCCGCCTACAGAACTCTTTACGCCCAGTAAATCCGGACAACGCTTGCACCCTACGTATGACCGCTGCTGCTGGCACGTAGTTTGCCGGTGCTTTATCGAAGTTTACAACCCTAAGGCCGTCATCCTTCACGCGGCGTCGCTGCATCAGACTTTCGTCCATTGTGCAAAATTCCCAATTGCTGCCTCCCGTAGGAGTAAGGCCCGTGTCTCAGTGCCCTTCTGGCCGTTCGTCCTCTCAGACCGGCTACCCGTCATAGGCTTGGTGGGCATTTACCCCGCCAACTACCTGATAGGCCACAGGCTCATCCCCAAGCGTCTGCCACAAAGGCGGACTTTGATCTTGCGATCACATAAAGTATTACTCCTGCTTTCGCAGGGCTATCCTCTACTTAGGGGTAGATTCCTATGTGTTACTCAGCCGTTCGCCACTATCCTCGCGTGTAGCACTAAGAAGTACAGTGTTTAGTGACAAAATGTTTTCTCCTCGCTGGTCCTCGCTACGCTGCGGGGACGCTCGTCAAAAAACATTTTGTCAGAAGTCTGTACTGCTAGGTGCTACACACAAGAACCGTTCGACTTGCATACCTTAGGCACGCCGCTAGCGTTCGTCCTGAACTAGGATCAAATTCTCAAAGAAACATTCTTTTCGCCTTCCATCCTTTGAATACTGAATGAAAGGTATTGACATAAATAATCCTTACCAAGTTGTCAAGGAGCTGAATACAAAACTAAGCCGTATGAAACGGCAAGGCTAAAGATATCAGTAAAAATCGACACTGTCAACATATGTACTAGGGCTTTCTTGGCCTAGTAGTAGTAAAATGTGTGCATGATAGAAAGTAACCGCTTTGCAAGCAGGGCAGGGGCCAAATTACTTTATGCACTTGACATCTTTAAGGTTGATGTAACGGGAAAAATATGCGCAGATTTTGGCTCTTCCACTGGCGGCTTTGTGGACTGTTTACTGCAACACGGTGTTAAGAAAGTCTACGCCGTAGAAACCGGCTACGGGCTTTTGGCTTGGAAACTAAGAACCGACCCAAGAGTTATGGTGCTGGAAAAAACCAACGCTCTACATGTGGAGCTCCCCGAAAAGATGGACTTGATAACTATTGATACCGGCTGGACAAAACAAGCTCTTATTTTAGCGTCGGCCCAAAAGGCGCTTAAAGAGACTGGAAAAGTTATAACCCTAATAAAGCCCAGTTTTGAAGCCGGCAAAAAGCACCCGCAGATAAAGCAAGCTGCCGATGAGGTTGCGGAGCTATTAAATGATATAACTGAAAACATTGAAGAAGCCGGTTTTAAAGTTTTAGGGCTAGTGGAATCCCCGATACTCGGAGCCAAAGGCAGAAATATAGAATACTTAGGCTACCTTGCGGTGGATAAGTAAATCTACAAAACTCGCTACTCCTCCTGAATCACCTCAATGGACACGGTTTCAAAAAGTCGGGCAAGCGTTTCTGGCATTGTGTGTTTATTATAAATTGGTGAACAAGAAATTAGGTCAATATGAACGGCTTGATGTTCCGGCCAGGTGTGTACGATCAAATTTGAATTGGACAGAATATAAGTCAGCGAATAACCGTAGGGCTTAAATTTATACAGTTGGGTTTGAACAACATTTAGTTTGTGAATAGTGCAAAACTCGCCAGCAATTTTTTGCAGCTGCTTTTTGGAATCTAAAAGCCTCTGTGGTACTTTGTTAAGCTTAAACACAAAATGGTCTACATAAGGAAATTTCTCTTCTTTATCAGACTCAAAAGTGTATATTTTTCCGGATGGGGCCGTTGAGATAACGGCTGTGTGTGGGGTGGTTCGCAAAATATACAAAGAGCTGGCATTGCCAATTGACTCCGCACCCGTGTACCGGGCGAACTTAGCTATAACATCCTCCTGAACTAAGCCGAATCTACCAATGATTTCTTGGATTTTTAGAAACTTCTCCGGCGTTTTGAAAGAAGCTCCAAAGTGGATAAAAATATGCTTACTAAGCCCTTTGTGAAAATCATAGCCTGTAAACTCAACCGCCCGGCGCAAAAACAAAGCAAACCCGAATTTAGTATACGGCGGGTCTGTTAACACAACGTCAAAATAGTCTAAATACTGCTTATTTGGTATGTCTCGGGCATCATACAAGACCGTTTTAACATTTTTTGCGCCGGCCATTTTGGCACCCTCATTGACTGCACTAAGGATTTCGGGATCTATATCAAACACCACTAGCTCAAGCTCTCTGTTAAGCAGAGCAAGAGTGAGTGAAACTAAATCGTCGTCACCAAGCAAAGCCACCCTACCACCGTTTGTTAGCAGGCCTTTAGCCTTAAGTATCAAGGCTTTCGCCGCAGAGGTTTGGGCCGTGGCAAAAAACTGGTCAAGGTCTCTTCTTGGTGTTAAGGTCACTGCTTGGCGCAGCTGAAGTATTTTTGCTTCTAGCTCTGCATCATGATAGTCAAGCAAGGACCAGTTATATTGGGCTGGGGCTGTAGTAGCACATAAATTCCTGCCAAGCTCGTTTAGTGAAAGTTTGTCTTCTTGGGTTTGGACAAGGAGATCTTTAATAGTCGTTTTAAACACCCGCAGGGTTTCTTTTGGCACACCCGTTAGGCTAATTAACTGTGAGCTAGTGACAGATGGCGTATTTGCCAATATGTAAAAAAGCCCCTCTACTTCGGTTAAGCTAAGGGCTGGGTTTTTGTAGTGCAGCTCTCTAAAAGTGTTCATCTCGTTATTGTAGTTTTTTTCTCACCACTAAGCAAATATCTAGTAATATTAGACAAATATATATTGAATTATCCTAACTTCCGGTTACTATGTAATTAACGTGAAGGGGGCATGGTGTAGGTACAAAACAGTGGTGGGTGTGACAGCGAGCATTTTTTTCTGGTGTGCTGTCTTGACATCAAACAGGGTCTTGGCCCAAGAATTGGGGACCTGGCAAAAACTAACGCCCCCTTCCGAGTGGCTGAATGTTATTACAACTACACCGTGGGCGATATATGCCGGGCAGGCAGTTGATAGATATGGAGGCACCCCATCGTATAATGGCGTCTTTGTAAGTACTGACTTGGGAATAACCTGGCAACAATCCGGACTTATAGATAGAGGGGTAAGAGACTTGAAGTATTCAGACGGTAAGCTTTACGCTGCTACCTACCTAGAAAAAGACGGCGAGACCGGGTTATTTGTTTCGGAAGATCGCGGCAGTACGTGGCAGCACAAAGGGCCCAGCTACTCCCTAAATCGAATCTTTGTGGCCGGGCAAACAATACTACTTGGGACAACAACTTCGGGTTTGTGGCGCAGCACAGACGGTGGAGTAAATTATGTCCAAAAAATTGGCACCCAGGCTGGATCTATAATTCTTGGCGTTAATTGCAACCAAAATGTTTGCCTAGCAGGAGTTTACGCTAAGGCGCATATATCTACAGATCTCGGGGAAACTTGGGCTGAAATGCCGGACCTTGCTTATACAAGTCCGCAGAGTTTCGCTTTTGGCAAAAACGTGATGCTAGCCGGCACAAAAGACGGTTTGTATACATCTTATGACACCGGAAAATCGTGGGCATTTAATACCTTCTTAGGTACAAATGAAATCGGTGATGTCTTCCACACAAAAGGTCGTTTCTATGCATCCAAAAGAGAGGCAGATGGTAAAAATACGTTATTTGTATCTGACGATCTGGGCAATACTTGGGCGAGTTCAGGTCTGGTGCTTAACAAAACCGGCTACCCCTTGCTGGGTCTTTCGTGGGCGTTTTCCAATCCGTCTTATATTTTTGCATCAGGGTATGGAAATGGCATAAGCAGGTACGCAATACTTCCTAAACAACTGCCGGCAAATCCGTTCCTTGCCAAGCTGTGGAACCGATCCCGCTTTAGTGAACAAACGGACTCGATAACCTCGTACTTTGACCACACATATCCCTTTCTTTCCTATCTGTATAAAACAGAGCCGCTGGAGGAAAGAGGGACAACAACAAATTTCTACGGCGAAAAGGCAGAAGAACCAGCTTTGTATTACTCTGCCCACGACGGGGTAGATTTTGGACTCAAATACGGCACCCCGATACTGGCACCCCATTCCGGGTACGCCTCATACTCATATTCGCAACTTGGCGGCCATACCATTAAAGTTGACCATACCAATGGCTATGAGACGCTTTATCTTCATCTGCAAAGTAACGGGCTGGCAGTCAAGTCAACCGAAAGAAAGTGGGTGGAAGAAGGTGCGCAGCTAGGGCTTGTAGGGCTCACTGGCAACACAACTGGGCCACACCTGCATTTTGGAGTCAGGAAAGACAAAAATAACGATGGCGACTTCACAAACGATGCGCCCGAAGGGCTGGTGGACCCCTACTCCTGGCTGGATGAATTCAACCCCGATCCGTGGGAGGGCTATACATGGGAAGATACGCTAGGCACACACCAAGGATCTCAAAGCAAATACTTGTGGCAAGACCTGCTGGAACCTCTAACACTTTACATAGAAGAAAGCGGAGGTTCGCTTAACCATGAAAATGTTACAGCGAGTATTCCAAATAGCTCCTTGGTACATCCAATTACGGCGGTCGTGGAAAAGATTCCCCGGCTGGAAACATTACGCGTGAACAGTCCCCTTAAGTACATTCAAAACACAAGCGTACGGATTAAATTCTATGACTACCTGCAAGACGAGTTAAATGACCTAACTTCAGCCATAACTCTGACTTTTGACTTATCAAACAGCAACCTTGCAGACACTCTCCCGGGATCCTACATTATAAAAAGATTTGACCGGCTAAATAAAACGTGGGAGTCAATCCCATCCATGTGGAATGAAACCACCAAACAGGTATCGGCTTTAGTAGATCACTTGTCGGATTACGCAGTCTTTGGGGAAAAATCTGACCCGACACCACCTGTAACCACCATCGTTATCAATGGGGAAAGAAGCGGTTTGTGGTACAAAAAGTATCCTACCGTTGCATTAACAGCCTTGGACGGGGACGGGGTAGAAACCGTAGATCGAATCTTTTATTCTCTTAACGAGGGCTTAGAGTGGGAGGAATATATCAATGCTTTTGATTTAACCAAGGACGGGGTTTACGACATCCTATTTAGATCGTCAGATGCATCTGGCAACTACGAAGACGCTAAAGACTCGCCGCTGTTAAGAGTCAACACACTAAACGGAATAAACGATGAAAGCGCAGTAAAGGGGGCTGCATTTCAAACCTCGATTAATTAACACAAAATTCCGCCGCCAAGTACTTCATCACCGGCATAAAAAACGGCTGATTGGCCCGGCGCAATGCCAAAGGCCCTCTCATCAAGTACGGCCTTATACTTGTCGTCTACGATTTTGGTTACCTTTGCCAAAAACAATTGGCCTAAATGCCGAATCCTAACAGCACAATCAAACCTGGTTAGCATACCAGCATCCGAATTTATAAAATATGTATCGTTGACACAAAGCTCATCGGCTAAACAATCCTTATAGAACCCTACTGTAAGCACATTTTGCTCAACATCTTTACTCACTACGTATAACGGCACACCTATATACTTTGTCACGGTAAAACCGTGCCTTTGGCCGATAGTGTAAAACCAAACCCCATCATGAGAACCAATAACCTCACCGGAGGACTTCAAAACTATAGCGCCAACTTTATGCTTTAGTTCCCTCTCCAGAAATTGCTTAATATTCACTTCTCCCACAAAGCAAATGCCCATACTTTCGGCCTTATCTGCCACTATAAGCTTGTTGTCCGAAGCAATTCTCCTTACCTGACTCTTTGGCATACCGCCAACAGGAAATAGTGTTCTGCTAAGCTGTTCTTGAGTTAGCCTATATAAAAAGTAAGACTGATCTTTTGTTTCATCCACTCCTTTATATAAAGCATACCGTTCCCCCACCTTCTGAACGCGTGCGTAATGACCTGTAGCCACAAAGTCAAAACCTTCAGCACTTGCCCAGTCCATAAAGATACCAAATTTAATCTCCTTGTTGCACATAACATCGGGGTTGGGGGTGTTGCCCTTTTTGTATTCCGAATAGAAGTAGTCAATAACCTTACTGCGGTACTCTCGCTCAAAATTTAAAAACGTAAACTTTATACCCAACTGGGAACAAATAGCTACTGCGTCGCTCCTATCCTCGTTACCCTTGCATGTTTCACTGGTATAATCCCAGCACTGCATGTGCACGCCTGTCACGTCGTAGCCCTGTTCTTTGAGCAGCAGCGCTGAAACCGCAGAGTCCACCCCGCCACTCAACCCTACGGCCACCTTTTTTTTTCCATTCTGCATGGGGGAATTATAAACTACTTTACACTAAAGACTCTAAATGCTCGTTAAGGTCGTTTTTGCCTGCAAGTGAGGGGAGGCTGCATTTGGCTAAAGCGAATTCCATAGAAGCTATAACGGCGTCAATAATCTCTTTTGCCTCGTCAAATGACAACCGTCTAAAATTATGAGGAAAATAGTGAAAAACCAAATTTCTACCCTTTTTCCAAGTCTGCCAAAGCCTTTCTGCGACTATATTATCACCACTGGCATCTGAACCCCCACAAACCTTAGCATAAACGGAACCATGTTCCTTTATGTAATGAGGATTAAGGATCTTCCCGATTCTGATATCATCGCTGTAATAGTCTTCGGGCCGCAGCAGCTTCATATCTAAAAACAATCTCTTTAAAAAGCCTTCATAAGCTTTGGAAAAAGGAAAGACTAAGTAGGAATAATCCGAAAGTCCCCGGCTAACGTTATGGGAGCTATCCAATAGGATTTCACCGTCCTCAATTAAACCTTTCTGTTCAGACGAAAGATACTGCCAAAGAAGAGATGCCCTTTGAATCAAAATCATATGTGTTACTTAAAAGTTATGTATTCGGAGAAGCTTTGATCCGAGCTTAGGTCTAGCATATAATAGTTATAATTGCCCCCGGTTTGCGGCAAAACAAACCCCCCATTGGCTCCGGATTTCTTTGCACTACGCTTTAAAAATGCATAACCATCCCACTCCTGGGATTTTTCAATAAAAACCTCGTAACCGTAGTCTCCTGTTTTTGCCCCGCTCACTCTGGACCACCATTTACCTCTGGTGGCAGAATTAAGGCATTCATTTTTGCTTGAACATAAATATTCATCCAAATCCCAAGATGAGTCGGGTGAAACGATTGAGACTTTAATACCCAAAGGCGCAGGTTTCTCGGCATCGCCGTTTTGAGAACTGACACCAAGAACGAGACCCTTAAAATCGGGCGATCCAGCTGCAACTGCAACAAAAACTCCAAATAGTACAGTTAACAAAAGTAATATGGCCGGACGAACAATACCGGCCTGGTGTATGGTAGGCATTGTCTACATAAAAGCATAAAAATGAGACGTGTGCAATAATATTAGCGTGCAAAACACCAACAAACCAAAAATTGCCATAATTCATGACCAACTTACGCAGTATGGTGGGGCTGAAAAGACTCTTGAAGCACTGCTTGACATATTTCCCGATGCCGAAATAATCACCGGGTACAGCGATCCCGTCAACATAAGTCAAAAAATACTCGCTGCTAAAATAATCCCAGGCATTAGCGCAACAAACAGCTGGGTAAAAAAGATGTGCAGACAGCTAGTATTCCTCATGCCTATAGTGTTTGAATCCTTTGACCTTAGAAAATATGACGTACTAATTAGCGAAGGCACAGCCTGGCCAAAAGGCGTTATAACATCGCCAAATCAATTACATATAACTTACGTGTATACACCCCCTAGATTTTTATACGGATACGCCACAGAGGGACA
The DNA here is from genome assembly GCA_000994815.1 of candidate division WWE3 bacterium GW2011_GWC2_44_9. Taxonomy (GTDB): domain Bacteria; phylum Patescibacteriota; class WWE3; order UBA101185; family UBA10185; genus UBA10185. The sequence continues at coordinate 55 of LCJU01000007.1, read as the reverse complement.
AAAACGGGACAAGTGGTATTTAAAACCTTTTTTGCGTGTTATTGACCACTTCTTG
>LCJU01000006.1 GCA_000994815.1 candidate division WWE3 bacterium GW2011_GWC2_44_9 | reverse complement strand
TCTGCGCAGTGGTGGAAATGATTAGCGGAGTTCGTGCTACATCTATTAAAATGGAATCAACCTCGTCAACGATAGCAAAATGATGCGCGCCGTATTCGCTGTTTGGGTTGGTTTGCACCACTTCCTTAACGTTTCTTTCCATGTTGTCGCGCAGATAGTCAAAACCAAATTCGTGATTGGTGCCGTAAGTTATGTGACACTGATACGCCTCTTTTCTGGGGGTTTCCCGCAAATGGATTGCGTATTCGTCATGAAACTCACTGGTTTGGTATGTAGGATCGTAAACAAAAGACCTTTCTTGCATGATGACCCCGACTTTAAGTCCTAAATATGCATACACCGGGCCCATCCAACCTGCGCCGTGCCTTGACAGATAGTCGTTGGGCGTAACCAAATGTGCACCCATGCCGGTGAGTGCGTTTAGGTACAGTGGCAGGGTTGCCGTTAACGTTTTACCCTCGCCGGTTTTTTGTTCGGAGATTTTGCCTTGATGTAGAACTACACCGGCAAGCAGCTGCACGTCAAAATGCCTTTTCTGCAAAGTTCTCACACTTGCCTCTCGGACCAATGCGTAGGCTTTGGGCAAAATCTCGTTAAGATAATTTTTCGCTTCAGAATCGCTTTTGCCTTTTATGGCTTCAATCCATTCGGCAGTTTGACTTTGCATCTGATCCTGACTTAAGCCTTTAGCCCAATCTTCCAGTTTATTTATTTCTGCCACCAGCGGTTTTATGATATTAAGTTGGCGCTGATTTGTATCCAGCAAGCCGGATAAGAGTCCCATAAGCTAAGATTATACCCCATCATTGTTGGATGGATTACCCATTTAGGTTTTTGAAGGCGGTTTGAAATATCTTTTCGCCAATTAAGTAGTCGGCTGTGCTGTTTATGTGTAGAGAATCTCCGCCGTTGTAGACGGGTGAGAGGGTGTCGGCTTGCGCCGGATCCTCCAAGAGCGAATAGACGTCAATTGTATAGTCCACTTCTTTAGCCGAGTTTGCGATCCAGTTGTTGACTAACTCCAACGCTTTTTGCCTAGCCTCGGTCCACGTTGCGGAACCTTTAGAGGGAGGAAGATTCAGTGCAACCACTTTTATATTGCTTGCGTGCAACCGCGTATATATCTCCTGCAGATTTCTTTGTATTTCTACCACTGGAACGTCTTGATACACGTCATTAACCCCGCCCCAGACAATGACATAGTTAATATCATTTCTGGCCAACACATTTTGTTGCAATCTGCTCAACATTTCCGAGGTTTTATTTCCACCCAGTCCGCCATTTATTACATCCCATTCAGGGCCGAGCAAAGAATTAAGTTTGCGTTGTATCACTCCATATTCTGATGCACCAAAGCCGAGTGTTAGACTGTCGCCCAGTGTGTAGATGCGTTTAGTAATTATGGTGTTTCTGACAACGTGTGGTTTATGTTTTGCAAGCGAAGACCGCGGGCTTGCCCGTGGTTCTTCATTTTCTGTTTTTAGCAGGTTGGAAGTATAACTAACACTAGTACTTATTACTAGGGCAACTAGTAACAAACGCAACAACTTTGTCAACCAATATTCTTTTTTGTATTCCATACTGTAGCGGGTTTTCTGTGGCAAGGCGCAAAAAAACTCCTCGCCACTTCGGCAACCTTTCGGATGACCCAGCAATCTTTCGATTACTGACCCGCTACAGATGTTGTGACGAGGAGTTCTCGTTTCTGTAGCGGGATTTGTTACCATGCCTGCTTAAACAAACAGGTTTAGGCATTCTAAAGGTATTATACCCCATCACTACTGTATAATTACCATGTGCCCAAAATAACCGAACCTAACCCATCACAAAAAGAGGCCATAAACCACAAAACCGGTCCGCTAATAGTTGTTGCCGGCGCAGGGACAGGGAAAACCCGGATCATTACTGAACGAATCAAGCATTTAATAACCAAAAAAGGCGTAGATGCCGATTCGATACTTGCCCTTACCTTCACTGAGAAGGCAGCCGGGGAAATGCTCAATAGAATCGCCGACGTCATGCCCTTAAGTTACAAAGAGCCGTGGGTGTGTACCTTTCACTCCGGGTTGGAAATTGGCCTGGATACGGGCTATGAAATATTGAACTACTCTAAACAATGGTATTTGGTGCGGAAGCACCTGTTTGACTTTAACTTAAAGTACTTTTTGCCTTTAGGTAACCCCACTAAGTTTATTTCCGCCATGCTTAAGTTTGTTTCCAGATTGCAGGATGAAGCCATTACCGAGGATACTTTTACCGAGTTTGTAACTAAATCTGACTTTGAGGGAGAGGAGAAACAAAGGTGGCAGGAGCTTGCTAGTTTCTATAGAACCTATCAAAAACTCAAGCTAACCAACTCTAAACTGGACTTTGGCGACTTGATTTTATGGTGTATCAGGCTGTTTGACCAACGGCCAAAAGTATTGGCGCAATACGTGAGACAATTTGAGCACATTTTACTTGACGAGTTTCAGGATACCAACTATGCGCAATATTACTTGGCGAAAATGCTGTACCCACCAACGCGAAAAACCGGCAGTTTAATGGTAACTGGTGATGACTCCCAATCCATCTATAAATTTCGTGGCGCGGCGGTTTCCAACATTTTAGACTTCATGGACGAGTATAAAGGGGCGAAAATGACCACACTACTTACTAATTATCGCTCCAGTCAGAACATTCTTGATCCCGCGTATAGTCTAATTCAAAACAACAACCCCGACACGCTGGAAGCAAAACTTGGCATCAACAAAAAACTGCTAGCCAGCGCTGCGAACGGAAAAGTTAGCCCGGGCATATATGCATTCGCTACGGTGGAAGAAGAAGTTGGCTTTGTGGTTGGCAAAATAAAAGAGCTTATCGCCCAGCACCCCGAAACGTCCTACAAAGACATTGCCATATTGGCGCGGGCCAACAGTCATTTAGACCCGTTTGTTGTGGCGCTAAGAGGTGAAAACATACCCTATCAGCTTATTGGCAATAGAGGGTTGTACGATAAAGACGAAGTTAAAGACGTAATTGCCTTTCTAAAAGTGCTGCTGGACCCTGCGGATGGGGTAAGCATGTTTAGGGTTTTGTGCAACCCGTATATTCCGGTGGAGCCCGGCGCAATTTCTGTCCTGCTTTCCACGGCCAAAATGCGCAAACAACCTTTGTGGGATCTGATGCTTGAGTCGGAAAGCAAAGCCATTAAGACCGTTGTTGGTATTTTGGACAAACATAAAAAAAGTATCACTTCTGTTACTCCGTCAACGTTTGTGTATAAGTTGGCAAATGACTTGGGGATTTCTGCCGCACTGACCTTAAAGGAAACTGCGGAAAACACTATAAAACTACGAAACCTGAACCTCTTTCTCAACTTGATCAAGGCTTTTGAAACCGACTATCACAAAGATACCAGGCAAACACCTACCATTTTTGATTATCTAGCTTATCTGGAGCTAATGCTTGAAGCGGGCGATAATCCGGCGCAGGCCGAGATTGAGGATATTGATACTATTCATCTTTCCACTGTGCATTCTGCTAAAGGTTTGGAATACGAGGCGGTTTTTATGGTCAATCTGGTTACCGGCAGATTCCCGTCACGGGAAAAGTCAGATGTGCTTGAATTACCGGACGCGTTGGTCAAGGAGTCCCTGCCTATCGGTGATGGGCACCTACAGGAGGAACGGCGGTTGTTTTATGTTGGTATGACACGGACAAAGAGGTACTTGTATTTAACCTACGCTAAAAACTATGGCGGCAAGAGAGATACTGCGCCCTCGGGCTTTTTGGCTGAAACAGGCATAAAAACAGTTGACCAAAAGACACCGGCGATTGTAACCACACCGCAAACCATGTTTGGCGCCGGATCGGAATACAGAAAAGAGTCCAGCACGAAAAGCAACTATGTGCTTGACTATGTTAGTTACACCCAAATAGCCAATTATGAAACCTGCCCGCTCAAGTACAAATACGGCTATGTGCTAAAAGTGCCGACACTGCCACATCATTCGCTAAGTTTTGGAACGAGTGTTCACAACACTTTGCGGGAGTTTTACCAGGAAGAAATTCACTTTAACAAACCAATAGGGGCGGCAAGGCTCTTGGACTTATACGAGAAAAATTGGGAGGAGGCTGGTTATTTAGACGAGGCGCATAAAAAAAAGCGGTTTAGTTCGGGTCAGGAGATACTAAAGCAGTATTACGACTTGGAAAAAGACGCCTATAAAAATGTGCTAGAGCTTGAGCGGACAATTACCTTAAAGTTGGCTGGGGTAAAGTTTTCTGGACGAGTGGACAGAATAGACAGGATTGCTGGCAACAAGGTAGAAATTATTGACTACAAAACCGGCCGGATGCAGGAGGACAAAGGTGCCAACAAAAATCTGCAGATAGCGCTATATGCGTGGGGCGTGCGGGAGACTTTAAAATATGAACCGGAGCTTTTGTCGCTTTACTATATTGAGGAGCTTAAAAAACTAAGCGCGCAGGTTGCTTTTGAGGACATTGAAAAAAAAGTGCATGAAGTGGAAGGGGTTGTTGAAACAATGAAGACCGGGGATTTTACACCAAAACCGGGTAAGCACTGCGAGTGGTGCGACTATAATACTATCTGTCCGTTTGCTTATAAAGGAGCTTAGAGGGGTAGTTTGTGTCTGTAAAATGTGTTCAGTGCTTGGAGCAGTTTGCTGTAATACTTGTTATATGGACGGGGATACTCAATGGCTATCCCACCGAATTTTTCTTTAAAATGTGAGAACCCACCCCAGTTTCTGGTGAATATTGGGAATCTTGAGTCGTCTTTACCTTCTAAATCGAGAAGCCCATAACCCAGCGCTTTTAGTTTTAAAATGGCGTCCCATAAAAGTAAATAACCATACTTGGTCTTTCTGCCTTCATTGCTTGTGCCCCCATGCATAAACCACACAATCTGGTTATGAGCCAAAAAGATTTTTACGCCAAAAACTTGACCTTTCCCGTTACGGGAAACTGATAGAATGAATTTTTCCCGCCATAGTTGAAGCTTTGTTTTTAGATCTTCCATGTCAGGAACTAGAAACCGTTGCTTTAGTGCTGTAGTTCTAATAATTTGGTAGACCTCATCAATTTGTTTTGTAGTTGGGTTTACAGTGTGCTCAACTATACCGCCTTCTCTTTTTGCCCGGTTTATTGAGTATTTGGCGCTTGAACTCAAATTATCCCAAAGGTTGTTGGTATCTAAAGTAAGGTCAATAAAAATAGTAGAGGGTGGGGATAGCGGTGAGAAGCTTGCTGAAAACCCCGACTGCTCCAGTATTTTTAGATTTTGCTTGAGTGATGGTTCAAGCTTGAGATAGCTAAACTTATGTTCTTGCGCTAAATCATTGATGTTGTTTAGTTCCCGTTCTGTTAGAGCCGGTGGTCTCTGCATCTTTGCCACAACCATTGGGCCGGCGCCACGATAATAAATAGACTTTTGGCTATTGGTTGTACATGTGTGCCAGCCTAAATACGCCAAATAGCTTTGCCATTCTTGGGATTGCCTGATGTCGGCAATGTCCTCCAAGTTGCGTTTTGTTACCGTATTAGGCGGAGTATTTTCCATCTTAGCTTGTTTGTAAAATTAAAAGCGGAGTAAACTGTTGGGTTAACAACATAGTCGTATGAATCCATAAATTCAACAAGTTTGCCGCCGTATTTAAGCTTAAAATTGGTAAAGCCCCACCATGGGTGATTTGTGTCATTAGGATTATTGGCCGCACCCCACATGTCAAAAGAAGTGCAACCCGACTTTATACCTAGTTTTATAGCTTCCCAGCCAAGCAAGTTCCCATGACAGATATTTTTCAACTCGCCAGATGAAGCGCCGTAAGGATAGTAAAGCACACCTTGGTAAATGAATAACATCCATGCGGACAGTGGTCTACCGTTTAGTTTAGCTGTAAGGATTTGGCACATACCTTTTGGCTGAAGGGTTTCCCATACACCTTGATAGTAGCGTTTTGAGTGAATGTAGTACTTTTCTCTTTCTGCAGTATCATGCAGCATTTGAAAAAATACATCAAAATCCTGTAATGTTTCCGCTTGGTCAACTATAACTCCGTGCTTTTCGGCGAGCTTGATATTGTATCTATGCTTTGGGTGCATATTTTCGATAACTCCTTCTTCGCCATCTTTTAGGTCTAAAATCACAGTATTTTTAGCAAAAGTGTCTTTTGGAGTTTTAGTGCACTCGGAACTCACAAGCGCTTTTGCCTGACTATAGTTAGTATCGGTCGTTAATATGTTTGGACAGTCAAAATTAATGCTCACACAACCGTTTTTCTTTAAAGACTTGGTGAGGTCTTCCCAGTTAATAACGAAAGGATCGACTTTCGGGCAGTAGGCTACGAAATGGGGCGTGAATGGTATTTTGTGGATCGTGTAAAATAGCTCACCGCATTGAACGGATTTTGTGCCGTATGCGTTTTTAAACTCCGACCATTCGGGGGACTGGACAACGTGCTTTGGTTTGTGTTGCATATACTTCTGGTTTGGATTATAAATTAAAGCAAGAATTCCGCCAAATCGGCGGGGTTAGGGAGACTCGGTCCGGGGATACATCCGGGCCGCCTAGGGCCCGGGTATACAATGCTTGGGCCCTCTTAAATAGAAAACTCGCTATGCGAGAATTTAGATGTACTCATCGGCTGATGCGCAGCGTCACACAGCAAACCACCTGCGTAAGCTGGTGGTTGTTGATAATTGTATGCAACGCAAGCTCTGCATACCCACGCTTCACGCCTATTCTCTATGTAGCTATATATTATCTTTTACGCTACCTCTGCTTATGTTGCATAGTAACCCCCCAGGCACATATAAAATCCTCTGCGGAATAATTTTGGGGCCTATCCGTTCCCTTGAATCCAATCTCCTCTATCTCTACTGGAGTAAAAACCTTGTTGAGCATTTTGCGCGGGTTTATAAAGCATTTATGTAAAAAACGTTCGTAGGCCGGATCTTTCTCTGTGGCAAGCAGATTGTTTTTGGTTAACTTAACCAAAGCACCGTCCACCTTAGGCATAGGGCTAAAGAATCTCTTGTCTACAGTCATAAGCATGTTGACGGTGTAAAAAGACTGCAGAAAAACAGAAAGGTAGCTGGAGCTTGGCGCTTTAGCAGTGAGTTTGTGCCCAACCTCCTTTTGTACCAGAAAGACACATTCTTCTGGTAGGTTTTTCATCTGTACGATTCGGTGCAGCAGAGGGGAAGTTATGTTGTATGGGAGCGAGCCAATAAACTTAGTGCAGCCTGTATCGTTATGTTCATACTCGTCCAGAAAATTAAGAATATTGGCATTAACTAAAGTCATGTTTTCAGCATGGTCAAACCTTTCCTTTAGTATAGGCATTAAATCGATGTCAAATTCAACCGCAATTAGCTTTGCTCTAGCTGCCTGAATCTTTGGTACTAACAAATCCGTAACTGCTCCAGCGCCGCTGCCGATTTCTATAACTGTATCTCCAGCATTAATAGATAACTTGTTAACCATGGCTTGAGCCACCTTGTGTAAAGTCAAAAAATTCTGGCCCAAGCTTTTTTTAGGTTTTACTGTGTCTACCATGAAAAATTGCGCCTTTCAAAGTCCATTGTGTTTAAGTAATTCTCGATCTCCTTTTTGGTTGTGGCAGGGCGCTTAAGATTTTTGGTCTGCACAATGTGCAGCAGCTCCTTAGGAATTTCCTTAATAAACCTGCTGGGCGGGTTAGCCTGCATTGTGCCAAAATAAGTTCTAATACCGGCGTTAGTAAAAAAGAGCTTTTCCATTGCCCTGGTTACTGCAACATAACACAACCGCCTTTCTTCCTCCAGCTCGGCCAGTTCTCCTAAAGACTGTGCATGCGGAAAAAGCCCCTCCTCCATACCAACCACAAAAACCACCGGAAACTCCAGGCCTTTGGCGGAATGAATGGTCATCAACGAAACAAAGTCTACGTCCTTCTGCCTGGGCTTATCCGAGCTTTCAATAAGCGACACATTCTCTAAAAACGCTTCCAAATTAACAAACTCTGAGGCCACGCTCCTTAGTTCTTTAATGTTTTCTATTCTGGATAGAGCTTCCTCTGTGCCGTCCTCCAAATACTCCAGGTACTTGGTTTCCTTGATAACCGCGTCCATAAGCTCCAAAGTGGAAAACTCAACAGAATTCTCAATCCAGTTTGCAAACGGCAGCTTTGTTTTGGTGCAAATCTCGGCAATTGGCCAACCCTGCTCCTTGAGTTTTTCCTTGGCTTTATCACCCAAACCCCTTGGCGGGGTATTTATTATTCGGCCCCACGAAACCGAGTCTTTTGGGTTGTAAATAACCCGCAAATACGCAATTATATCCTTTATTTCCTTGCGGGCGTAAAACTTAAGGCCGCCATAAATTCTGTATGGAATGTTTGCTCTGATAAGACTTTCTTCCAGACTCCGGGATTGGGCGTTGGTTCTATACAGCACGGCAAAATCTTTGTATGACCTGGCGCTCTTTGTAATTTCGTCACAAATAAACCGCGCTTCATCTTTTTCGCTTTCGGCCGTGTAGTAATGGGGTTTTTCGCCCTCGGCGTTATCTGTCCATAAATCCAAATTAATGTGTGATTCGTTATTCTTAATTATGCTTTTGGCCGTGTCTAAAATTGCTTGGGTAGACCGGTAATTTTGCTCCAAATTGTAGACTTTGGCATTTTGATAGTCGGTTTTAAAGTTGAGAATGTTGCGGTAATCGGCGCCTCTAAAGCTATAGATGGCTTGTGACATATCGCCGACAACAAAAAGGTTAGCGTGTTTTTGTGAAAGCAGTTTAGTTATTTGATACTGCGCTTTGTTGGTGTCTTGATACTCGTCCACCATAATAAATTCGAACTGGGTTTGGTAGGTCTCAAGAGTCTCTTTTGATGCTCTAAACAGGTTGACGGTTTCAAATAGCAGGTCGTCAAAGTCTAAAGCGTTGTTGTTGCGGAGAACTTTTTGGTACTTGGGGTAAATTTCAGCCACGCATTTTTGAAAAAGGCCCCGGGCGTATCTTACATAGTTTTCTGGGGAGATAAGTTCACTCTTGGCGCTGGAAATGGTTTCAAAAACGGCGCGTGGACTGACTTTTTTGGGGTCGTAACCCTGCTCTTTTACTAGGTTTTTTACAATGTCGTTGGAATCGTCGGTGTCATAGATTAAAAAGCCGGGCGAGACACCGTTTTGCACCCCGTGCTTCTTGAGTATTCTAACGCAGATAGAGTGAAAAGTTCCGCACCAGTAAAGAGTGTCGCTTTGGGTTAATAGTCTGTCAACTCTAGACTTCATTTCACCAGCGGCCTTATTGGTAAACGTAACACATAAAATTCTGTCCGGTGAAACATTTTCTTTGCTTATTAAATAGGCTACGCGTTGGGTTAATACTCTGGTCTTGCCGCTGCCTGGACCTGCTACTACTAAAGCGGGACCTTTAACGTGTTGGACAGCCTTTAGTTGTTGAGGGTTTAAATCGTTAACTGTGGTGTTTGGCACTAACGAATGATACCACTTTAATTGTATAATCTGATGACTTATGGAGCGGCAAAAACGCTTTTTTATCAAAACATATGGTTGTCAGGCGAACGTGGCCGATTCGGGTGAAATGGCGGGGATGTTGGAAGCTTCGGGCTTTGAAAGGTACACGCCGAAAACTGCCCAAAACGAGAAAATAGAACTTGAAGAGGCATTGAAAAATGTTGAGGTGTTTATCATAAATTCTTGTGCTGTTAGACAAAAGAGCGAAGACAAGGTGTACGGTTTGGGTAAGCTGGTTTTAGCTACACAAGAAAACACTGGCAGGAAGCCTTTTGTTATTATGTCAGGCTGCGTTGTGGGTTCATCAACCGGCGCAAGGAAATTAACTGACATGGGATTGCTCCAAAAAAAGACTCCGTGGGTGGACTTATATCTTAGTCCAGCCGATATAGCTATTTTGCCAAGAAAACTGTACGAGGTCGGAGTAATTACGCAGAGTCTTTCTTCCTCACTTAGCTACTCAATTGCGGTGGAAGATCCGGACTGGGCGTTTGTAAATATTTCCACTGGCTGTGACAATTTTTGCTCATACTGTGTGGTACCGTATGCTCGCGGCGCCGAGATTTCCCGGTCACAAGAGGCAATTCTTGCAGATGTAGAGAAGCTGCTGGCCAGAGGTTATGGCAAAATTATGCTTGTGGGTCAAAACGTTAACTCGTGGGGGTTGGAGCAAAAAGATAAACTGGCAATAAGAATTGGGCAGGATCTCCCCACGCCCTTTGTCAAGCTGCTTAGGGAAGTTCACGAGATGGCAGGGCTAGAGAGTTTGACCTTTATGTCGTCTAACCCATTTGATTTCACTTCCGAGCTGGTGAGCACGTTAAAACTGCCCAAAATACATAACTATCTGCACATTGCTGTGCAATCCGGCAATAATGCTATCCTGAAGAAAATGAACCGCCGACACACCGTGGAGGACTTTCTAGCATTACTAGAGAACATTAAACAGGCAGTCCCAAATATGGAGTTTGGTACGGACATCATTGTGGGTTTCCCCAGTGAAACAAGGGGGCAGTTTATGGACACGGTAAAGCTGTTTGAACAAGTGCTATTTAAAGCGGCTTTTATCTCCAAATACTCACCACGCAAAGGTACGGTAGCACAAAGACTGTATCCCGACGACGTTAGTCCTAAAGAAAAAAGCGCAAGACATGCGTACCTAACAAAAGTATGGCAAAAACACCGAAACAAGTAATTATTCTGGGGCCAACCTGCACGGGCAAAACCTCTTTGGCGCTAAATATTGCTAAAAAGACTGGTGCTTGTATTGTGTCAGTAGATTCTCGCCAGGTTGTAAAGCACATGGACATTGGAACGGGCAAGCTGCCAGTTTTACAAGAATCCATTGACGTGGTGAGGAAAAAGGACGCATGGGAGCTAAATGGCATATCGGTGTACGGCTATGATTTAGTGGAGCCTGATCAGTTTTATTCTGCTTTTGACTTTAGTAACTACTATCAAAGCATTCAGTCTCTACTGCCAAACCACTTGCTTGTTGGCGGCACAGGCTTTTATTTGGACGTGCTAACCGGTTTAGTAGCTATCCAGGGACAAGGGCCCGATATGGTTTTGAGGAGGACTTTGGAACGGCTAGCAACCGGAGAGCTGGCGGCGCTGTTTTTGACCTTAACGAAAGACAGCACGTCCACCGTTGATCTGCATAACAGGGCTCGGCTTATCAGAGCGGTGGAGAAGCTAAAGCGGCCTGTTGCCGAGTCTACAGCTAAGCAATCACCCCCAAACCCCGCTGATTATCGGCTGGTGGGGTTAACCGCAGAAAGAAGTTTGCTGTATCAGCGCGCTGACGCGTGGGTGAACTCTGTCTTTGGAGATGCGCTAATTCAAGAAGCTCTATTTATTCAAGAGCACTTTCCTATGGCATCAAGACTTAATGGGTTAATATATAAGAACGTAATGGATTATTTGCATACCGCCTGCACTCTGGTTGAGGCTAAACAAAGGGCAAAATACGGTATGCATGCCTACATACGCCGGCAACTCACCTGGTTTAGGAAAAACTCGGCTATCCACTGGGTTAATGTTGGGCAAAAAGGCTTTGACTCGGAGGTGCTGTCAATAGTAGAATCTAACTTGCATGGATAAAGAATTTTCGATAACCCTTAAAACCCTTTTGCTTTTTGTCGCTTTAGTGCTTTGCGCCTTTGTTGTCTATAAAATGTCCTCTATTTTTGGCATTTTGGGCCTTTCACTGCTTGTTTCGATTTCGCTTGAGCAGTCAATTAAGTTTTTGGTTAGGCGGCGGGTAAGACGTACCTTTGCCGTTTATTCGGTGTATGTGCTGTTGGTGGTGGTGGTGGTCGGGATTGTGACTATGGTGGTGCCACCGCTGGCACGTGAAGTAACTAAGTTTTTGGAGAATCTGCCCGCGATTATCCAAAGCATGGGGGATTTAAGCCGGTTTGGGGTTTCGGCTTCCGACTTACTGCCGCAAGTAACCCGAATTACAAGTGGAATTATTTCGGTTTCGTATTCAGTTTTTTCCAACATTGCTGTATTAATCACTATTTTCTTCTTAGCTTTGTATATTTCCTTGGATTTAGAGAATATAAAGCCCCGGCTGCTGGCGCTTTTTCCCAAAGAAATTGAAGAGCAGGTTGAGGAGATTGTGTATGAAGTGGAGGTTTCGGTTTCGCAGTGGCTTAAGGGCCAGTCGTTTTTGATGCTGGTGGTTGGGTTGGCAACTTTGGTGGGACTTTCCTTCATTGGGGTGGAATATGCCCTGGCTTTAGCGGTTATTGCCGGGTTTTTGGAGATTGTGCCTATGATTGGGCCGGTGATCTCCGCCGTAATTGCTTCTGCTATCACTTTTACGCAGTCGCCGGGGAAAGGTATTTTAGTAGTGCTGCTTTTTATTGTTGTTCAGCAGCTAGAGAATAATTTACTGGTGCCCAGAATTATGCAAAAGGTTTCCGGCTTTAGCCCGCTGGTGATTTTGATTGCCGTTATCACATTTACTAATTTCTTTGGAGTTGTGGGGACTGTTGTCGCCGTACCTTGCGTTATGATTGGCTTTGCTATTGCCAAGCGGTTTCTTAACTTTACAGGAAGCGAGTGAGCTTCACTGGAGTGAAGCTCCCGCTTTTGAGTTTTCCCTATTGGTGCAGGAAGCGAGTAAGCCAGATTCTGTTGATTTGACCATCTATCTAGTACCCAGCTTTGCGCCTTGCCGAGCTAGCTCAAACGGCGCGGTCGTGGGTTTTTGCAGGCGGGATTGCCCGTTTCACTTTTTTGCGTATCTTGCGACTTAGCAAAAAAATCGTCACTGTTGCTCTTGGGTGTTGTTAATTCAACAGCCACCTTTGCCTTTTTCAAGGCTTAGGACCAGCAGTTACCTGTCGGAGCTTGCGCTCCGTGCCTTGCTCTGTGCAGTCTGGACTTTCCTCCCGCCTAAGGCGGGCGGCCAACCTGCTTCCTGCATAGCTATTTTAGACTATTTTTGAAGTTTTACCTATTCGATGTAGGTTTCTTGATTAGTTTCCAGGTCGTAAATAAAGAGTTTAGTATCCGGTGATGTACTAGATACCAGCTTTGATGCAATCAACATAGTGTTGCCTGACCATATTGCATTATCGCCTCTGGTGATGGTTTTATTTTGCATTGTTTTGAGATCTACCACTTGCAGATCAAATTCTGGCCTACCTGGATATTTGTATCCCACCTTTCGTTGATACACAAGTTTCTCGCCATTTGGGGAAAAACGGGGCCACTGAAAATCAGCCCACTTTCCTTTGTCTATAGGGCCTTTGCCTGTTATGGTAGGTATTTGAGCCACAATTATACTGGCGTCAGTAGTGGGGTCACTGCTATATGTGTATGTCCACAGTTTCCCGTCACTGGAAAAGTTTATTTGGCCTACTCCAAGGTCTTCATAACTACCTGAAAATGTTGAGTAGTCAGCCTCAAACGTTCGCGTGTTAAAGGCAACAAATTTTTTACTATCCCAACCCCCTGTTCTAATTAATATGCGTTCGTTGTCTATAAAGGAGTCTATACTTTCTACAGGCCATAGATTAGTTGTGCGACCCGACGTTACATCAAAAAGTACGAAGCCCTTGGTCTTTGGGCTAATAAACCTCTCAGTTGTTTCCCAAGGCGTTGGACCGTTCTTTACCGAGGAGATAGTACCACCACCGTCAATATAATAAATTAGTTTCGAGCTATTTGGAGACCATGCGGTAATATAGGATGTGAAGTCAGAATTTGGAACGCGTGCTTTTTCTAATGTTTCGTTGGATATTACCCATAAGGAAGAGTTTCTCGACGGGTCAATATAGGCTGTGTAGTACATGTTAGGCGAGTGCATCGGTATCCTTTCACCATAACCGAGGGCACCAGCATAACCGGATGACTTAATACCCGTGTTTTTGGACGAATTGGCCGCCACATCGTATATCTTTAGTTCTTTGGTTACGATGTCTTGATATGGGTAACCCATCCTCTGGGACTTTGGCAGTTGCCAGGTTTCTTCTAGTGTTGAATAGGTTGGACAGTCATAAGCAGTGGTGTTGGTGCTCCGCTTAGCAATTATAAGGGCAGTGTTTAATACCAACGCTACACAAACCAGTGCAGAGATGCCAGCAACAGCAACTAGCCCCGCTCTGCCGGCGCCACGACCGTTTGAACTATCCGCGTTTTCTGGCATAGCAAGATTATATCACTGCGGTGATCTGCGCGCACAAAAACTTTCCGCCACCATAGAAAAAATGTAGCTAAAGTAAGCTATAATATCTTTCATGCCGGAAGAAAACACCATCCCCTCAACGGAAAAAAGGGAATACCACAAAGTTACTAAAAAAACCATGCTGGTGACCGCAGCCGTTTGCGTGTTTGTTGCACCAATTGTTTTTTGGCTGTACTACTCAATTGCACTAAACAGACCGTCGCAAGGCGGCAAAGAAGCGACTTTTACAATTGACCGAGGAGAAGGTGCATTTTCTATTGCAAGCAGACTCTACGCTGAAGGATTAATCAACTCAAAAGCGCTGTTTAACCTGTATGTGGTCACCCACAACCTGCAGTCGAATTTGCAGGCCGGGGTATACAAAATTCCTGCTGGTTATTCCACTAAACAGCTGGTTGACCTTTTTCAAAATGGCAGAAACGATGTCACCATAACCTTTTTAGAAGGCTGGCGGCTTGAGGAGATTGCCAGGGAGGCCTCCACCAAACTGGAAAAGGTTGGTTATGAGCAGTTTATAACTTATGCTAGACCGTACGAGGGTACACTTTTTCCTGATACCTACGAGTTTAGCGCCGACGCTTCCGAAATAGATGTAGTGACCCAAATGACCAAAAACTTTGCCGCTCGGACCGAAAAGCTTTTAACCCCGGAAGCATTGGGCAAAGTTGGACTTTCTCACCAAGAAGTCCTAGTTTTAGCCTCTATTGTGGAACGGGAAGTTTCCACAGCCGAGGACCGAAAAGTTGTTGCCGCCATACTCACTAAAAGATATAAAAATAGTGAGCTAGTGGGTGCCGACGCCACTACTCAATACGCGGTAGCTTTATACAGGATTTGCGTTCCGGATGGTCCGATTACCTGCTTTTACCCGGAGGGCGTTGTTAACTGCGATTTGGCTATGGAAGAAGGAAACGCCATTGATAATTGCATTCAAAGCAACGCCGGTTATATCGAAACACTAAAAAAGTCGGCCGACTGGTGGCCCGCCAGCCTAACCAGAGAGGATTTGGTATTTCCTAGTCAGTTCAATACCAGGGTAATGGTTGGGCTTCCGCCGGCGCCCATCTCTAATCCCGGCATTTCCGCCCTAGAGGCCGTTTTGGTCCAGACCGCCACCGACTATAACTACTACTTAACCGATAGCAAAGGTGTCACCCACTACGCCAAAACCCTGGACCTGCACAACCAAAACGTGGCTAACTATCTAGCGAACTAAACATAAACCCCTCCAACTCTTGGTCAATATTTACGCCAAGTATCTTGCATAAATTTTGCTCTACAAATATAGGCAGTTTGCATACTATAGCCATGCTTATAGCGTCAACAAATTTGGTGTCTATTTCAAAACTTTTGTTACCCCGTTCAACCTGCATAAATGTATAGTAAATGCCCCCAGAATACATAGCTAGTAGCACTGCTTTAGGCGCACCGCCTAAGCACAAAATTACCCTTTTCATAGTGTCATACACGTGCGGCCTGGGATAGTGGGCTTTTTCGCGCATTAGCATCAGCCTTTGCCCAGACTCCCGCGGGATATCAATAGGAATATAAACGTTTTCGCCCAAAACCTGAAAGTACAGGGTGTAGTCTATGCCATGAGGTGTGGCAGTCTCGTTGATGTTTTTGAGGAATATTTGTCTATAGTTGGGGTGTGCAGTGCATCTAAATAGTCCGATCACATGATTGATCATCTTTTTTCGCCTAAAAGCGTATAGCACTTAGGGGGACTTTGTGTCAAGCCTTGATAAATTAGCCAGTATTTGCTAAACTCTGAATCTAGTTTGGATATAGCTTTCAGACGTGCGGTTTTTCTTACCAAAAGGGTAAAACTATGGCAGTAAAGAAAGAGGTTAAGACAAGTTTGATCAAAAAACACGCATTGCACGAGAAAGACACCGGTTCGCCGGAAGTGCAGGTTGCTTTATTGTCACAGAAAATTGAGCGGCTTTCCGGGCATCTAAAAGTCCACAAAAAGGATAACTCTTCAAGAAGGGGGCTTTTGCAGATGGTTGGCAAGCGGCGAAGGCTTTTAACCTATCTTAAGAAAAAGGACCCCGCAAGGTTTGAAAAGGCCTCAAAGAAACTAACTATCAAGTAATGGCCAAGTTAATAAAAAAAGAAATCGAATTTGCCGGAAGAAAGCTCTCCCTGGAAACAGGCGAGTTAGCTTTTCAGGCTACCATGGCGGTTAAAGCCTCATTTGGTGATACTGTTGTGCTGACTACGGTGGTAAGCGGTGCGGCGAACCCGGATTTAGATTTTTTTCCGCTAACCGTAAACTATGAGGAAAAGCTATATTCCGGCGGCCAGATCAAGTCCTCCAGGTTTGTAAAACGCGATGGCAGACCCACAGATGATGCCGTTATAGTCAAAAGGCTGGTTGACCATGCTATTCGGCCGTTGTTTCCACAAGATTACATGGATGAAGTTCAGGTTACTTCCACGGTTTTATCCCTAGATCCAAACTGCGACCCCGAGTTTTTGAGCATGATCGCGGTTTCAGCCTGTTTGCAGGCATCTAACATACCTTGGCAAGGGCCTATGGTTTCGGCCAGAATAGGCCATGTGGACAACGCGTTTGTGCTATGCCCGCCGGTATATGAGTCCAAACCCGACACCAAATTGGACATGATGGTTTCCTTTGCCGGACCAGAAAAGAAGTTTTTGGCTATAGAAGCCGAAGTTGACTTATTACCAGAAGATGTTGTGCTGGGGGCCATTGATTTTGCTAGAAACAATTTGGATCCCGTTCTTGCGCTAATTAATGACTTTGCCGCGGCGGTGAACCCTGACAGCAACAAGTACTCTTACGTTTCTAAGTCGCTTGATAAAGCCTTTGTTAACGAGGTATCTGCGGTTGTTAAAGACGGGGTTGCGGAGATGATGGACCAGTCCTTTGACAAACTTAAGTTAAAAGAAAAGCAGGACTTGTTGCAAGCTGAACTGTTTGAGAAATTTGCCGGCAAGTATAAAAAAAGCGACTTGTTGCGGGCTTTTGCCGAAATTGAAAAGCAAGCGTTGCAAGATTTGATACTAACTAAACATAAAAGACCTGATGGCAGAGGGCCAAAGGACATCAGGTCGCTTACCGCTAAAGTAGAGATACTGCCACGAACCCACGGCAGCGCCCTGTTTACCAGAGGCGTTACTCAAACCCTCACGGTAGCCACATTAGGCTCAACTTCATTGGAGCTGTTTATTCAGAATATGTATGGTGAGCGCACCAAGCGGTTTATACACTACTACAACTTTCCGCCGTTTTCCACTGGTGAAACAGGCAAAATGGGCGGTCCGGGCTCTAGAGAAATTGGG
The DNA here is from genome assembly GCA_000994815.1 of candidate division WWE3 bacterium GW2011_GWC2_44_9. Lineage (GTDB taxonomy): Bacteria > Patescibacteriota > WWE3 > UBA101185 > UBA10185 > UBA10185. Next base: position 1,803 of record LCJU01000006.1, on the reverse strand, counting down.
CATGGCATGCTGGCGGAAAAAGCGCTTCGGCCGGTGGTGCCTGATCAAGACGAGTTTCCGTACATGATTATTTTAGTGTCGGAAACGCTTTCATCCAGCGGGTCTAGCTCTATGGCGTCAACCTGCAGTTCTACACTGGCGTTAATGGATGCCGGGGTGCCTATTAAGGATATTGTAGCCGGCGTGGGTGTTGGGTTAATTACCAACGAAGATTTTACCGATCACATTATTATGACCGACTTGGCCTACATGGAAGACGCGTTTGGCTTTTTGGACTTTAAGCTGACCGGAACAAGAGACGCTGTTACGGCCATTCAGTGCGATATGAAACTGCCGGGCATCCCCATGCATCTACTGCCTAAGATTTTTGAACAGTCAAAAGAGGGTAGACTGCAAGTGATTGATGTATTAGAAAAGACTCTGCCTAAGTCCAGAGCCGATGTGAGCAAATACGCACCTAAAGTGATGTCGGTTAAAATTGATCCGGCAAAAATCGGTATGGTTATAGGTTCCGGCGGCAAAACTATTAAAGAAATTGAGGCTAAAACGGGCTGTCTATTGGGTATAGAAGACGACGGTAATATTGCAGTATCAGGTAGTGATGAGGCCATGGTGAAAAAGGCCGTGGACATTATTTTGGGCATTGTTAAAGAGGTTGAAGTGGGGGAGGTTTACGACGGCACTGTAAAAGAAATTGTGGACTTTGGGGCGTTTGTAGAGATTTTGCCCGGCAAGGATGGTTTATTGCATGTGAGTGAAATGGCTAATGACTTTATTAGAGACCCGCGGGATGTGGTTAAGGTTGGAGATGTGCTTAAAGTTAAAGTTATTGGCGTTGGCGGCGACGGCAAAGTGTCACTTTCTAAAAAGGCATTGGAACCCGGTTATGTGCCCTCTGCAAGACCCAGTGGCCGAAGAGAAGATGACCGGGGCGGTAGGCCCAGAAGAAGTTTTAATAACTCGCGTGGCGGCTTTAGCCACGGTAGATAATCTGCCCGAGAAAGCAAAAAACATGTTGCAAACAAGGCCGGTGCCAGAGCTAACTACTGACGCAGCTGATTTTTATGAGGCAGTGCAGGAAATCTCTTCAAATGTTATGGCCATACAGATTCTGGTTGAACGGACAGATGCGGAGTTAACGGATCTTATGACCAGCCATCGACTGTCGGTTAATGTGCTGGATAGGCTATCTGCACCTGATAGAGCCAGTTTACTGGGTATATCTGACCACAGAGTTCCTACGCTTGCAAATTGGTTTGAGTTTATTTGTCGACAAGTACACGAAGCTTATGTTTCTATGGAGCCACTAAGATGCGATGATCAGGGAGATTTTGTGCAAGGCGAGGCGGATAGAATCACCAGTGCTTATAGAAAAGTTTACGGGATGGTTTTGGGTGCTGTGCCTAATTTTACTTACAGTCTTGGTTCCTGTGAGACTGATGACAATAGAGGATTGGCTATTTTTGTACAGTATGGAAATAACAAAATAGGCAGGTTTGATTGTGCTGTCTATGATGGTGCAGTTGTCAAGGCAGACACCGGTAGTTATGAGATCACCGCCAAAACGGTTTTCTGTATATTGTGTGCGGATGTTGGTGTTGAAAGGGCTAGCAGAGCTTCTGTCGCATAAGTGGTTTTGACAGCTACCAAAACAGTGGTAGAATCTCTGCAACCTTAATTTTATAATTCGAGCGTAAAACTACGCGAGAATTTAGATGTACTCATCGGCTGATGCGCAGCGTCACACAGCAACCACCTGCTTAAGCTGGTTGTTGGTTACTCTGCCCGGAAAAGGAGTTTTAT
>LCJU01000005.1 GCA_000994815.1 candidate division WWE3 bacterium GW2011_GWC2_44_9 | reverse complement strand
AGGCTCACCCGCGAGCTTACTTCCGAAGCCAAGCATTTTGGTGCAAATATTGCAACAGGTATTGGTATCTGCGCCTTTTTCTATGCGTTGGTAGTAGCAACAAAAGAGCGCGGCATGGGCGGCGGGGATGTGAAGTTGGGCCTACTTATTGGTTTGTTCAACGGTTTTCCCAACGGCATTATAGCCGTGTTTCTTGCTTTTGTTATAGGGTCGATCTTTAGCATCTTATTAATGCTGCTTCAGAAAAAGTCAATTAAAGACGTTATCCCCTTTGGGCCTTTTTTGATACTTGGGAGTGTGCTATCTTTAGTATATGGCGATGCGATTTTTACGAGGTATATTAGCTTCTAAAGTTATAGCTAGCCTAATTCTTTTTTCTGCACTTTTCTCTTCTAGCTCCTTTGCCGCCGTGCCGTGGTTTGCCACCTACAAAGCTGGGGTTCTTTCCGGCTCTGCCGGTACCGGGGTAGTTTCCACCCAGCCCTACTTTTCCGCCGCCGGTAACTTTATGAGCATTTTGGTTCAGCCGTTTTTTGGCTCCGAGGGCTCACGAACTCCGGATTTGCCCGATTACTCTTTTGGCGGCATACTTGCTTCGGGTGATATTGACATTAGAAAAGAGAACGCTTCCGGCGGCGGAACTTCCGAAACAGAAGACGCGTACGCCCGGGGTTTTGGCGGCTTTATCGAGCCGTTGGTTAACTACCAGCAGATTTTGGCGTCTGCTTTGGAACTGCCTTCCGGCAGTTGTAATTCCATGTTAATTTCAAACAAACTCGACCCCGTCGTATATAAACTAAGACTTGCCTGTCTTGATGATGCCCTTTCCGCATTAACCGGTCCAAACAGGTACTCGCTCAAGTCTGATGGTGTAACAGTTTTAATTGTTGATGGCGCCAGTCCAACAGACACGTTGGAAATAGCTAATAATGTTATTGCGTCAGGCCCGGACCAGAGACTAATGATTATTACGAATACCCGGGTCGACATTTTAAACACTCTTGGCATAGAGCGAAGCGCTCTTGGCACTTACTTTACAACTGCCGAAAATATCCAAGCTGGTATTATTAGCGTGGCTGACTCCGCAAGCTGGGATATTAGAGTGGCCTCAACAGGCGGTGCCGCTACCGACAAACCCATCAAGCTAGAAGGCCCTATTGCCGCCAAAGGCCCCATAGTGTTTGCCCGCGAGCTTGATATTGATTACCCGCCGGTACTGCTGGTATTCAATCCGATATATGCATATTATCTTTCGGCTTTAGACGGTGTGCTGCCTTCGGTTAGCTCGATTCAGGCAAGATGGACATATGACTAAATTGACCAAATCCGGCCAGGCCTTATTAATAGTTATCTTTGCCTTGAGTTTGGGTTTGGTGGTATTAGTGGGGGTTTCCCAGCGCGTAGTTACAACTATAAGAAGAACCTTTGTATCCAACTCGTATTTTAAAGCCCAGTCAGCGGCTGAAGCTGGTGCCGAGCTTTTTCTTACCAAAGACACCACCGAATTAGCGTCACTTGCCGCAACTTGCCAGCCGGCGGCGTTATACACGCAGGAAGGTTTTGCCTCCCCCTTGCCAAGCGACTGTGTTCTAACTCTTGCCGAAGCCAAGGCGGTAATTGGTGTTGAGTCCTACCCAGACACCGTAGCGTATGACTTTACTATTGGCGCCAACTCGGCTATGAATGTCAATCTGGAAGGCTTAACCGACTCCGAACTGCAGGTGTGCTGGCAGGGTGTGGGAGCTTCCGGCGGCCAAGCTTTTGCCAGCGTCTCCGCCGTTTACTACTACAAGGACGGCAGTGACTATAAGGCAGCTCGGGCGTTGTATGAGTGCGATCAGCCCCTTAATACTTGGTGTACAAAACCGGTTGTGTATCATTCGGCGGGCGCAACAGAAGTGCCTGCCTCTGTGGGCGGCAGGCCTTGCTTTGACTTATCACTAGACGGGGAACCTCGGTCGATTAGTTTAACAACCCTTGTAAACGGTTCAGCTTTTAGCATTATTTCTACATCGGCTCTGCCGAGACAGGGCTTTAAGATCACATCCGTGGGTGAAGTTACCGCCCCGGATTCGTCAGGTTTAACAGGCAGCATTTCCGCCAGAAAAAAAGTAGTTGTAGAAAAAAACTTGGCCCCCCAGCTTGGGCCGTGGTTCAACTTTGCTGCTGTCTCCAAAACAGGCAGCGTTTCCGCCGACAATTAGACAAGGTTTTTTTGACAAAAGTATTTTTGACAAATCGAGCTAATTGAGTGAAACTAAAAGAGTATGATTATGTATACTGCCAAACCTTTAACTAGAGGATTCTCGCTTGTTGAGCTGCTTGTGGTTATTTCTATAGTTACTATTTTAGCTGGAGCACTTTTTGTGCTTATTAACCCCGTTCAACAGAGGCGTAAAGCTTCCGAAGCGGTTCTGCGGGCAAACTTTTCCAAAATGTGCTTGGCACTAAATGCCTGTGGGGCCTCATACCCCACCTATCCCAGCTGTGATTCTTTTGCTGATCTTGGTCTCAACTCACTTTCAACACCCGATGGTGCATTGTATTCCATTTCCAGATCTGTAAATACTATCCAGCTTGGTGCATCACTGCCGGATTCATTTGGTGGCGGTACATGCTACTATAATTGCAGTTTTAACTTTGATACCGGTCAGTCTGCTAATATGGTAGAAGGAGGAGCTTCGTCATGCATAGATTGAGAGCTAATAACCCAAACGGTTTTACATTGGTTGAAAGCCCAGCGGGCTTTACATTGGTTGAGCTGCTTGTGGTAATAAGCGTGGTACTTATTTTATCAGGTGTATTGATTGCCATAATAAATCCAAAGGTTCAGCGGGACAAGGCGGAAGATACCATTCGGCAGTCAAATTTGGAAAAGCTGGCTACGGGTGTTGAATCCTATGCAAGCGTTTACGGTAAGTACCCGCTTGCGGCCGAAATGGGTGACCTTAATAACGACGGCAAGCCGGATAGCGCTGACGTTCAGGTATTTATTGCCAAACACCCCAACAACGAGCCTAAAGCCGGGGTTTTCTACTACTATGCGGTAAGCTCCGACCAATCAGCTTTTGGCACGTATGTGCCAAAAGCGTCCAGCTCAAGCCAGTGTTTTAAATATCGGTCAACTTGGGGCAAAATAAGAGAGTGCTCGGGGGCAAATTGCACGGGAGGTACCGATGGCTGCTAAAACTTGCCTAGCCAAGAAAGGCTTTGCTTTTAATAAAGGCTTCACTTTGCTTGAGTTGCTTATTGCTATCTCGTTAATGGGCATTATGACCGGAGTGCTGCTTGCCGTTATAAATGCCCGCGGCATCCAGCAAAAAACCAGGGATTCCCAGAGAATTGCCGACATAGCAAAGATGCGAACCGCTCTTGAGTTGTACTTTTCCGACCATCGTAGCTATCCTACAACGTCTAACTGGGTAGCCATTGCCAGTTTAACCGGGCTTTCGCCTGACTACATAAATGCACTGCCAACGGATCCTAAAGCTACGGGAGCGGTTTGCAGCAGTAATGAGTGGCGCGGCTATGGCTACAGATCAAATGGCGCCGCATACGTTCTTGCTACTAACATGGAGCTTGCGTCGTCCGCTAGCGTTTTGTGTCCAATCGCCGGTTGGTGCGACTGCGGCTTTCCCGCTAGTGGTATAAAATATTTTGTGTCTGCCGAATGATATGATGACTAAAATGTCTACCAAAGGCTTTACCTTTAACAAAGGCTTCACTCTACTTGAAGTTATAATTGCTATGAGCATTATAAGCATAGTAATGTCGGCCTCACTTTCGTCCTTTTCTAACCGAAGCAAGGAGCTAAATTTGCAAGAAGCCTACAACGCTGCCAAAGACTCTTTGCGGACTGCCCAAAATAAGGCGCAAGCCGAGGTGGGAAGTCCGGGAGTGGGAGCAGACCAAAAATACAAGTATGCCGGTGTGCGGTTTGTTAAGGACTCCGGCGAGTATATTTCTTTTAGGTCAAGCGATCTGTCTGACTCGGTTTGTGGCACGTTGGACGCCGCCAAAACTGTTCAAGATTCTGTTTCCGCTCTCCCCTATTCCATGGTTGCCAAAATGGACTCTACCGAAACACCTACCTGCATCTTTTTTGAATATACAACCGGGAACACGTATGTCTCGAAAGGAAGCTTTGGTGTCAACCCGTGTTCTAATTAACAAGTCAAAGGGTTTTGCGCTGGTTGAGGTTTTACTCACGCTTGGTATTTCTATGCTGCTTGTGGTGGGCTTGGTGGCTTTGGGCCTGTTTTCGCTCAAATCAAGCGTTGCCGCCAGAGTGAATGCAGAGGCGGGCAAAACTGCCCAAGCCGAGCTGGAAAGACTAAAACTGTTAAGGGACGCACAGGCCGAGTGGGCCACTTTTGTGCAGGCAGTTGACGGGTGTGCGGACTCGGCTGCCAGTGAAACGGATGGCTGCCACATTCAGGTTTTGGCCGGTGGGACTTTTGCTGTTCAAACCGGTCCCGCCGAGGCGGAAACTTTTACTAACTACAAGGTGAACTACTCATTTGGCGCCACTAACCTAACTGGCGGCAACTTAACAGCTACAGATACAACCGCGCTCATTACCCAGCGTACCTGGTGGAAAATCGGGGACAGGCCGCGCAGTTACATTGTTCAAACTATTCTTTCGGACTGGAGGGACAGATGAAAAAAGGCTTTACTTTAATTGAGGTGCTAATAGCTGTTGGCCTGCTGGCTTTGGTAGCGGTAGTGAGTTCAACAATGGTTGTTAATCTGGTTAGAAGTTCAGCTAAACTGCAGGCAAATATTGACATAGACCACGCCTCAAACTTTATTTTACTAAAAGTTGAGAACGACGTTAAAAAGTCATACTCCGCTGCTGTTGACGCTACGGGTAGAGTTTTGACCCTCCAGCAGAACACCGGCGTTGTTACGTATACTCTCAAACAAACTTGTAACGGAGCGCTAAACTGCTTAACAGTTAATACAGGTGTTGGCGAGGTTAAACTAACCGATGACACGATAGATTTGGCCACAGGTAACGCAACTACTTCGGCAGTTGATCTCGATCTTGTCAATTCTGGTTTCGCCATTATTAAGGATGCTTCTGCAGTTCCACGGGCGGTAAGTATTAAGATAACTTTTCTTAAACCCCTCACCGCCGGCACCAAGCTCTTTGAGTCTAGGGCAACTCTGGACACCAGTATTGTTTTGCGGGGAAGTTATTAGTACAATTTCTCTATGCCCTCCATTATTGGACTAGACTTGGGTAATACCTCGTATAGAGCCGTTGAAGTTTTCAGCAAGAGCAAAAGCAAGAACCTCACATTGGAGAAAGCTTTTGTATGTTCGGAGTGTGTAAAAGAAAACACCAAAGAGGCAGAAGAGGGTTTTAAGCACTTCATTAGGGACTCCGGCTTTGCCACGCGGGATGTGCTTCTGTCTTTGCCGGAGACAAAAGTTTTTTCCACCTCTGTTAGTTTGCCGTTTAGAGACCCTAAGGAAATTCGCAATTACTTGGATATTCAGGGCGGCAAGGTCTTTCCTAAACCGGTGTCCGAGATAGTTTACAGCTTTCAAATAGTTGGGCCCGGCGAACAAAATAAAAGCGAAAACGAAATTAGCATTGTAGCTTGCGATAGGAATTTTTCGGAAAGTATGTTTATTAAGGCCAGATCTGCCGGTCTTAGGGTACTAGCGGTTGAGCCCGAGTCTCATGCTGTTGTTCGGGCGCTGATGCGCAATCGGACTCAAGCTGCTAATGAGGTTGACCTGATCGCTAATATCGGGGCAAACGATACCGATACAATGGTGATCAAAAACGGTTATGTAAGTTTCTCCAGAAATGTGGCCTTGGGCGGCATCGCTATGACTAAAGCGATTTCTTCTGCTCTTGCTCTTTCATACGAACAGGCCGAAGCATATAAAAAGAGCTACGGGGTGGAGGCCGGCGTTTTAGACGATAAGGTAAGAAAAGCGATCCTGCCGGTTCTGGAGTCGCTAATAAATGAAATCAAGCGGACTATGAATTTTTACTTTACTCGCAACAACCTATGTGTTTTCAAGCGTGTGGTATACACCGGCGGTTCTTCGGTTATGCCCGGGCTTTTGGCTTACAGCGCAGAAATGTTGGACACAGAAGTTGAATTGGCCAACCCTTTTGAGGGTTTAATCCTGTCACCAAAGCTAGAAAATCAAAAAGACTTTTTGATTGCAAACGGCCCGCTTTTTTCGGTTGCAATAGGACTTGCACTAAGGGACTTTATTTAATACTATAGATGTATGCTTCAAGTTGATCTTACTCCCCCACAGGAGATCAAAAGACAAAAAACCCAGTACTTTGTTGGTACCTCCACAAAAATTAGCGCGGTTCTATTAGTTATGTGTCTGCTTGCCGCTGGGTATGTAGTTTATAGGTCCCTAAGCTATAAGGCGCAAATTTTTGCTGTTGACCAGAGGGTTTTGGCCTTGGAGAGTAGAAGAGCCGAGTTAAGCGATGTTGAGGAAGTTTCAAAGAAATTGGCGGGCAAGTATTTTCTTTTACAAAGGTATATGGAAACACGGGTAGCCTATTCCAGTGTTGTTAAGGAACTTATTGCCAGGGTGCCTAGTGAAGTTACCGTGGATGATATTGCGTTTGAATCGGGCGGTAAAAAGGCAAACGTTAGTGGATTTTCCACTAATCCATCGCAAGTTGCCGCATTTATCACGGAACTTTCCCGCTCCGGCAATGCGGCTAGTGACCCGGCAGTTGAGCTAACAGGCAAGAACGCGTTTACCGACGTACGGCTTGAGACTCTGTCCGTAGACGATCGAAAAGCCCAAACACGCAAAGCGGGGTCCGTTGAATATGCCATTAGTTTTAAGATTAACGAAGGAGCGTTTCTAAAATGATTGTAATTGAAAACCTCAACGTAAAATCCGAAGAACGAGCTAGACAGGTAGCCGCAGGCTTTAGAGATTTCATTATTAATTTTGCTATTCCTCTGTTGTTTTTGATCATCATTGTTGGTTTAGCGGTTTTTGTGATTACACCTGTGTATAAGTCCCTGCCGGACTTAGCCGGTCAGCTGGAAAGTAAGACTGTGGAAGCGGCCTCACTTCAGGCAAAAGTTGCCCAGCTGGAGGACTTGGAGACTAACAGAGGCTTGGTAACGGAGGACTTGACCAAACTATCTTGGGCTTTGGAGGAGCGCGATAAAGTTCCTGAACTCTCCGAGCAGGTGCGGCGTATGAGCACCGATGCCAAGGTAATCTTTAACTCACTTTCCTATACGAATAAAGCAGAAGATCTGCCTGCCGTACCTGTGGCAGAAGCATCTACAGAGGGTCAACCGATTTCCCCTGCCCCCGACCCCGCCTTGTATCGGGAAGAAGATGTTGACGTTAAGATCGAAACTGCAGATCTGCAAAAACTTGTGGACTTCTTGCAGGTTTCCGAGAACTCCATTAGACTTTTTAAAGTCGGAAAAATTGCCTCAAGTTTTAATGACACTTCTTATGAAACCTCCCTGCTTATGGCCTCGCCTTACTTAAATCCGGGTTTTTCAGTTTATACCCAGACCTCTGCGTCTATTGATTTGAAAGACACTAAATACCGTGACTTTATGGGCAGGCTTGACGAGTTTACTAACTACGCCCAAGCCATTGACGCTACTCTACCCAAGCTTTAGCCGACAACTTCCAGCTCGCAATTTTTTTGTGGTGACCCTCGGTTAAAATTTTTGGCACGCTACGACCCCGCCAAGTTTGCGGTCGGGCATATTGTGGATGCTCTACGTTGGCCGTGTTGAAAGACTCGTTTACTAGGGCTTTAGCGTTGTCAATGGCGCCCGGTATAAGCCGAATGGAGCATTCCAGTACTACTGTTGCGGCGGCTTCGCCGCCTGATAACACATACTTGCCTATGGATAGTTCTTCAGCCTGTAGTTCTTCTACCACCCGTTGGTCAAAACCCTCGTATCTGCCGCATATCAATATCATGTTTTCCGCTTTGGCAATTTCTTGGGCGATTTGCTGATTAAACGTTTTGCCTCTCGGCGTCAAAAAAATAATCCGTGGGTTGTTTGTTAATCCTTTAGCAACACTTTGTACGGCGTTATATAACGGCTCGGGTCTAAGAATCATGCCGGGTCCGCTTCCGTAGGGCGGCGAGTCTACTGTACCCCGTTTGTCTATGGCAAAGTCGCGCAAGTTAACAAGCCGCACTTGGATTAAGTTTTTTTCCAGGGCGCGCTTAAACGGAAGATGTGCCAGGTATGGCTCAATCAGTTCAGGAAATAAAGTAACAACGTAGTAGTTATGCATCTAAACTTGAGTTTCTTTGACGTTTACATCCACCCAGATATTTTCTTTAACTGCCCTAGCCTTAGCAAGAGTTCTAATGCTATTTATGGTTCTGCCCTCTTTGCCAATCAGGAGGCCCATGTCTGTAGGATCAACGCTTATCAAAAACATAAAATTTGTGCCCTCGGAAGTTTCATCAATGCTAACGGCGTCGGGGTTTTTAACTATTTTCTTGACTAAAAAGTCAATAAAGTCTTTCATAAGTTAAGCGCTCGCTTTTGGAGTATATTTTTGGTAAGTATATGTGCCGTCCAGCAAGCTCTTGACTGCATCCGTCACGAGCGCGCCTTTTTTAACCCAGTCTTCAATGCCTTTTGCGTTAATCACGGGTTTAGTTGATGTTATTGGGTTGTAGTCTCCTAAAATTGCAAGAACCTTGCCGTTTCTTTTTGACCGTGTTTGGGTTACCACAATTTTGTAGGTGGGGGCGTTTCTTTTACCTATTCTGGCTAATCGTATTTTTATGCTCATGACCCGGGAATTCTAGCAGTCAGATAGACAAAAATCAACAACCACCAGCTTACGCAGGTGGTTTGCTGTGTGACGCTGCGCATCAGCCGATGAGTACATCTAAATTCTCACATAGCGAAAACACGCTCGAATTATCAACCTTACAGGGCTTGACCGGTGCCAGTTAATTTGTTTAAGGCCTCCGCCGCCGCTTCCATTTCTGCCTTTTGTTTGCTTTTGCCAGTGCCTTCCCCGTATGTTTTGCCTCCAACTTTTGCCGCAATCTTAAAGGTTTTCTCGTGATCCAGGCCCCACGAGCTTACCAGCTCATACTCTGGTGTAATGCCCAACTTCTCTTGTGCCAGCTCCTGAAACTTGGATTTTGCGTCTTTGTACTTTTCTTCCTTAACAATGTCGTCTATTTTGTACAATAGCTCCCTTTTGACAAATTCACGGCAAAAGTCCAAGCCGTTTTGCAGATATAAAGCGCCAAGCACCGCTTCAAAGGTATTGGCTAAAATATATTCCCTGGTTCTGCCGCCTGTGGACTCTTCGCCTCTGGATAGTAATAGGAACTTGCCGTAGTCCAGCCTTTGTGATTCTTGAGCCAAAGACGGCGTGCACACAATGGCCGACCGATAGTTTGTAAGTTCGCCTTCGGGTGAGTTTGGAAAGTTGGTAAAGAGGTAGTCAGAAGAGAGAAGTTGCAGTACTGCGTCACCTAAGAATTCAAGCCGCTCGTTGGAATTTGTATTTACGGCATGATGCTCGTTTAGGTACGACCTGTGTGTAAAGGCCGTTTCAAAGAGGCTGTGATCCTGTATTGCTGTTTGCAGGGTTTTTGCCAGTTCTGCAAGGTCAATCATTCCAGTTTTTCCTCAAGCAGTTCCATTAAATCTCTGACACTTTCAATTTTACTCTGGTCCTCTAAAAGCTCCACCTTAAAAAGCTCTTCTAGTTCCTCCAGAATTTCGGTTAGTTCTATGTCGCCTAAATTGAGGTCGTCGCCAAAGAACAGCTCCTCATCCACATCGCACGGTTCAACACCGGCTTTTTTACTGATGATTTGCTTGACTTTATCTTTAAAATTACTGTTCTTCATGTTCTGCCGCCTTTTTATGGAGCAGGTCAACTACGGAGCCTAAAACTCCGTTTACAAACTTGCCTGACGACTCACTTCCAAATTCTTTAGCTAGTTCTATTGCCTCATCAATTACAACGTTTTTGCTTATATCGGCCGCCATTAGTTCATAAACTGCCACCCGCATGATTACCAGATCAAGCTTGGCAATTCTGTCTATAGGCCATTCCGGCGCGCACTCGGTAATTATTTGGTCTATTTGACTTAAATTGGCCCTAACACCTTTAACCATAGTTTCCAGTAGAGCTAGGTTGGCTTCTGCTGTTTGAGGTATTTCAAAGACTAAATCCTCGGGTAGGCCTTCCTGCCCGCCATATAGCTCGGAATATAGCTTTAAAAGGGCTAGTTTTCTGGCTTCATGCCTGGAATCTACTTTCGAAGAAAGGAACCTGTTCATCTTTTGCATTTTGGGCAAACTCGATGCGGAAGCTTTGGACTGCCGCAGCTCTCACACTTTACTACCTGAATTGTTGGTCGTACATAGTGTGAGTTCTTCTTTATTCTTACCCTGCTCTTGCTGCTTTTGCGTTTTGGGACTTGCATGGGACTATATAAATTGATTTTGGCGGTTTTGTCAACCTTAGTTCAAGCTGGATGAGGTACTAATATGGTCAAAAGAGTCCTGCCATATTTTCGTGTTTGAATGTAAACTTGCCGATCGAGAGTTGGAAACTCCACTTGAGTGGCAGACAGGATAAAAAAGTATCCGCCATTGTTCAGTTTTTCTACCCCCAGCTTGATCAAGTGCTTTAGGTTGGATTGAGAGTAATAGGGGTCAGCAAATATTAAATCGTATGTAGTCCCTGTTCCGTCCAAAAACTTTAGCGTGTCAATGCGGCGTACGTCAGATTGGCCTGTAAAGCCCGTCGCGCGGAGATTTTTAATGATTGCCTCTTCTGCTTGTTTACAATCATCCACAAAGTCACAATGCTTAGCGCCTCTGCTTAAAGCTTCTATGCCGAGATTGCCACTGCCGGCATATAAATCCAAGCATTTGGCATCTATGATTTGGTCGCCAATAATGGAGAAAATAGCCAGTTTGACAACCTCTTTTACCGCCGTTACTTTTTGGGTGTTGTGAGGTGTTGTCAGTTTTCTGCCTTTTGCGCTGCCCGATGTTACTCTGATCATATTAGTTGTTGCCTATATATTTACCCTTTTCCATTAATTTGTTGACTAATGCTGGATATCGGTTAAGATCGTTAGCAAGCAGCTCCGCATCCTCTTTTGCCCTTTGTAGCAATTCTATGTCGTAGACGTTTGCTATTTTAAAGGTTTTTATGCCGCTTTGCATTGTTCCGTAAATGTCGCCCTGGCCTCTAAGTTTTAAGTCCAGCTCGGCCAGCTCGAGGCCATTAGCGATGCGCTCCATATGTTTTAGCCTGTCAAACGAGGCTTTAAACTTGCCAGAGTACATCAAAAAGCAAAAGCCTTTATCCCCTCTTCTACCCACTCTGCCCCTAAGCTGATGCAGTGAAGCTAGACCATATCTTTCGGCGCTTTCTATTACTATCACGGCGGCGTCCGGAACATCTATGCCCACTTCTACTACTGGTGTGGAAACCAGATATGTGATTTTTCCGGTTCTAAACAAGTCCAGTGCGTGATTTTTGTCCTTAGCGGGCATACGGCCGTGAATTAAGGCGACTTTGTCCGCCGGAACAATCTTTTTAAGCTTGATAAACTCGCTTTCTGCCGCTTTTACGTTTTCAAAGTCGGCGTTTTCCGACTCCTGAATGAACGGACAGACGATAAAGGTTTGTTGATTGTGCGATTTTAGCCAGTCATATACTTTGGCTCGCTGATCGGCTGTAACCACCTTTGTTACAACATTTCTACCCTTGCTGGTATGCGGGTCTATGGTTGATATGTCAAGGTCACCATAAAGGGTTAACGCAAGGGTTCTTGGAATTGGGGTTGCGGTCATCGCCAGCATGTTTGGTATGCCGATTTTGTCGGTTGACTCAAGCAGGAAAGTTCTTTGTTCAACGCCAAACCGGTGCTGTTCGTCAATTACTACAAGGCCAAGTTTGGTTAGTTGCTGTTTAGTGTAAAGCAGTGCGTGTGTGCCGATAGCGATGTCAAAAGAGTTATCGTAGTCCTTTGCCGAGGCGTCTTTAAGAACCAATTTTAGGCCTTTAACGCCAGAATGGTTAAACAGTTTGGTAAAAGTTGCATAATGCTGGGTGGCCAGGATTTCGGTTGGTGCCATTAGCACAGTTTTATATCCGTTTAGATAAGCTACGTACGCCGCCACTAGGCTAACAACGGTTTTGCCGCTGCCCACATCGCCTTCCAGAAGTCTGTTCATTGGATGCTCCCTCTCAAAATCGGCAAAGATATCGACGAGCGTCTTGTGCTGGCTGGGGCTCAACGCAAACGGCAATTTAGCTATGAAGTCGGTTAGCTGGTTTTTGTAGGGTTCACATAGAATCCTACAGCCGGCAGCCGTTTTTTTCCAGTCGCTTTTTCTTTGCTGAACACCCAGTAGCTCCAAGAGCATTTCTTCATAGGCAAAGCGCTCACGGGCTTTTGTTGTTTCTGCTAAAGTAGTTGGAGAATGCATATACATGAGAGCTTTATGTAAAGAAGGTAAGCCATATTTTATTAGCAGCTCTTCAGGCAAAAATTCGTCAGCTACAAAGTTTGGTATGACGTCGTTAATCCTAGAGCGCAGGAATTTAGATGATATGCCGTATGATGCCGGATAAACGCCAATAAGTCGGCCGGTTTTTGTTCCACCCTCCCCTTCTTCATATTCCGGAGCAAAAATGCATTTTTTACCGTTATATAAAGAGACTTTGCCGCTTATACTATATTGCTCGCCAGCTTTAAGTATGTTTCTCAAATACTGCTGGTTAAACCAAATAAGCGTCATGCGGCCGGTTGCGTCGGCCAACTGACTAATGGTAAGCCTCCTGCCGTTTTTGGCAAGAACGTTCACCGGTTTAGCCATTGTTCCTGTTATGGAAACAATCTCGTCTGGTTTGGCTTCCGCAATGCTGGACAGGTTGGAGTAATCGTTGTACCTAAAGGGAAAATGATACAAAAGGTCGCTCACTGTTTTAATGCCAAACCTCTCCAGCTCCCGCTCAAATTTTGGCCCCACTTTTGGGATATATCTAACGCCCGTTTTGCCGGTGTACGTTGCCATAGCTTTTAGATTTTAGCACCACCATAAGGTTAAAGGACAAAAGGCAGAACCGTTGTGGCCAAAAGGGCGAGAGATGCCATCACCACCAAGACTTTTTTATACAGGTCGGTTTTTTTAGCGTGTTTGTGCAGGTTTTTAATTGAAGCCACAAGTGGATTTTACACGCGACTTTACAAAATGTGAAGTCCTAAAGAAACGAAAGCACAAAAGTGCCGGCAAACATAACGCAGATCGCAATAAGTTTTTTGGCGATGCTCACACGGTCAATTTTTTCTTTAACAAACCTTGGAAAAAGCCTGGTGAGTACTATGCCATAGACCAAAACAAAAAATGGGCTAAAACCGGAGTCCACAAAGTAGACTAAACTTATTGGAACAAGGAGTGTAGCGAGATTTAACGCCAACCTGCCTGCGGCAACCAAAAGCTCAGATCCGGTAGTAATCAGCAGGACTTTTGGGCCATTTGACTTTATAACTTTAGCAAATTGAGTTCTATAACTTTTAACGGCAAAAAGTGGGATGGTAGAAAGAAAGATACCAATAGTCTCCCAAAAAGATGTTACCCAAAAGGTTTCTTCCAACGCGATATACTTAAAAATCACGCCACTTACCGCAATAAAAAAACACGAAAGCAGTACCAAACCAAGTACCGCGGTTTTTACTTTCACCTTGCCTTCAACTTTTTCCAGCGAGATGCCAACACCGCCAGCCAGTACCAGCACACAGCCAAGCATTTGGGTGATAGTTAATGTTTCCCCAAGAAAGATGTATGCCAGTATAAAACTCATGACGGAGGCTAGTTGAAAAAGCGGCATAACAATGGAGGCTTCGTCTTTGTCTAAGGCGTATAGGTATGGCAGCACCCAAAGGATATAAAACAGCCCATTGAGCATAATAAGCAAAGCATGGCCGAGGGAAATAGTAAAAACCTGTGGATTGACTAATAGGATCAACAAGGCTATTGGTAAGCCCATTAGGGAAGAGATAATAGTAAGCGAGCCAATGCCGTGGCCTTTCATAACCCGCTCAAGCATGTATTTGTCAATAAAATTTACCAGCGCATTTAAGGTGGGACTTACAAGGGTTAATAGTAACCAAGTCATGGTTTTTGGGGTCTAAAAAAAGCTCGTTTGCCAAACTTTACCAGCACGGCCCGGTCAAAGTCAAAAGATTTAGTTGGGTCGGTGACTTTTCCGCCGTTTACTTCTACCCCACCCTGCTCCATTGTCCGCTTAATGTTGCTAGAGGATTGTGTGCCGGCCAGTGCGTGTTTTAGGAATTCGGCAATTGGCATGGTTCCGACTGCATTCACACTAACAATCCGATCCTCTGCAACGGTTTTGCGCTGAACGGTTTGTACAAAGTCCTTTTCTGCTTGACAGGCGCTTTGGTTACCATATAGCAGTTCGACAATGCGTTTAGCCATTAGTTTTTTATAGAGCATGGGGTTGGCGCCGGAATCCATAGCCTGTTTGATTTCTACCAGCTCTTGATCTGTGGTGTCGGTTAATAGCTCCAGCCCGACTAGAATGTGTGCATCGTCGTAAGACATGGCCTTACCGTACATTTGGTTTGGCGTGTCAGAAAGATTTATGCCGTTGCCCTTTGTTTTGCTCATAGTTCTGCCGTCTGGTGCGTCCATCATTTTGTTAGTGCGTACATATTTTTCTTTGCCTAAGTATTCCTTAACCAAGTGCCTGCCCATTAGCATGTTAAAAGTTTGATCAGTGCCGCCTATCTCCAAGTCCACTTCCATAGCCACACTGTCGTAGCCTTGCATAAGCGGGTAGATAAACTCCTGCAGCCTAATTGTGGACTGCGCGGTCAGCCGTTTTTGAAAAAGGTCGCGCTCAAGCATTTGTTGGACTGTGGCATGCGCCATGAGTTTGATTAAGTCGCCTAGATTTAATTTTGAGAGCCAATCATAGTTGCGCATAAACAGGACCGGATTGTCACCTTCAAAGTCAATAAGCTTTGCCACTTGTTTTTTCCAGCCTTGCATGTTGGTTTCAATTTCCTCGTTGGTTAATAGTTTGCGTGTGGTATCTTTGTCCGGATCGCCCACTTTAGCGGTGTAATCACCAACTAAAAAAATAACTTCATGGCCCAGTTCCTGTAAAAGCCGCAGCGCTCTGATGCCCACGGCGTGCCCAACGTGCAAATAGGGTCCTGTAGGGTCAAATCCCTGATACACCCTAAGTCTTTGGCCCGATTCTAATTTTGCTTTAAGCTCACTGCTTGAGGGATACAGCGCTTCCGCACCCCTAGTGAGAAACTTTGCAATTTTTATTTTGTCCACCAGTACTTTTGGCATGGTTCTTGGTAGAATATACCATTTGAAAGGTGTTAAAATCAAAACATGGCTTATAGCTTAAAACGACTGCGCAGACGACTTGCGATGTCAGCAAAGTCCGTAGCTACTAATCTGCCCTTGGCAAACGGCGTCCTAGCGAGAACTCCGCGTGTTGAGTATGCTCGGGTGGTGAATATCTCCAAAAAGAAATACGCCAGTAGGAAGTTGGTAGTTTTAACATATTTGGCGTCGGCTTTATTGGCCTGTATTGTGGGTTTTTTTGTACTTTCCATGGTGGTTTTCGCGGTGTATTCATATCAGTTGCCGTCACCGGATAAATTGCTTAATCGCAGTGAGGAATTGTCGACTAAAATTTTGGATCGAAACGGCCAATCTATTTACGAGGTCTTTGGCGAAAAAAATCGTGAGTTAGTGGAGATTAAAACTATTTCTCCCTATTTAGTCCACGCAACCCTAGCTACAGAAGACTCCGATTTTTACATGCACAGCGGATTTTCGTTAAGGGGTATGCTCCGAGCGATGAAAAATACCTTTTTTGGCGGCGATTTGCAGGGCGGATCCACCTTAACCCAACAAGTGATCAAAAATACGTTGCTTAGCCAAGAACGAACCGTAACCCGTAAGCTTAAAGAGTTTGTGCTGGCGCTTCAGCTTGAAAGCAAGTATACCAAAGACGAAATCGCCCAAATGTACTTAAACGAAACGCCGTATGGCGGCCAGAACTATGGTGTGTTAACAGCGGCAAAAGCCTATTTTAATAAGGACCCCAAGGACTTAACTATTGCCGAGTCCGCCTATTTGGCTGGATTGCCGCAAAGCCCGTCGGTATATTCGTACTATAGCTCGGATCCGGCTAAGGGCTTAGAAAGAAAAGATTATGTATTGTACTTAATGAACGTTCGCGGCTGGTTCGAGCAGGATGGCAAGCGGCATTACTTGTCGGACGAGGACTACGAGGCTGCAAAAAAAGCAGAGCTTAAGTTTGAACGCGCCAACGTCTCGTTTCTAGCGCCGCATTTTGTTTTTTATGTTAAGGAGCTTTTGGCGGAGAAGTACGGTGAGGACTTTGTTGAGGGCGGCGGTTTAGTTGTAACCACCACTTTGGATTTGGCCACTCAACAGCTGGCGGAAAATATGGTTGGAGAAGAGGTGGCAAAGGCAGCCAAACAAGGTTTGGCTGTTGGAAACGGTGCTATGGTGGTGCTGGATCCAAAGACTGGGCAAATATTGGCGATGGTTGGCTCTAAGGACTATTTTGCCGAACCGGAGCCTGAAGGCTGTGTTTCCGGCGCCACCGGGCCGGGCTCATGTGTGTTTGATCCTAACTTAAACGTTACTTTGGCAGAAAGGCAGCCCGGTTCTACCATTAAGCCTATAACGTACGCTGCTCTACTTTCCCGCGGCTACATCTCGGCCTTTCCGTTTTTGGACGTACCAACAACTTTTGAGAATATGGCGGGCCAAAAAGTGTATAAACCAGAAAACTACAGCGGCGGGTTCAGTGGCGTGATGTCGCTACGTAAATCGCTTGGTAATTCACTAAATATTCCGGCGGTTAAAGCTCTAAAAATGGCTGGTATCGGCACTATGATTGACCAAGCCAAGAAAATGGGTATCAGCACGTTTGACCGGCCGGAAGGTTACGGCTTAGCTTTAACTTTAGGCGGCGGCGAAACCAAGCTGCTGGAGATGGCCGGAGCTTTCAGTGTTTTTGCGGCCAACGGTATATATCGCGAGCCGGAAGCATTACTTGAAGTCAAAGATGCTAAAGGTTCTACCATGTACAAGTGGAGCGATTCGGGCGGCACGCGGGCGCTAAGTCAACAAGTAGCCTTTTTAATTTCCGATATCTTATCCGACGATGGGGCCAGAAGTGAAGCCTTTGGCTTTAACAGTCTCCTGCATATTCCCGGCCATGAAGTGGCGGCAAAAACCGGTACTACTGACGACAAAAGAGATAACTACGCTATTGGTTTTACCCCGTTTGTGGTTTCGGCCGTGTGGGTTGGTAATAACAATAACGATAAGATGAACCCTATTTTGGCTTCCGGTATCACCGGCGCCACGCCCATATGGAACAGGTTTATGACCCAGTATATTAAGGATTACTATGCCAAGGATGCCAAAAGACCCGTGGAAAAGTTTGACGCACCCGACGGCGTAAAAAAGCTGGAGGTGGACAAACTCACAGGTATGCTCCCCTACCGCGATTACGACAAGCGGGTGGAGTGGTTTGTTAACGGTACCGAACCAACTGCTGTTTCCGACTGGTATCAAAAGCTGGAAGTGTGTAAGGTAGATGGTAAGATTGCCAATGAAGCCTGCAAGAGTGCTGACAAAACTAAAGAGAAAAACTACATCAAGATACAGGCAGAGCTGCCAGAGTGGCAGGATGAAGTAGACAAGTGGGTGTCCGAAAAGTATGGCGGAGACGATACCTATTTTCCGCCTTCCGGCACGTCAAAATTGGCGTTTGATAGCGAGGGTAACGTTAGCGGCGGCAAGATTTGGACGGATATTGTGGGCTTTGATGATGGGCAAAAGGTTCCCTTGGAATTTAGACTTAAAGTGGATGCTTGGTCTGAAGACGATATTGAGCAAGTGGAAATTTATTTAGGTGATAAGCGAGTAACAACAGATAAATCTTTCCCGTACGGTTACAATTTTGTTTTTAGCCCGGAGGATGCAGGCGAAAAGGAGTTTAAGGTAAAGGCCAAAGATAAAAACGGCCGTAGAGTAGAGGGACGGTCCTGAGACGTGTCTCTATGCCGGCTTTAAGTCATACAACTAACTTTTTGCATCAAGTCCCATTGACTTATTCATGTTAGTTATGCTAATAGATATTATGTAATGCCTAGAATGCCGAGGGTGGATATTCCGCATACTTGTTACCACATTATTAGTAGATCAGTGAGTTTAGTTGACCTGTTTAGAGATAATTCGGACTTCAGAATTTATTTAGCGAGACTGCAGCGCGTTAAGCAGGAAAGCGATTTTAAAGTCTTATGTTATTGTTTAATGAGCACCCATGTCCATCTGTGTTTAGAAACAGGTGATGGATGCAAGTTGTCGAAAATTATGCACAGACTTAACACTTATTACGCTGGCTATTACAACGCAAAGTACAGTATCAACGGCCCCATATTTAGAAATAGGTATCAGAGTATATTTGTTGACAAAGACAGTTATTTATTGAGGTTGAGCAGATATATTCACCTAAACCCTGTTAGCGCTGGTATAGTTTCCTTTCCTGATGACTATAAATGGAGTTCGTTTAAGTGTTATATCGATCGGTCGTTGGGTGATGGACTCATTGATTTACAAAGCATTGCTGGGTATTTCACTTCTCCTGCGGAATATAATAGATTTGTCGTCAGCGGAATTAGAACGCCTGATGATCCATTCAAGGAGGTTATCTGCAATAACTACATGGGCTCTAGACAGTTCGTCGCTAACATCAACAGGAGGTTGTGTATGTTAGGGTTGAGATGACAACATCTTTCAGGACCGTCCCCATTTATTTAGGATTTTGGTTGCCTCTTTCTGCGTCACACCTTTAGTAAAATAGGTCCTAATAAGAATCGTTCTTTTACCTTTCTCCACCTTCTCCCCCGTGTATTCTTCAACCACAAAACTTTCACTAATCTTATCGCTTGAAGCAGCAATCTCCGAGCATATCGCGCCAGCCATTTCGGTTTGACTTACAGTGAGGGATGTATCCAGAGAAATGCCGCTTTGTAGGTCAAAAAGTACCCTAGCATCTCTTTTGCCTCCAGTTACTTGCAGCAAATTTGCAGTAAAACCTGTAAAACCGTTGTACCTAAGCGTTGCAATAAGCGTGTTTTCAACGTAAACCTCGTTGGCGTTTTTAAAAGCTGGCTTAGTTAGGCCCAGCTCTTTAAGGAGTCCTGAAAAAAGGGTTGAGGTTATCACACCTAAGTTCTTTGGCGTTTTAGCCTTGTCAAAGGTGAGGCACTCTAAACATCGGGTTTCTTTGTAGGATTCATAGTCGCCGCCTTCTGATTCTTTATGATATACAAGTCCGATTTCAAAAAGTACACCGGAGTTCATCTGATTTTTATAGTAATTACTCGCCACGTGTTCCAGTCCTTGGGCAATGGAGGTTCTAAGGGCATTTTTCTCGCTATTTAGCGAATTTTCTAAGATAATTTGACCTCCCTCGGGACTCTCGGTAGAAGAAACTAGCGGATCGGTGATGTGCTCGTGGCCTCTTAGTTTTACCAAAATGTCCCTAAGCTTGTCCTCAAAAGTATAAATAGCCGGGGTTTCTTCCTTTGGCGGTGCTCCGAGTAGTTGGGTTATTGGGATTTTTGCATAGCCATGGATGCGCAAGATGTCCGATACGATGTCATCGGCAACTTCCACATCTGTTCTAAAGTAAGGTACTTCAAGAGTTAGCACTTTATTGACATTTGACACCAGCCTGTAGCCAAGTCGTTCCAATATGTCCAGTACTTCATTTTCGGCCAGCTCCAACCCACCCAAATCCTTAATACGCGATGTGGAAAGCCTTATACTAGTAAGCTTTTGCGGTATTGGATACCAATCCTCATTTTCGTAATAGTCTCCGCCGGCCAGTTCCAAAATTAAATAAGCAGCCCGTTGGATAGCGTATTCGGTTAGATCGGGATGCAGATACTTGTCGTATCTAAGCGATGACTCATTTAGGATTTTCAATTTGCGCGAAACCTTCCTGATCACCACCTGATCGTAGTTGCCTGCGTCCAACACTATATTTTTGGTTTGTTCATCCACACCGGTTTCTCTACCGCCTACAATACCCCCAAGAACTGTTGTTACTCCATCTTGTGCAAGCACAAATGCCTCTGGGTACAGTTTAACCTCATCACCTAAAAATGTAACAATCTTTTCCTCATCTCCAGCTCTACGAATACAAATTTCCATCTTTCTGAATTTATCGGTATCTTGGGCGTGCATCGGTTGGCCGAGTTCAACCATTACGTAGTTAGTGATATCTACAATGTTGTTAATCGACGGAATGCCGTAGTCTTCAAGTCTAGTTTTTAGCCATTCAGGAGACTTGCCAACTTTAACATTTCTAAACACCCTGGTGTTAAACCGCCTGATAATTTCTGGACACTCCACTTTTATTGCGACTTTGTATTCATCTGTAGGCGCCTTGCCTTTGGCGGTATAGATTTTTGGTAATTTTAATTCAAGTCTTTCGTACGCGGCCAAATCCCTTGCGCAGCCTAGAATCGACAACCAGTCAGAGCGGTCAAAGCGGTGCTCGAGGTCAAAAGTTTTACCGTCAAATGGCTTATCAACCATAAGCCCAAAAGCTGTAAACGCAGTTCCTATTTCTTTTGGACTTTTCTTAATGGCGACGTAATCTTTAAGCCACTCTAGCGGTATTTTCATATATACGTTAGCCCTCCATAAAGCCTTCTAATGTCTGGAATGCCAAATTTTGCCATCACCAGTCTATCTAGACCCATTCCAAAAGCAAAGCCAGTATAATCATCCGGATTTATGCCGCACATTTTTAACGTATTGTAGTGAATCATGCCGGAACCAAGCACTTCCAGCCAGCCCCTTTGCTTGCACACGGCGCATCCCTTACCGCCACAAAATCGGCATTTGATATCCACACCCATGCCGGGTGACACTTCGGGGTAATACTTGTACCGAAACCTAATTTCAATGGTGTCGTCAGCGTATAAATAGCGCAAAAATCTATCAAACACCCATTTAAGATTTTGCAGGGTAACGCCCCTGTCTACCACAAAGCCTTGATACTGATGTAAAAATGGTGAATTAGAGGGGTTGGCTGTTTCGTTTCTGTAGCATTTGCCTGGCACTACAATTCGTATCGGCGGCTTCAGACTGGAAAGCAGTCGCGCCTCTACTGATGATGTGTGAGTACGCAGCAAAATGTCCGGTTCCCGGATAAAAAGTGTGTCCTGCAAGTCTGTTGCCGGGTGACCTTCAGGCAAATTGAGTTTTCTAAAGTTGAAATCCGCGGTTTCAATCTCCGGTCCCTCCCCTACCGAAAAACCGTAATACCTAAAGAAGGCGTTCATTTCTCTGATAACTTGTGTTGTGGGATGCAGATAGCCTACGTTTTCTGCTTGGCGCAGCGCCGTAAGGTCAATACCGGTATCCTCTATTTGCGCCTTTGTGTGTGCCAGTCTGGCCTTGAGTATTGCTGTCTCGATGAACTTTTTTAGTTCATTAAGCTTTGGCCCCTGAGCTTTTTTTTCCTCCGGCTTAAGTCTTGGCAGTGCTTTGATATGTTCAGTAATCAAGCCGTGTGTCTTGGAAAGGTATTTTAGGTAGAGCGCGTCATACTCGCCTGACTTGTTTGTGATTTCAATGTCGACTAAAAACTGTGCTCGCAAATCATCTAACTGCATTATTTTAGGATTATACCCCACCCAAGGCTTAGATGGAACACTTTAGACTGTTAAAGGTAAGACTTTACAGACTTAACTACTGCTTGAAATGCCTCTAGATCCGAATACGCCAATTCGGCCAGGGTTTTTCTATCCAAAGTCACTTGGCCCTTTTTCAAAGCAGCAATGAACCGACTGTACATGATGTCCTCCTGTCTTAGTGCCGCATTTATTCTGGAAATCCACAGTCGTCTAAAATCTCGCCGCCGTATTTTTCTGCCGGCAAAAGCGTGCTCGCCGGATCTAACAACTGCCTCGTTGGCCTTTTTAATAAGTTTGCTTCTGGCACCTCGATAACCTTTAGCCAACCCTAAAAGCTTAACTTTTTTTCTGTGGCCTCTTGGCCCGCCTTTGATTCTCATAGGTTTTTACCGTGTTTTCCAAGCATAAGCTTAAAGTTTTTGATCATCTTTTTGCTACCAAGCTGGGTTAGACTATTGGCTCGCAATTTTTGGTTGGCGCCAGCCTTTATTTTTAGGTGCTTTAACCCAACCTTTCTTTTAATAACCTTACCAGTTTTGGTCAGTTTAACCCTTTTTAACAATGTTCTTCTTGTTTTTAGCTTTGGCATCTTTGTTTTTCACTTCTTAACAAAAATTATTGACAGCGTATTGCCGACGCGCCTAATGTCTGCTTCGGCCTTAGCAAAAGCCTGAATTTGGGCTGAAAACTGCTTCATCTTGTCTTGAGCTACTTCAGGATGCAACGCCTGTCTGCCTTTCATTGTCAACGTGACTTTAACCATGTTGCCGCTAGACAAGAACTCCTTGGCTCTGTTAGCTCGTTGAGTTATATCCCCGCCGCTTATGGTAGGGCTAAGCCTGAGCTCTTTGATCTCGGTCTGTTTAGACTTGCCCCTGGTCTCGGAAGCCTTTTTCTTTTCGGCGTACAAAAACTTATTAAAGTCCACTATTCGTGCTACCGGCGGATCCGTGTTTTCCGTTATAACAACAACATCCAAATCATGTTCTTCAGCAACCTTGAGGGCTTCCTGTGTGGTCAAGACACCCAAATTCTCACCAGTACCAAGGATTACCCTAAGTTTAGGGTATTTTATTCTATGGTTTATCTGATAAGTCTTGTCTATAGATCCTCCGTGCGCAACTACAAGCGTTAACTTACCATAAATCAAGCGCCTTGGTCAAATATTTCTCCCCGGCCTTACTTATAAAATCAGCTATAGTCATCGTCCCTGCAGTTTCACCCGTTCTTACCCTCACGTTAACCGTACCAGCGTTTTGCTCTTTGTCCCCCACTACCAGCATATACGGAACTTTTGCCATCTGTGCGGTTCTTATCTTCGCCTGCATTGTATCCGCTTTAAGGTCGACCTCGGATCTGAAACCCCGGTTAACAAGCTCATTAGAAATGCCAAGCGCATAACTGTTGTTTTTTTCAGCTATAGGTATTACTTTTACTTGAACCGGAGCCAGCCAGACCGGAAAAGCTCCGGCATAACGCTCAATAAGAAAGCCAATTACCCGCTCCAAAGCCCCTATGGATGACCTATGGATAACAACCGGCTGCTCGTGCCTGCCTTCCTCGTTCACAAACTTCAAGTCAAACTTTTTTGGCAGGCAAAAGTCATACTGAACGGTGAATGCTGTATCCTCTTTCTTGTACACATTAAACATTTGAATATCTATTTTTGGCCCATAGAACGCAGCTTCATCCTTAGCTTCGTAGTATGGTACATCCAGTTCTAGCAGTACCTTTCTAAGGATGTCTTCGGCTTCCTCCCACTCTGCTGGCGAGTCATAGTACTTCTTTTTATTGGCCCTATCGCCTAGCGACAGCCTGTATATGTAGTCGGTGCCTTCATACAACCCAAGCACACCGGAGACCTTTTTAATCAAGGCCAGAACCTGTTTTATTTCGTCTACTGCCTGGTTTTTCCTGATAAAGTTGTGCGAATCTGCTAAACAAAAGCTTCTTACCCTGGTAAGGCCCGTTAAAGTGCCGGAGAGTTCATAGCGATATAGGCCGGCGATTTCGCCGTATCTTAATGGGAGCTCTTTGTATGACCTTAGTTTATCGGAGAACAGAGCAAAATGATGCGGACAGGTCATGGGCCGGAGTATGAGCTCCTCCTCGTCGACTTTCATAGCTGGGTACATAGTGTTGGCATAATATGGATAGTGACCAGATGTCTTATATAGCTCCGTTTTTGCCAGTGTAGGCGTTTTCACGTGTTTATAACCTGACTTTATCTCCTCGTCCACGATATACCTTTCAAGTTCGCGCCAAATCGCAGCTCCATACTCGGTAAATAGCGGCAAGCCTTTCCCCACCATGTCAGAGAATACAAAAAGGTCCAGCTCCTTACCCAGTTTCCGGTGGTCACGTTTTTTGGCTTGTTCTAGATTAGCTAAGTAGTCATCCAGAGCCTTTTGTGAATCAAAAGCTGTGGCGTAGATCCGCTGAAGCATCTTGTTTTTCTCGCTCCCTTTGTAATAAGCTCCAGCAACTGACAAAAGCTTAATGGCCTTAATAGCTCCGGTGGATGCTACATGCGGGCCGGCGCAAAGATCAGCGTCGTAATAACTGTTTTCCGGTGCTCCGGTAATGTAAATGGATACGCTTTCTCCGCGCTGGGCAATTTCTTCTAGCGTGTCTAGTTTGTAGCTGTTGTCTTTAAATAGACTCTTTGCTTCCTCCACGCTCACGTTTTTTCTTACGATTGGAAGATTGGCAGCAATCATCCTGTGCATTTCAGCCTCGATTGTTGGAAAGTCCTCGGCGGTGATCTTTTCTTCCAGATCAAAGTCAAAATAGAAACCGTCTTCAATTGGCGGGCCCATAACTTTTTTTAGCTCCGGGTATAGTTTTTGCATCGCCGTGTGTAAAACATGCTCGGCGCTGTGCCTAAGCGGCATTAACGGGTCATCTTTTAAGTCATTTTTTATCTTTGCCATAGTCCTTCTTGAATTTTATCCTAAAAATGTGATTAAGTTAAGCAAAAGTTCTTTTGGTTGCTCATTAGTTAACTATTAGGTATAACGGGCCTATGATCCTTAATGTGTATAAAGATTGGGGTTGGTCCAGCTTTGATGTGGTGAAAAAGCTAAAGTCTACTGGCCAGTACAAGAAAATTGGCCACGCTGGCACGTTGGATCCCCTTGCCGAAGGGGTGCTGCTGATTTTAACCGATAGTGACACAAAAAAGCAGCCCGAGTTGATGGCATTAACAAAAGAGTATCTAGTGGACGTACTCTTAGGCTACACCTCCCCATCTTACGATTTAGGAACCGAGGTCTCAAAAACGGATCAAGTTAGGCAAGTAACCATTACTGACGTTGAAAACGCCCTTCCTAGTTATATTGGCAATATCAATCAGCGGCCGCCGCTGTTTTCTGCTAAGCATATCCGTGGCACTCGGGCATACAAACTTGCTAGATCCAACGCATTCAGCGGTTTAAGCCTGAATATCAGCAAAGTTACTATATATGATATAACTGCTTGCTCATTCTTAGAAAACGTATCAATTAGTTATACATATTCCGGAGAGGACCGGCAGTTGCAGGGTGCGTTGGCCAAATTAAAAGTAGTTTGCGGCAAAGGGACATACATTAGAGCCTTGGCGAGAGACATTGGTGAAGATTTACACTGCGGCGGTGTGGTTACCAAGCTAGTCCGCACAAAGATCGGCGAGTACGCGCTTGAAAACAGTTTAAAGCTTGAGGAGCTTATCGAGCAGGCGAGAAATTAAATCTGTTCCCTGTTTGTGGGTCAAGAGTCTGGCGGTAAAGGTTAAGTCGAACATAAGCAAGGTAATGTTGGCGGTCATCATTGAAAGCAGTTTTAACCTTGGGAAAATGATAAACACAAAAAGCAGGATGGTGGTAAAGGCAATAAAGCGGATCAAGTCGTCACGGGATTCGGCAAAAGCCTTTCTGGTTGCTTTTTTGATATTTTGGAATCGTTGATGTTCCGTTGTGTTGTTTTCCGGTTCCGTTTCAAGCAAAGCGGAGTAATAATTGCGAGCGGAATAGACAATTTTTAGGACGTTTCTGATAACCTCTACAACTATAGATATAGCAACCACTATTAGTGTAATCCTACCGTCGTTAAGGTTAAAGCCCCTAAGCATTAGATCATAACCAAAGAAATTGGCATGCAAAGGAATATTCAGATCGGCCGGAACGTAAAAAAGGTGTGTGGAGTCCATAGTTAAAAAGAACACAAAAAGCACCACTTCAAACGAGTCCACAAAACTTCTATTGATTTTCTTGGCAAAGTCATACTTCCAGCCCGTTTTGGTTAGGTCTCCCCTGCCCGGTAGGTTAAGTAGACTTAAAAGGGAGATACCGGTAACAGTTACTACAACAGTAAGGATGGTAACGTCGTAGGTTCTGCCAACCATTTTATACAGGTACAAAGCGCCAAGGTACATAGCAATGGCTATGATGTAGGAAAACATCGGAGCGACGCTTAACAGTATTTCCTTGATTTTTTCAACAAATAGCCTAATGGTTTGCTTAATAAAGTCAATAACGTCTAGTACAGAAAAGGAACCCTCCATTAGTATTTCCAGCAACCGGCCTACCTCTTTTTTCATACCAAAAATGGCCATTATACCCATGGCCAGGAACATAAAGGCTACGCTTAACGATATGAACCACAGAATATTAAGGAGTATCCTTGTGGCAGAGGGATAAACCAGATTGCCCACCGTTAAAAGTAGCGCAGTTACAATAATACTGCCCAAAACGGCCCTGGATTTACGCATAAGTACGTAAATAGTATCATCAAATCAAGGATCATGTTGCAATGAACCGATGATGTGCTAATATCAAACTATGCCTGCTCGCAAACTTTTGTTAGTTGAAGACGACGCTACATTATCCGAAGTTTACCAGCAAGTTCTGCGCGAGGCCGCCTTTGACTTGGATACAGCCGCTAACGGCAACGACGCCCTTTTGTTTATTCAACAAAACCCGTACGATTTAGTTTTGCTTGACATAATGATGCCAAAAAAAGATGGCATTGAGGTATTAGAGGCGCTAAAGTTCAAGCCGGCCAAAAACCCTAAAGTCAGAATTGTTTTGCTTACGAATCTGGCCCACGATCCGGTAATTAAGAAGGCAACCGAATTAGGGGCATCAGGCTACATTATCAAAACCGATATTTTTCCCGGCGATCTAGTTAACAAGGTCAACGAGTATTTAGCATTAAATTGAGCTCAACAGCTTTTTGCCTGTTGTTTCCTGCTCAAAACCCTTAATCATTTGCAGCGCCTCCTCGCTTGAAGCAACAATTCTTTTTAGGTATTCAACTTCCAGTTTGTCGGCTTTACCGTCCAATATTCTGCTGGCCATTTGTTTTACGTCATTTACCGGCTGTTTGAGGCCAACAGCAAAGTCGTTAACTTTATTAGCCAAAACTTGCTCCACCACGTTTCTGTAGCCTTGTTTTTCCTTTTCCAGAATAAGTATTTTCTTTTCGGATTCCCTAAGGTGCATAAAGTATTTGGCAAAGTAGTAAGACGCTGGAATCGATAAGGCCAGAGAAAGAGCTGTAATTAGATCTAGTACAAAGTCAACATCCCCTATATTTTGGACAAAGATCAAGAGCAAACATGCCAAAAACGCGGCACCGGAGGATTTGGCCACCAAAAACGAAATACCAAACGCGGCAAAATACAAAAGGAAAAAGAAAGGACTGTAGAACCAGCCGGTGGTTCCCACCAAGGTTAAAAGTAAAAACTCCACCAGATAAACGAGTTTATAAAAATCTTTTACGCTTTCGCCGGCGGGTTTGCGCTTAAAAGCAACAAAACCGATAAAAAAGAACACCCCGGCGATAAAAACAATAAGTGCAAGCGAGGCCGTATATTTGGAACTGGTGAAAAAGTAAGTGCCTAATACCAAAAGGAAGTTAAAAAAAGCGTGCTTGTATAGGATGATTCTTTTTAATACATGCATACTAGTTTAGTGTATCAAAAGTATAGTAGGCGTCAAACACATATACTTTATTCCAGTTCATCACCTCAAAATAGTACTTGGTTCCCATGTTTAGGTTGTCTAATGTGTAGGCGTGGTTGGTTGTGTAGTCGTTGGCATGTTTTTCCTGGCCATAGGAGGTACTGGTGCCGTAGTTTATTTTAGACTTAGCCGGATGGTTGGTTTTCCATGAGATCATTGCATGGTTGGCCCCCACTTGAGTTATTTTTACGTCATAAATGCGAGTGGGCTCGGTTTCAAACCATACCGAGGCAATAAATTCTTTGGTGGTTTTGTATTTTGCTATAAAGGACTCGCCGGCAAAGCGTGCGGACTTAACCGCCTGGCTTTGGGTTATCGAATCGAAAGTGTTTTGCATGTTGGCGGACGATGTTCTTACCAAAACAGTGGACTTGCCGGAAAGGTCTTTTGCGGTGTTGGAAACTCCGATCACGATAAAGTTTTTGGTAAAAATAGTGTTAGCTATAGCATCTTGTGCGTCGAGCGAGGCTTTACCCAGGGTGTTTGCCAACAGGTTGCTGCCGGCCCCAAGCATTGCACTTGTTGTTTGCACTGCCGAACTTATGACGTTTGTAGAGCCTTGAATGATTTGAACAAGCTGTTGGGAGAGTTGATGCAGGCCTAATGCCATTTCTTGAGCCTTAAACGTGCCAGAATCTTTAAGAAACACCGCCAGTCCGTCAAGCACGCCTATCTGTTCCTCCACAAACCGGTCAAATCTGGTGTAGGTTTTAAAGGGTTTTTCCGCCAGCTCTGCCAAGTTTCCACTTTGTTTTAACCTGTATTCCTGAACTCGCTCCACGATCTCCTGCTTTTCTTCCGGCGAGATGCCTATATTGTCCACAGTGTTTTTAAGGTCTTCCGCCAGCTTGGTTAGCCCCTCCCCCGCTTCCTCGCGCTTAAGCGCTTCTTCCTGGGCTTTTGTGATTAAGTTTACGTACGCATATGCCTTGCTGGACTCATTACCAGCAGAGTCAAAAACCGAAAAGGTAAACCGATAGTTGCCGTAAGCCAGATCCCCGCCATAGGTGTACTGCCAGGCCTCTTCTGTAAGGTTAACGTTACCCTCTAGCAATTTGGCGTAGCCTATAACCGCCCCCAACAGAGTGGTTATTGAGTCCACTTTAACATGCAGATAACTGTATTCTTTGTCGTCTGCGGCCTCGCCTTTGATAACGAAAGCTGTATCAGAGGTCTTTACCGGGTCCCCTACCGAGCCCCAGTTCTCCAGTAAACTAATGGTTGGTTTTGTTTTATCCAGTGTAAACGAGTACGTGGAGCTGTCTCTGGTGTTGCCGGCATTGTCGGACACTTGGACATACCAGTAGTAGGTGCCCTCGCTTTCGAGTTCCTGCGAGTCTTTAAGGGTATACTCGGTAGTGTCGGAATCGGTATCGCCTTTGTTTGCGTAGTCGTCGCCGCTTTTTTTAACGTATAAATCGTAGCTGCTCACGCCGGATACACTGTCGGTTGAGGCATCCCAGTTGAATTTAGGAGTGGCATCGTTGGTAAATGAGCCATCATCGGGGTCTGCCAAGTCAGGCTCTGTTGGCGCGGCGGCATCGTAAACAATGGTATCGGAGTACACCTGTGACTCATTGGCTTTGGAATCTTTAAATTTTATATACACTGTTTTGGTGCCTTCGGAGGTGGTATCCAAGGTGTGAGTTTTGGATGTTGAGTAAGTTTCCCAGCTGGCACTATCAAGGGATGCTGTATTGCCCACTTTCATTTGCAAAGACCCAACCGCGTCAACGTTATCGGTGGCG
This sequence comes from candidate division WWE3 bacterium GW2011_GWC2_44_9, assembly GCA_000994815.1. GTDB lineage: Bacteria > Patescibacteriota > WWE3 > UBA101185 > UBA10185 > UBA10185. The sequence goes on along the minus strand of LCJU01000005.1, from coordinate 2,947 downwards.
GAGATAGTAAGGGCTACCGAGCCATCTTGAGTATATGAGTTACCCCCATCAATAGAAACCGAACCGGTTGGTGGATCACCGTCGGTGGAGATTAAAAAACTGTCACTTGTATAGTATGCGGTTTCATTTTCTGCATTGTCAGTTGCCTTAACTCTAAAGTACCAGGTGGCATCATCAAGAGCCGTAGTATGGGTAAAGGAGCAACTTCCCCCGGAACATGAGTTGGTACCTACAGTGGAGCTACCGGTAGTAGAGCTAAAAGCTGCACTTTGAGACCACTCCAGAGTATAGCTAGCCGTTGTAGAAAGACCACTAGTAGCATCGGATCCGCCTGTCCATACCCAAGTAGGAGTATTATCGTTGCTAGCCGAGGAGGTAGATGGGATACCTACTCCGGTAGGATCGGTAGTATCCAGGGTAATAGAATCGGATATTATGTCTGTTTCATTCTCTAAAGAATCTCTAAATTGGGCATATACGGTTTTTGAGCCGTCAGTAGCTGTTAAAGAGTGGCTGGTTGACGAGTCATAAGTTTCCCACGAGGAGCCGGTTACACCGGAGCGGGAGTTGGCAACGCGTATCTCAATGGGGGTATTGGTGTCCTCAGCATTTAGAGTGAGAGTTACAGCTTGACTTATGGAGTAGGCGTCTCCATCATTAATACTAATCGACGTATTAGAGGGCGATCCGGTTTCAATAACTACCGAGCCGCTAGATGAGTAGCTGCTTTCATGAGACAGCGCATCCATAGCCTTTACCCTAAAGTACCAGGTTCCATCATGGAGATTAGAGACATGAGTATACGAGGTAGAAGAAGATGTTGTGGTACCTGTTTCATTGGTAAAGGAGCTATCATTTGCCCACTCTACCGTATACGGGGTTGTGGCATGCAAACCGGATCCAGCGTCCGTTGAAGCATCCCAGGTCCAGGTGGGTGTTTTATCGCTGGTGGGTGATGTGGTGCTTGGAGTTCCCGGAGCAGTGGGGTTAGTGGTGTCATAAATTATGGTATCGGAAAAAGTAGCCGACTCCAGAGAGCTTTCATCTTTTAATAAATAGTATACGGTTTTAACCCCATCTCCTCCGGAAGTATTGATAGTCCAAGCTTTGGATGCAGAAAAGTCTTCCCACGAGGCATCGGATAAATCAGAAAGATTGGAAACTTTAATGTCCAAATTAGCCTCGCTGGAGTTATCATCGGAACCGGAAAGGGTAAGGGTAACAGAAGAACTTCCAACTGAAGCCGCGGCAGAGTTAATAGAAACGGACCCTGTTGGGCCAAAGTTGTATGAGGCAAAAGTAGCATCCCCTTGTAAAGTTCCATCATTCTTAGATCCCATGTACAGGGTTGTGGGGACAGTTGCAAAGCTAGGAGGTGTTCCCGCTCCCGCAGTTGCCTTATCTACTCCATCTACACTGAGTATGGCAGAGGTTGGAGAATAGGTTACTTTAGTAGAGTATGTTGTGCCGGCAACAATTACTCCTGTTGCATCCCAGTTGGCATATCTTTCTGTACCCCCATCGTTAAAAGCTAAAGTAATAACATTAGCTGCACTCCAATATGCGCGTATGTAGTTAGTAGAGTTTCCGTAAATATCAAATATATATGGAGTGGATACTCCAAACTTAGCCACATCTCCGGCACTGTGACGGGGTGTGTAGTTAACACCAAAGCTTCCTGCTGTAGAGGTTAACCCTGATACTGTTTGAGTATAGGTATCACGTCCATCTACCCTAATACCTGTGCTTTCTGTGCTGTTTGCTAGGGTGGCAGGGGTGACGGTAAGGAGGGAGACGTCGGATAGTTGAAACCAATATAAGTCGTCAAGGTACCGCAGCCCTGTTGCCCCACTTTCCCAATCAAAATATTTCCATGCTTGTCCAGAATCTCTTGCAGATCTCCAAACAGTAAGCGTTGGTTTCCACTGGCTTAAAACGTTACTCTTAAAGGTGAGCGCACTTGTGCTATATTGAAGATGCGCGTTGATAGAATCGTTGGTAAAGTAAAAACCTTTAGCACCATCACCGTAGCTAAAGTGCCCTATAGAGTAAAACTTACCTGTTAAAAATCCTGTTATGTTATATAGCCTCTCTCCAGTTGTTGCTGTTGTGTTAGCCTGAAATGCTTTTGCTCCGCTATGAACAACACTTGTAGATTGCGCTGTATCTCCAGCATCGAGGCCCATGTTACTAAAAGAGGATGGTATATCTGGTGACGTCCCTTGCCAATTTTCGAGAGAAGGATTCGAGTATATGTTAGAAAGCGCCTCAACCTGATGCCAGTAACAGGTACCACTAGATGCTGTGTTAACTAGTTTTACCCGTAATGTTTTAGCTCCGGATCCCGGCATTTCCCCAGTAAATAAAAGTACATTTGGTGCGGTTCAGGTGGAGGCGGTTGTGCCATCCAAATGACCAATTTCTGCTCCGCCTGTTTGGTCGTACAAAATTGCTCTTGGTGAGCAAACCCCGTCGCTGTGGGCAACCGCTCGTACTACATAGTCCGCTCCGCCTGTTGTAGATATATCCTGATACAATCCTGCATTAGAAAGAGCCGTGGTTGTTGTTTTATAGCCCCCGCCATATATTTTTTCGCTGGCAGAAAGCGCGGAAACTGTAACCGGCGAATCCGCCGCGGCATATGTGGCATCGTATTGGTTTGCTCCGGAATTGTCCGAGCCAAAGTAGGCTGTAGTTGGGGTTGTACTAAAAGAAACCACACCCGAAGCGCTGGCTTGCTGGGTTCCATCAACCCGTAATATCAGATTTCCTCCGTTTGTATAGGCTATTTCAAAAGTGTAAATGGTTCCGGCGTTAAGCGTAGGCGAAGCATAATCAGCATTTACGGAAGTTCCGGCAAAACTTCCGGCTAGTCGCAAAGTACTATCGTCTAGGCGGTAAAGTTTAAGGTAGTCGTCGCTATCTCCATAGAAAGTAGCAATAACCG
>LCJU01000004.1 GCA_000994815.1 candidate division WWE3 bacterium GW2011_GWC2_44_9 | reverse complement strand
GATTCGATGGGCACAACCTCTCTGAACCACTTGGACAACTTCCTGACCGCTTCCCGGTTCTGCGCCTCGTGCCCTTTATAAGCAGGAACGAAAACCGTCTTGCCTATCGCCAGAAAATTCACATAGTTGCCGACGGCGGAGTATTTATGACGCGGATCATCGTCTAGCGAGTACGGCAGTTCGATCCAGGAAAGCCCGTGCTGCTTCAATACGCTCCTTAAAGACGCACCATATTCCGGATGCAACTTATGCGGCTTGTCAATAGCCACCAATTTATCGCTAATGAATCTTACGCTGCCGTCAGCATGGCAGAAAGGATCACCCCGCTCGGGCTGGATGAAAATAACCTCATCGACTTTCAACAAATTTTTCAGTGCCGCATTGAGCCATTCCCTGGAATAACCGGCATTGTCGAGAGACGCCAACACCACACGGGTCATGATCACTTTGCTCCCATGGCGCACGACGTTCCCGCCGTCCAGGACGATATCGGAAATGACAGGCTTGATACCAATCGCTTTGCAGGCTTTGGCCGGGTCAGTAATCGTCGCCCGATCCGCTTTCGTCACAAGATACGCCGGATCGTATGTGAACTGGACGAACTTCCCTCTGCCGACCCGGACGGGCATATAGTCCCGGCACCAGATGTCTTTCGTATGCGGCAGCAAACCAAACTCAATTCCACAAGCCTCAAGCGCCCTGGTGATATCATGAAAAAATCCGGGGAATCGCTTTGGCAAAAGCCCCGAAAACCACACATAGTTCGTTTCAGTTTCCGATATCATGACCTTGCCCCCTAGCAACCTTTTCGGCTACTCGTATAAAAGTGCTGAAATTTTTAGCCAAAATGCTTAAGTCCTTATCGTGGGCAAGAGCGTCCTTCATTTCTCTTTGGAAATTCTTATCCTTGTATATATCAAGTATGGTACTTCGCTCCTTCGCATGCGGCGAAAAACAACGTTCTATGGCCGTGCAAGAGACTATGGTCATTATGCTGATGAGCTCATAGGCTGTGCCGCGAATCTTCTTTTCCCTCTTAGCAGCATGTGTTTTATTCATGAGACCTCCGGGTTCTATGTAGACACGGATTTTCAGTATACGCAAAGTATTGGATCGGTGACAGTCATACTGCAGATTATGCGTGAGGGGTGCGACAACATCGTGTCGCGGTAAGCAGATTTTTTGTGAAGGTCAATTTCTAAGGGTTGAGGAGAGGCTTTTAAGTAACTGTAGTCTTCGGACATTCACCACAGTCATACGCCAGGCATCTATTTTAGAACTCCGGAATAAATATATCCCGGCACGCCATTTCTAAACGCAAATTCGCCCTTGGCTTTTAGCTCGAGACAATCCTTGATTGTTCCATAAGCCCCTTTCCGACCTGGAGCATCGTTTTGGGTTGCCCATTCTTCGAATGTCTTTTCCCCCTTACAAGGAAAGATGCCAAACAACACGATTCCCTGGTCAATGGCACGGTTGTCTTTGCATAGGTTCAACTTCGCAATATCCTTCGAGACTTGCCTTAAGTCAGTTTTCTTGCCGTTACCTTGACTTATAAGAACCTTTAATTCCATGGCGCATTTTTTTCCGTCTTTTACGAAACATATATCAGGATAAAAGTTTTTAGCCTTCCCGATTTCTTTTGAGAAAATAATTTCTAACAGCCGCCTATTCAAACACTCTAATTCCTTCTGATTCAGACAAATTCCCGTACCCAGCGCCCTTGTCAGCAAATTCTCAGTTTCATTGTCAAGGGCAACCCGATTTGCTTTTCCTGCCGCGAAGTGCTCGTAAACATCACGTTGCATCTCTTTTGAAAGAATCTCATTCAGAACCCTTGCCCAATCGGCTTTCTCAACGACTTCTTTAGCCTTAAGCTTTTCCCTGATTTTTTTGTCACGTTCTCCCTGGTCCCATCTGTTAAACTCCGCATTCCCCCTTAATGACTCAGCATTATAATTGCCCTTCAAGTCATCCGCAGTGAATGCGAGTCTGAACTCCCCAAAGTTTTTTTCAACTTCAATAAACTCTTCTTTAACGCCATTGCGAATCAATGAACCGCACACAGCAATTTGCATCCACTGTTCGAATGAATTATTACCTTTAGCATATACTTTGAGCCCCTTAGACAGCCTGATCGACTTTACCAGGTCTAATACTATATTTTTCAAAAGAGAATCCATTCAACTATTCTTGTCTATTTTTTTGCTATCGGTTTAAGCATTTTCTCAAGAAGTATAATGTATAGTGGACCCGGTTGTCTTCTTGGGAAACTAATTCCTGGAAAGTTTTCCGGCAAACGCCCCCTCAATTCAGCATGATCATGTAATTCTAACCGGTTTCGCGATCTACGATTCTCGTGACTGCTCATAGACGGAATGATTAAACTGAATATTCTGAATAATTGTTTTTAGCGTCAATTCAAGAATGCCGGCGAACTCGGATCCTTTTTTGAAATTAGCGGGCGCAATATGATCAACCCGTTTAGCCCTAAGAAGCCCCAGATGCTTTTTTTGTGCCTTCCTCTCCGGAGGATAGACCGCTATAGCATGGCCGCCGTTTTTAATCGTCACAGCCATGCAGGGCACATCCGAATTACCATCCCCGATATAAACAATATTTTGAAAAGGGATACGCCGCTTCTCTTCCGGCATGTGGCTGTTAATATCCTGATCAAGCCGCAAGTACCCCTTGTTAATCCTGAAGAGAAATTGGGTTTTATTGGTTTCGTTGATAGCCATTTTGACACATTTGGGCTGGCCGTCCTTCGAATATTCATATTCACAAGCGTAAATCTCATGAAAATACCTTTTAATGCTAACCCCGTTCAAGATAGCTTTCATCCCCGAGGAAATGATGTAATGCTCAAGCTTGACTTTGATCCCCAAGCGCTTGGCCTCACGCTCAACAAAACGATTGATCATGGGGAAAAACGACTCCACGCCCGGATAGTATTTAATCCTGTGGGCCATACCCAGTAGACGAGCTTCGGTAAGCGGCTTTTTCTGAAACACGGGGTCATAAATCAGCTTGTTCAAATAAGCGAGCGTCTTGTCGTAGCCTTCTCTCTTCGCTAGGAGGTTCACCTCCTTCCAAAATTTAAGGGGGCGAATGCCATATTCTTTGAAAATGGTGTCCTCCTGCATATTGTGGCGGGACAATGTGCCGTCAAAGTCATAGCAAAGCGCGATAATGTTGTGTTTAAAAACGGATCTTTTATTCATGCCTGCCCATCCGCGGCCTTTTTCAGCACATTGAGCACGTCAATCATGGCCCGGGTATCAAGTTTGCAATATACCTCAAGCCCTGCCCGGACACGGGCTTTTTCCTCTTCCGGAATCCCCTCGCGGAATGTGACACGGGCGTATTGATAGCTCGCACTTTCGCCATCCGCTATTTCCAGCCCTTCATAGCTCCCGCCGGTCAATGCCGGATAAACGGCTTTAATCGAGGTACGGCCCAACTGTTTAGGGTCGTAATAATCAAACTGCCGGAAAGGGTCTATAAGATCCCTAAATCGGGGTTTCAACTTTTCAAACCACGTTTGATATTCAGAAAAGGCTTCCACGCATTCCTCCAGCCTGCCAAGCTCAAAACTCATGTTGTATGAAAGGACTGTCCCCCTCGGTTCTATCAGTCGCCTTAACTTCTGCAAAAGCAGCGGGCGTGGGTCTTCGGGCCCGTCGGCGAGGTAACCATGGTGAACCGGCGCCCGCTCCCATTCTGAAAGAATATGTAATGAAAACTGAAAAGGAACATTTTGATAAGGTCGGGACAGATCATAAAACGGGATTGCGGGATTCACGGTTTCAAAATCAAGAAAATGAAGAGGGAACTCCAGCTGCTTGAAAAAATCATTGATTGACGAGGGATTCCGGTGCGTCCTTTTTGATTTATGGCATTGCCATTGAATGCGTTGATTATCGCTTAGCGGGTAATCCGCGGGGATATCCGAAATTCCATAGATTTTTTTGTCAACAAGCTGAAATTCCTTGTCTTTTTTAAACCCGTAAAGGATAAAAACATTCTCTCCCGGTAAAAAATCCCAGCAGTGCTCCACAAGCGCGCATTCATAAGGTTTGAGGCAATGAGGTCCAATCTTGACCGCCGGGCATGCTTTTAAGCTCAAGGATGTCAACATCCGTTCCAGCTCCTGCGGCACAATGGCTTCATACGGTTCGACTTCTTTCGAAACATTCTCTATTGAAAATAATTGTTCCGGATTTATCGGCCCTTTCCTGACATATTCATTATTTATCAAGACAAGATAGCACCGCCTGATCTTAAGGCCTGCGCCTTGATAACAATACTTCTGAAAGGCCAGGTCAGAATAATAAACATCCTTTGCCTCGGTAGAACTCTTGACTTCATAAATGTCCCAGGAACCATCTTGATTGGGATTAAGAATATCCGGGCGGGCAAACGTATTTTTGTATCGAAAGGCTGGTTCAAAAAGCGGCTTTCGCATAGGCAAAAGCTCTTGCGTTTTTTTCAGAATAGCCTCGTAGTCTTCATGACCTTCAACTTCAAGACCACCGTGGAAAAGAGTCCTGGCAAGCCCCGTTACTTCATGCCCTTGATCAAAAATAGCCTGCGTCTGGGCATTCACCGGCGGAAATTTATCTTTGGCATGATAATACATCCAAAGAAGCTTTGGGCACTGCAGCCCGGCAAGATATTTTGTTTTAGACAGAACCCAATGCTCAGCCGGCATAAGCTCTTTTCCACCTCAAATCATGTTTGATTTGGTTTCTCCAACTGACCCTTTAATTTGTCTACATCTTCTTGTAACAGCGGCTTTAATTCCTCCGCTATACATTTTCGGAATCTATCATTTTTCCAAAACGAACGTTGCATCCCCCCTAAAAATGGCGCAATGATAAATGTGGTTTTGAGCACTTTCATACATATAACATGCGTTTTCTTTTTCCTGACTTTAATAATTTTTTTGTTTACTCGGATGGCATAGTTGCCGTTGCCACTCTCGGTCAACCCTGCAGCAAACTCGAGGGCAGAACTAATCCCGGCACAAACAACTACTTTCGGCGGATATTTCCTTATGATGCGGCGTAGAACCGGAAAAAAATTATAAAAGCACCAGACCTTATATGATTCCAGTGTCGGACATCCCGTCCTCTCCCGTTCGCTCCTTCCCCATTTTTTAGCTCTTGACTTACCAATCGGATAAAGGTTGATCCGCAAGGTTAAATTCTCAATCAATTGCTGAAGTTGCTCCTGACTTAACTTGTTTTTGCCGATCAATCCAGAAAGCAATTCGGTTATGGTTTTATGGTAGCTGGTCGAACCATTTTTTTTACCGGTTCGCTCAATACCGCAAAACCATATTGGTGATGACTTTTTCCCTTCATTGCGAAAATATCCTTCACTTCGCAAATAACCTAATTGCCGTCGCGGATTTTTTCCCCTCAGATTGTCAAACAATGTCTTAAGCTCACTCTTTACAGGCATTCTTTCCATTTTAATCAGCGCCATGATCTCTCCTCCCTCGTTTATATCTTAGCCCATAGGGAGCGCCCACGGAAAAAAATTATTGCCATAAAATAACAACTCCTGGCGACAACATGTTGTCGCTTTCTTATTTAAAATAACAACTCAAAAATAGGAACGGAGGCCGCTATGACCATGAAAAGACAGGGTGATTTATTGATCGTCAGCGTCGAATCTATCCCGGAAGGAGCAAAAAAACTGGGCCACAAAATTCTGGCTGAAGGCGAGGCAACGGGGCATCTGCACGAACTCGATTCCGGTGAACTGTACAAAAAAAATGAAAATCTTTATTTTCGGGTATCTGATGAGCCCGCAACCTTGATGCACCCAGAACATGCCCCTTTGGCCTTTGTCCCTGGCGTTTATCAGGTGATCAGGCAGCGGGAGTACGAGCCCAAAGCATGGCGATATGTCTGTGATTAGGCCGCAAACCAGCGATCTGCTGGGAAAAACATGGCTAGAGGGACAGCTTCGGTATATTCCTGGCCCGAATGGTACTGGCGATGCCGTTGGGTATTATAAAAATGGAAAAATAAGGTTCCGATACCCTGTAAAAGGTAATGATATTCATGGCACAGGCAAAATGTGGTACGAAAACGGTATTCTGGAATGCGAAGAACAGTACTGTCACGGGGTTCTGAACGGCGTCTCATGTTATTGGTATTTGGACGGTAAAATCAAAAGCGAAAAGCATTACCGGCACGGCATATTCCATGGGCCCCAAAAAGAATGGCATCCAAACGGTTCTATCAAATTCCAAGGCAGCTTTACAGAAGACCGACGCCATGGACTATTTACGAATTGGTACGCAAATGGGAACGTCGCAAGCCAGATAAGTTTTGTCGATGGCCGCAGAAACGGAATTTCGAAGCAATATACCGAGGGCGGCGCTCTCATTCTTGAAGAACTTTATGTAAGGGCCGTACTGATTCCGACACGAATTCAAAAACTGCTGCTCTCAGGTCAAATGATGGCCCAGGACATCCTAAAAATTAGAAATGCCGCTGTTCGGCGGATATGCCTTGAACAATTTGGATATGCCCGTTTTCTGGCACAAATGAAAGGTGAAACGATTGACAAATCCGGAGAACAGGAATTATTGAAGGTTGAATGGCATCACCGGGAAGAACCTATTTATCTGGTCAAAGTCCGATGTCCAAGCACGGGATGTTTTTACACTTTACGGGTTCCGCCTTCTACAAAAACCGTCCGGCAAGGAATAGCCTGGACATTTGGGTTAAAGGAGAGGGAATATTCGCCTTTGGCAGAAACCTAAAAAGCATCAGCAGAAACCAGGCAACCCCCTTTACAAAATTATGAAACGGCCTCTTTGAAATGAGTACTATCCCTGGAAAGCTTTTCGATAGCACTTCTAAGATGATCAGGTGTCTGATGAGAATAAATCATCGTTGTTTCAATCTTGGTGTGCCCCATGAGCTTTTGAACCGAGGGGAGATCAACCCCGCGCATCAAGAGACGGCTTGCAAAGGTATGACGGAGCGCATGAACCTGAGTCAGAGCCTGAATGCCTGCCAGAAGGGACGTTTACAACAGGGGTGTTCACAGAAACTGCACATTTCTAAGTACAAAATAAATATTTCAGGGCAGGTATTAAGGGCTAATTCTTGATTCAGGAAGCATCTCTAGAGAATTTTAAGCGGGTAAGAGCCCTATAAGAGGTTAAGGGCCCAAAGTCTCACTAATTTTTTTGTCCGGTAAGTGCCAGTGGAGGCTTTTCTTCAATTTCAACCAAAAAAGAGATCGCGCCTCATATCGCAATCTCTTTTTTCCGATGTCTAATTCGTTTATTTCGACTGCTCCTGTTGTAAAACTCATCATCAGATGGCGCGTCCGAATAATAGACATCCTTGACTTCTGACATTTTTTCAACTTTTCAATTTCGCGCCTTTTCACTTTTTCAAGTTTTCTATCAAATCTATCCATATTAACGACCTATTACATTTATGCTGCGCCCCTTTAGAAAATAGTTTTTTATTTAGCTTTCTTCTTCATCCACTCTCTTGAGAGCCTTTGTCCCTCCGCGATCTGTTCTGGTAATAAGCTCTCAGCAAGCGCATCTCTTAATTCGCATGCCGAATTATTTCCTTGCGCTACTGCTAAATTAAGCCACATATAAGAATATTGATAATCTTGAGGAACCCCCTCTCCGCCATAATACATAACGCCAATTCTAAATTGCGCATCTGCATTTCCTTGTTCCCCTGACTTCAAAAGCCACTTCACTGCCTCTTTATAATTTCGAGGAACTCCCTCGCCGTGGAAATACATCCCACCAAGATTGTTTTGCGCATTTACATTTCCTTGTTCCGCTGACTTCGAAAGCCACCTCACTGCCTCTCTATAATTTTTGGGAATTCCCTGTCCATCTCTGTACGTCGCGCCAAGCTGATATTGCGCCTCTGCATTCCCTTGCTCTGCTGACTTCACAAACCACTTCGCTGCCTCTTTGTAATCCTGAGGAACGCCACGGCCGTGGAAATACATCACCCCAAGATTATATTGTGCATCTACATTGCTTTGTTCTGCAGATTTCAAAAGCCACTTTACTGCCTCTCTTTTGAATAACGGCAAAAGGCTTACCGAGGAAAGGCTCGGGAAAGTTAGCGGGACAGACAACCGGAAGGTCGTTAGCATCCTCTTCAAAGTCCTTCTGCCAAAATATATGATCGCCGCCCGTAAAGTAATCTACTCCCACACTCTGCATTTCGTTCAACGTTTCCTTTGTAGCGCCTCTCCCGTGGGCTAGATTCTCTGCGTTGGCGATAACAAGGTCAATACTATCACTAGAAATAAGCTCTGGCAATACTTCTTTGACTGCCTTTCTCCCAAGTTTTGCTACTATTTCGCCGACAAACAATATTCTCATAGTTGTTAATACTTACCCACATGCATAACTTACTTGGCAGTTTCCGATATTCTAATCTCTCTTATAACAGTAACCTTTACAACACCGGGATAACTTTGCTCTAACTCAATCTTTTTTGCAATCTCTCGTGCTAGAACGGAGGCCGTTGAGTCATCGACTCGTTCCGGTTTGACAATAACCCGAACCTCACGCCCAGCTGATATAGCGTAGGCTTTCTCTATACCGTCAAAGGAAGTTGCCGCCTTTTCCAAGTCTTCCATCCGCTTTTTGTATGACTCGTAATCTTCGCTTCTAGCACCCGGTCTGGCGCCGCTTATGTGGTCGGCCAAGTTCACTATGGCAGATTCAATCGAGCTAAACGGTCGATCTTCGTGGTGCTCGGCCACACAGTTTATTACCGCCTCGGGTAGTTTATACCTCTTCAGAAAGTCAACGGCTATTTGAACGTGCGTCCCTTCCTCATCTGATATTACCTTACCGATATCGTGCAACAAACAACCCTGCTTTACAACTTCTACATTAGCCTTTATTTCCTGAGCAATAGAAACACCAATCCGCGTTTCCTCCATGGTATGTTCAATCATATTCTGGCCATACGAAAATCTAAACTTAAACCTGCCTAATATAGCAACAATGTCCCTGGGCATGTTGTACACCCCAATGCGATGACACAGATTCTCACCCTCTTTAAAAAGAATCTGATCCATGTCCTTTTGGGTATTTTGGATTAGCTCTTCTATTCTGGCCGGTTGGATCCTGCCATCCAACACCAATTTTTCCAAAGCGATGCGGGCAATTTCCCGCCTTACGGGATCGAAGCAGGAAATTAAAATGTCGCCCGGCGATGAATCCATATCCAAGTCGACCCCGGTTAACTCCTCGAAAGTCCTGATATTACGACCCTCTTTACCAATAATTCGACCCTTCATATCCTCATCAGGCAGCCGAATCTTGGAAACTGTGTGCTCAACCACTAAATCTGTTGCCCCGCGCCGCATTGCGGTTACCAAAATGTCCTGTGAAAGTCGCTCGGAGTCTGCCTTTACCTGCTCCTCAACTTCCTTTATCCTTTTTGCCTTTTCCTGGGTTAATTCCTTTTCAATCTCGGTAAGCAGGTGCTTTCGGGCTTCTTCCTTTGTAAAACCGGACACGGATTGAAGCTTTTCCTGCACATCCCTTACACTACCTTCCAATCTCTGCTTTTCTTTTTCTACCAGATCCTTTAGCGCGGAGACTGTTTGCGACTTTTGGTCAAGCTCTTTTTCCTTTATATCCAGCTGGGTGAGCCTGTCTGCAACTTTCTTTTCCAAGTCGGAAACTTCTGTTCTTGCTCTGGCCGCCTCTGCTTCGGCTGAACTCTTTAACCTCAAAGACTCGTCTTTTGCTTCAATGATAATCTCCCTGGCCCTTGCCTTTGCTTGGTCTATGTACCTTTGAATCTCCTGAGTTTGATCTTGAGTAGGGGTTGCACTCTGATTTAGAGCAGAATTTTGACCTGCGGTACTTGGAGCTGTTTCTTTAAGTTTAGTCTCAAGTTTTCTGGTCCCCTTTACGAAGACAAGACCAAGAATAATTGCACCAACGGCCAAAACCGCCACTAGAATGTAAATAGTCATATAGCCTCCTTAAAAATGAGATGTTCATAAGCGACTTGATTTTACGGGTGATTTAGGAAATAGTCAATTGCAGTCCTTATTGTATCGTAAGTAAAACCGCGGCCTGCCAGGAACCGCTGCATTTTAGCTTGGATAGACCTTGATTCCAGAGAGGGTGTGTCGGCAGCTTCAAAACCCCGCCATTTCTTGGTTAAGATTGCAACAGCGGTCTTCAATTGTTCTTTCTCATTCACACCGGCATCTACAATCTCCACCGCTTTTTCCCTGCTTATGCCCTTGTGCATTAAACTCTGCACCAACGCCTTTCTACCCCACGCTTTATTGCCTGCAGCCTTGGCCTCTACAAACAACTTGCCAAATTCGTCATCATTGACCAAATTATCGGCTTTTAGGAAGCCAAATAGTTTACGCGTAATCCTGGTTATAATCTCCTCATCAGCAATCTTGAGGGTTTTAAAGTATTTAGGGAGTCTTAACCCAACCTCATGCCACGTCCTGGGCCGATAAGCCAGAAAACCAATGACTTTATTCAACACTTTGGAATAGATTTCGTCTTCTTCCATAAGGCTATTTTATTCCGATGGTTCCTGGGTTTCCACATCTTCTTCCTTGCCCAAAGATAAATACTCCTCTGATTTCTCTTTGTAGTGTTCGCGGATCTTTTTTTCTATCTCGTCGGCAAGCTTTTTATTGTCCTTTAATGCGGCTCTGGAGGATTCTCTACCCTGGCCCAACTTTTCACCGTTATACTCATACCAGGAACCAGACTTCTTTACTACCTCAACCTCTACCCCAACATCCAGCAAATTGCCCTCTTTGCTGATCCCTTGATTAAACAAAATGTCGAACTCTGCCGTTCTAAACGGCGGCGCCACTTTATTCTTTTTAACCGTTACTCTGGCCCGAATACCGGAAACCTGCGTGCCGTCTTTAATTTCCTCGATTTTGCGGATTTCCAACCTAACGCTGGCATAAAACCTCAACGCCCTGCCACCGGTGGTAATCTCCGGATTGCCAAACATTACCCCGATCTTTGTCCTCAACTGGTTTGTAAAAACAATAGTACAGTTAGACCTGCTGGCCGAGCCGCTCAACTTTCTTAACGCCTGACTCATCAGTCGGGCTTGCAGCGCAATAAAATTATCGCCAATTTCGCCCTCAATTTCTGCTTTGGGCACTAAAGCGGCAACGCTATCTATTACAATAACGTCAACCGCATTAGACCTTATTAGCGTTTCCGCGATTTCCAACGCCTGTTCGCCCGTATCCGGTTGAGAGACCAGTAGCTCCTTTACATCCACGCCCGTTTTTTCGGCGTAGATAGGGTCAAACGCGTGTTCTGCATCAATTAATGCCGCCGTTCCCCCCATTTTTTGAGCCTCGGAAATAATGTGCTGGCACAACGTGGTTTTGCCGGAAGATTCAGGCCCATACACTTCTACAATCCTCCCTCTGGGAAGTCCGCCGACTCCCAAAGCCAAGTCAAGAGCAATGGACCCCGTAGGTATAACAGCTATTTTTTCGAAAGCTTTTTCTCCAAGTTTCATAATTGAACCTTCGCCATAAGTTTTTTTAATTTGGTCTAAAGCAGACTTAAGAGCGAGCTCCTTGCCGCTTTTAACTTTTTCCGCCTCCTTATCTTTTTGATCTTTTTGCATAAAGTAACCTTTCTAAAAATGTGGACCTGAAGTACATTGCGAATGTATGTCAGAGGGCAGTTTTTGTCAACAAATGTATTCTAGTACAAAAAGAATCCTACGTCATCGCGGACTTAATTCGGCGTAAAACTGTGTCTTTACCCAGCAATCCAAGTACATCAAAAATAGGCGGAGTTGCAGACTGACCGGAAACCGCAAACCTTAAAGTCATAAAAGCCTCTTTTGGCGTAAGGCCATTTTTCTGGATAAAATCGTGAGAGATCTCGTCCAAATGGTTAACAACCCAAGCATCCTGACCAACTTCGGTATATAGCTGGTAAAAAGCCTGCAAAATTGCTGCCTGGTTGCCGCCTGAATACTTTGCAAGTTCAAGCTTATCAACTTGTGGCTCTGTAAAGAAATACGAAGCAAGAAGCATAAAATCTCCTAAAGTCCGCATCCGATCCTTAACGATGAATATCACTCCAACGGCCTTCTCCGACCGTAAGTCAACATCAAAGCCAAATTGCACCTGCCACTTTTGTGCCCAAGCCAAGAGTCTTGTACACAACTCCCTGTCAGCAAGCGACCTTATATAATAGCCGTTAAGCCACGCAAGCCGCTCTCGATCAAAAGCAACCAGGTCTGTGGAGTGGATCTTGGCAACGGTAAAATCCCGGATAAACTCGGCAACACTGTACAATTCCTTTTCAGTTCCGGGGTTCCAACCCAAAAGCATGATGAAATTTAGCAGCGCCTCGGGCAAATAGCCATCTCTTAAAAACTCGGTGACTGATACATCGCCAAAGCGCTTTGACATCTTTTTGTTTGCTCCCACTTCTTTTAAATTTGGTAGGTGGCCGGTTGCCGGCATTTCCCAACCCAGCATGCGATACAAAAGAATGTGTTTAGGCGTTGATGCTAACCATTCGCTGCCTCGTAAGATGTGAGTTATACCCATAAGGTGGTCATCTACAACAACACCCAAATGGTAAGTGGGAAAACCATCGGACTTGAGTAATATTTGATCGTCCAAGTCGTTTGAGGGATAGTCGACTCTGCCCAAGATTAAATCGGTAAAAGTTATAACTTCGTCTTTGGGAACCTTCAACCTGATAGTATATGGCATACTGCCGGCCAAGTTTTGCTGCACTTGCTCCGAACTTAAGCTCAAACATGTCCTATCGTACTTTGTTGCCGCCACACCTTGCGCCCGTTGGTCAGCCCGCATTTTTTCCAGTCGTTCGGGCGTGCAAAAGCAATAGTAGGCATGGTCTTGCTCCACCAACTGCAATGCGTAGTTTTTGTAAAGCGCAAGCCTTTGGGACTGTACATACGGGGCGTTTGGCCCACCAACTTCCGGGCCCTCATCCCAATCCAATCCGCAGTACCTAATAACATCCAGCATCCTTTCCACCGAACCCTCTACATAGCGCTCTCTGTCGGTATCTTCTATCCGCAGCACAAACTTGCCGTTGTTCTTTTTTGCAAAGGCATAGTTGTAAAGCAGCGTCCTCATGCTGCCAATATGAAACTCGCCAGTTGGGCTTGGCGCCATCCTTGTTTTGACCATAACTGGATTGTACACTAAACAGTCATTTCGTCTACGTTTAAACTTCAAAGTTTCTAAACGAAACTATTCAGTTTATAATAGGCTCATGAACTTGGTTGAAACGTCGGCGCTTTTTAGGAGAATAGTTGCACTAACCACTGGTTTGATTGGCTGCTATATTACCTTTTTAATTATTAAAGCACCAGTGCTCGCAATAATCAGCTCAATCAACCCTTCACGAGACATCCCTACGGCTGTATACGGCAAAATAGACGCGCCGGAGTTTCAATATAAAAAGCTAACAAATGCTGACTCCCAGTATATTCTGAACACCAAAAATGGCCGATTGCCTACAGATTTCCCCAGCATGCTGCCAGTTTTTAGACTTAGACAACCGCTTTTTTCTTACGAGGCCGGTAAAAACGCCCAAAAAACCGGCGGCATTCTGGGCTATTATGACGACACTTTTAGAAGCTTAACCAACGACCAAGTTTACACTTGGGAAGATTCTACCTTTAACTCCCGACTCGACATTAATACAAAAACCAGGGAAATAAATCTTAACCTACCGCTATTTGGTAAGGGCGACTATTATACAGCCGGCAAATTAACATCAACTGTGGCGACAGAACAGGCCAGAAACATGCTTACGGCCGCCGGCAGATTCTCTGACATGTATTATTCGGGCATAGCCAAAACCTATATGGGTAAATTTGTAGGCGGGGAGATTAGGCCGGTAGACTTCGACTATGAAACCCAAATTGTAAGAGTAGATTTTTATAGAAACTTTGCTACTTTCCCGATTATGGGGCCGGATCCTTACAAAGGACTCTTGCATGTGTGGGTGGGTATCCCTAACGATCCAAAGTACAAGCAACTCGTTTTCCCTAAGGTTGAGGTGTACCAGTGGGAGCTTGTGGACAAAGAGAAAGATCAAGATGCCACCTATCCTATAATCCCCGTGTCTCTTGCTTGGGAGGAAGTTGCGCAAAATAGAGGAGTGCTCTCCGGCATATTGCCCAAAGACGGCAATCCATTTGAGTCGTACGTTCCCATACGGGTGGATAAGATACTAATTAATAAAATCTATCTCGCCTACTACGACTCGCCTAAACTACAAAAGTATCTTCAACCGATATATGTTTTTGAGGGTAACTACACTACGGTAGGCAGTAGCGCTGGTCAAATAACCCTATACTACCCGGCTATCTCTGGAGATTACGTTTTGCCTGTTGAGGATTCCACTATAACCACACCGATAACTGCCAAGTAACTATTCCCAGCTGTGCGACAGCAAAGCCCAGTCCAATAACAACTTAACATCGGCAAAGCGATCCTTAGAACCCATGGCCACGATTATCAAGTCTGCCTTGTCCTTTGTGTATTCATACACAAGAACCTCACCCGCACCCGTAGTCGTCCCAGTTTTGATACCTACACTTTCAGGAATATCCCACAGCAGTCTATTTGTATTTGTGAGTTGTTTTGCAAACTTACCATCCAAGTCTCTTAACTCAAGTTCTTTTAACTTAACGGTTTCGCGAAAAAAATCGTTGTGCATTGCCAAAATCGCAAGCTTGGNNTGGGTTAGTAAATTTAGTCCTTGCCAAACCCCCTTCTTTTACTACAAAATTCATTTTGGCAACAAAGTCGGCATACGAAACCCGACTGACAGACAGCGTGCATGCCGCATCTCCGGCCGAAGCTACCAAAAGTGCCTGTAAAATGGCTTCAACCCTAAACCGCAGGCCTTGACCAAACCCGATTTTATTGCCGTCAACCTGCGTACAAAACTGCGGAATGGCTATTTCCTCATCCAGGTCATACAAGGCCAACGCCGCTAAGGCAGTGGCGATTTTTGCCGTGGAAGCGGGCGGAAACACCTCATCCGGATTTTTTTCGCTCAATACAGTCCCGCTAACCACATCCATAACCACATACGACTTGGCGGAAACGGCCGGAGTTTGAATCTCCGCTAGCTTAACCGGCGGCTTGGGCTTTTGTGTTAGAAGAAAGCTCTCTAAGGTCCGACTGTTCTCTTGGCTAGCAGCACTGTAAAAATCCTGGGGGAGCTTTTTGTACCAAACAAGCAGATTTCCATCGTTTGCCACACCATCAACTACAGCTTCAAATTCTACCCTTAGCACTATACCAAACAAGCAAATAAGAGAAACTAATAAAGCTTTGGTACATAGATCACAGAATTTGCTCTCCAGGGTGTGGATGGCCCCAGCGAGCAGTACCAACACATACACAGCAACTAGTCTAAATAGTCCAACTTGCATGGTTAGGGAGTCAGTCGCCTCACATCTCGAGGCAGAAAAGTAGCTTCCTTGACACTTTCCAAATCAAGCAGTTTCATAATAATTCGCCCCGGGCCAATACCGGCTCCGCCGTGTGGTGGACAACCATATCTGAAAAAACTAAAATAGCTTTCCAACTGGTCGGTAGGAATGCCTTTTTCTTGGGCCTGCTGCTTAAGGATAGCCGGCCGATGCTCACGCTGGGCCCCGGTGGTAATTTCTAGACCTTTGTAGATAAGGTCATAACTTTTTGTTACGGTTTGATCGGCTTCGGGCCGCATGTGATAAAAAGCTCTGTAAGCTGAACCGTACTCGGTAACAAAAACAAAGTCGTGCCCGGTTTCTTCCTTAACTAACCTGCCAAGTTCCCGCTCTTCTTCGGAGGAAAAATCCCCGGCTTTGTCACTTGGTACCCCAACCTGCTTAAGTTTTAGTTTTGCTTCGTTCATTGTCATACGGGGAAAGGGGACGGTTGGAATCTCCAGCTCCGGCATAACTTCCTCTTTTACAGTCTTAAAAGCCTCCACTAGCATGGCTTCCTCCGCTTGCATTATATCTTCATGTGAGTCAATATATGACAACTCAAAATCCCAACCTGTAAACTCCGTCATGTGTCTGGTAGTAAACGAGGGTTCTGCCCTAAAAACCGGTCCAACCATAAAGACTTTTTCAAAACCCGCGCTTTGTGCTAGTTGCTTGTAAAATTGGGGCGACTGGGCTAAATAGCCTTTACGGTCAAAGTACTGTACCTCAAACACTTCCGACCCGCCTTCGCTGGCTGTGCCCATAATTGACGGTGAATAAACCTGGACGTAGCCGTTATCGCTAAAATACTTTCTGAAACCTTTTTCTAAAGCTGTCCAGACTTTAAATATTTTGAGTTTTTCGGGCTTGCGCAAGTCGAGCCATCTATAGTCAAATCTTAGCGCCGCATCTACCTCACCGCCGCTCTTCTCTTCCACTACCGGTATAGGCAGAGGTTCGGCTACGGATAGAACTTTTAATGCCTCGATTTCGATTTCAAATCCGCCAGGCGCCTGTTTCTGTTCTTTAATCATCCCCGTCAGGTCGATCACTGACTCCAACGTTAACTTAGCAACTTCATCAAATACTTCCCCATTTTGTCTGGTAACAATTGCCTGAACTGTTCCGGTAACATCCCGCACAACAAGAAACTTAATACCCCCCTGATCCCTGCGAGCCTGGACAAACCCTTCCACTCTAACTTGCTCACTAATTTTACCTTTTAGATCCGAAACGTGAGTTCTCAGCATAATATCCTTGGATTTTAGCATAAAGCTTACAGGATTCTAAAGTCTTTAACAATTAAATCAACGTAGCTCTTACCGTTATAGTCTTTAAGCGCCAGTGAATAAACAAGATCCAGTTTGGTACCTAACCCAAAAGTCGACACCCCCTGATTGCGGGCATCAAAGTAAATTGCTTTGTAACTAGTTTGCCCGGCACCAGCAAACAGTTTTAGCGACAAATGATTACCCTCCCTGCCCACAAAATCGTTGCCGACCACACTTACAGCTCTGGATAAAAACACCGGTTCTGGATTCCCCACACCAAAGGGCCTAAGTCTGTTTAGCTCGCATACAAAGTCAGGTAATGGTTGGAATTAACAAAGCGGCGTCAACAACTTTGTTAGCATGAGCGGTAAATTCTTGGATAAACTGATCGAGCATACCCTTTTTTAGTGTAAATCCGGCCGCCATTGGATGCCCACCCATACTTTCAAACAAATGCTCAAAAGAACGTAACAAGTCAATAATGTTTAGCCCCGGTACACTGCGTGCAGAACCTTTACCGCCGTTTTCCAAACTACTGATAACTACAGCGGACAAGTCCAATAACGCCTTCGTGAAAGTCCTTATGCGAACAAATAACAATTTTATTTTCTAGACTCTTTTGCTCCGTGAGCAGTGTTTGGGCTAAACTATAAAGTTTTTGCGTCATGTCTTGCCGTTCAATGTTTACCACATGAAGCTTTTGGGCAAACTCCGTAACTTTTTGCGGATCTTCATCCAACAGCAAGAACAAAGAAGCGTAGGCCGATTCAAGCCGACCGGAGGCATTAAGCCGCGGGCCAATAACATAACCAGCGTCATAGGTTGTTATCTCGCCACCAGTCCTGCCGGACACCTCCAACAGCTTTTTAATGCCCAAAGGCGGGTTGGTGTTTAATATTTCCAAAGCCTTTCTTACTAAAGCTCGATTGAAACCCTTTAGCAGTCCAAGATCGGTGATTGTGGCTAGTCCAGCCAAACTCACCAACCGCTCGTCCCGTAACCCTAAAACAAGCGAGAGGGCGAGCGCAACACCAGACCCAACCATTTGATCGGTCCAAACCAACACGTCCGCTTTTGGCTGTTGACTCTTTTTTTGATGATGGTCTGTAATAATTATGTCTAGACCCAAAGCCTTCAACTGATGTATAACTTCGGGCTCGGCTGTAATGCCGCAGTCCACAGTAATAATTAGCCCCGGAATAATAAGACCTGACTTCGTACCATATGTCTTTTGGATGGTATGCCATATGGTGTCAACAGAATCTTTGGACAGGCCATAGCCCTGATCAAACCGATTGGGCAGAAAATACATAGTCTTTGTGTAACCTAAGGTTTGAGTAAGAGTTTGATATAGTATCGCGGTAGCGCAGATACCGTCAGCATCGTAATCACCATGAATCACGATCGGAACATCTTTAGCGATGGCCTTTAGTATCAGGTCTTTTGCCTGCACCAAAGCTTTCCTAAAGTCAGCCGACAGCTCTTTAATGTACTTGGCAAGCGGGGCTGGGGCAAGAAATTCCGCTTTATCCTCCGGCGCAATCCCTCTGTTCTTTAGCAGTTCAGAAACTACATCAACTCCGGGCTGATAGACACACAACACATTCCAGTTCTTCATATAAGAAGTCTAACACACGTTATGAAAAGCCGATTATATACTTATAAAGCAATGAGATACATGGTAGGTATTTGTCAGACCAGAATCAATGAAGATCACAAATATTAATGTAGATTATCGCTATGCCTGACAATAAACAACTACTTACAGAAAAAGGCCTGATAATAATTGATCGCGACACTGAAACGATACCGGAGCGTTGGCTCCAGTTACACCCACGAATAGAAGCGTACACCAAATTGGGTATTCCCAGACCTCGAGCTAATGACGAAACCTCACTAGTAGATATGGCAGAGTGGTTCGTGGAGCAGGAGAAGGTTTTAACAAATCCTAAATGCATTAGCTGGTGGTTAGAAAGATTTAGTAACGGAGTTGTAACCGGTGGAGAACCAAGGGACCCATACGCAACATATATGTTTATGTGCGCGGCTTTATTTGAACTTGAAGGCCGTAGTGAATTCCATGCCACAGATGCCATGTTGCATTACGTTGAAACGGGTTGGGGTGAAGGCGATAATTTGCTTGATCGCACGCCGGACAACATCCGGAGTCTCGTTTGTTTTTCGGCGTTGCCGTCGGCTATCGTATCGAGGTTGGTTATCTACCCCTATATTCCACACTCTGCAAGTGCACATCTGGCGGGTTGGGATGGGCGTACCCTGCAGTCGGATTGCATGTGTATTTCCAGATATTAAGCAGGGGTGTGGATTTTTGTGGAGGTGATAACGAACCCGCGCAGCTCTTGTATCCGACCTTAGAAACGTTTAGGACCAGCAAACTTATACCTTATCCTAAATCTGTGTACATATGTAGTGAAATAGAAAAACTAATGGTAAAAAACGGAGCTGCTTTGGCAATTCCAACTGTAGATGAAGCACTTAGAGACGAGGGTTTTGTTGTAATCCCACAGAGTATCAGCCCAACCCGTTTTCATTCTATAACAGGGTTCATCGCCAATCAAACATTTGCACCAACGGGCACACACGTGAATAGAAACACATTGATAGGCACAATATACCCACTGCTAGCGGACAGATCAAATAGGAATATTGCGTATCAACGCGGATCTTTTATAGAAATGGAAATGGAACTGAATTTGTAACCGGTATATACAAAGTGCTAAACTACGCAGCATGCTGGAGTTAGAGCCGGAGGGTTTATACCCACAATATCGGCAGGAAACCACAAAACAACTAGCCTCATTAATGAAAAACGGGCAGGTTTTTAGGTTAACTGCGGTAAGTGGGGCCGGGGAAAGCAAATATTTAAGGTATATTAGTCATTCCAGTAAAGTATTTTCCACCTATTTCGCCCAATTTGTCCATAACATAATATATACAGACCTAAATAGTATTTATAACAGTAATACAGATAAGCTTATAAGCCTGTTAAACGAATCAATCAGAGGTTACAATAGACAGCAACGTTCGCTAGAACAATGGCTGGCTGACACAACAGGATCGGGAAAGGCGGTATACTTTATTCTTGATCATTTGGAGGCCTTAAATGATTTCAACGAAAGCGCGCCTCGATATCTACGGTCCCTAAGAGATAGATATAAGTACAAGCTAGGCTACATTTTATGTTATGAGCACGGTGTAGAATTGGATAAGCATAAACTAAAACAGTTATTGAATATATCACCGTTTGAGCTGATTTTACCCTCACTGAATAATGTGGATTGCTCAAGAGTACTAAAAGACGAGCTTAAAAGAAACGCCATACGGTTGGCAAACAAAGATAGGTTAGCAGTATTAAAAGCCTGTAATGGGCAGGGCGGAATAATTCGGGACATGGTTGTTAATATAGCAATGGGAAAATCCTTAGCGGAATCACTAAAAACCATAAACTTAGGTGAAACCCGGTCTGAAGACACCTCTGGAGTAACCCTACAAGAAGCCCAGCGCTACTTAACAAAATATGAGTATCTGGTATTTTCTAAACTACATAACAATTTCGATACTATAACTCATAAAGAGGACGTGGCAGAAATATTAAGCCCACAAAGCAAGGGTTCTGGGGTGAGCGATGAATCTATTGACCAAATAATATCACGCTTGCGTAAAAAACTAGCCGATAACAATATCCCCCTAATGATTAAAAACAAGAGGGGGATTGGGTTCTATTTAACCCGATAGTCGTAGTGTGCAAAAAATTGTATTGACACAAGATGAAAAAAATCTAAAAGTCCTTAACTCCAAAAACTTTAGCCCTAAGATTTTTTAACACGCTTAGCTATAAAGTCCTCCCAGATAATTAAAATGGGAGTAGCATTGAATATGGACGAGTATGTACCTGAAATAACGCCTACGAGCAAGGCAAAAACAAACCACTTTATTGACACCCCGCCAAAAATGAATAAAGCAGTGAGTGTTATAACAACTGTGGTTGACGTGGCAATGGACCGCCGCATGGTTTCTACGATTGAGTAGTTGGCAACCCACTCAAAATCCTTGGTTCTAAACTTGCCTAAATTCTCACGGATCCGGTCGAAAACTACGATGGTATCGTGAACGGAAAAGCCAATAATGGTAAGCAGGGCCGTAATAAACATGGAATCTATTTCCACGCCTTTAAAGTGTCCCAGAATTGAAAATACCCCCAAAACGACTAAAGCATCATGAATCATGGCCAGTATTGCACTAACACCAAACCGCAAACCCGAATATGGCTTTGGAATGTTGCGGAAAGCGTAGGAAATATACAAAACAATGCCTATACAGGCTATGCCAAAGGCGATAAAGCTCTTTCTTGCTGTTTCAGACCCAATTGTGGGACCCACGGTTTCAAAAGCGATTTGTTTAGCGGTTGGGGCTGTCTGAAGAATGATGGTCTTTAACTCCTCATTTGCGTTAGCATCAATTGATTTTGTTCTTACTGTAAAGTTTTTGTCACCTGCCTCCAGTGCTACAGCAATTATCTCTACACCGGCCTTTTCTAAAACATCTTGCACTTCAGCTCTGTTCCATACACCCTCAGCTCTGGTGTAGCTAAATACTGAACCACCCGTAAAGTCGATTGATACTTTTAAGCCCCAAAAACCAAGAAAAAACGCCCCGGGCAGAATTACCAAAGCGCTAAAGATCAGATATTTAGCTTTGTGTTTCATGAGGTTG
Organism: candidate division WWE3 bacterium GW2011_GWC2_44_9; assembly: GCA_000994815.1. GTDB lineage: Bacteria > Patescibacteriota > WWE3 > UBA101185 > UBA10185 > UBA10185. The sequence goes on along the minus strand of LCJU01000004.1, from coordinate 27,012 downwards.
TAACCCTGAGTCGCGTTATCTACTTGACCACTTTCTTTGCTTGGCAAGCTTTCCTGCTTGGGCAAACTGACGGTATTGATTTTCTTAATTTTTTTACCCTTTTTTGACATAGTGCCTGACTAAAAGCGCCCCACTGTTTTAATAACCGTTCTAACCACAAACACAGATGTGAAGAGCGATACCAAAATACCTATACCCAATGTAAGTGCAAAACCCCGCACCACACCGGAACCAAAATAAAACAGCACAGCAGCCGTAATTAAAGATGACATATTTGAGTCTCTAATAGAATTCCACGACCTTTCAAACCCAAGCTTTAAGGCTACGCCTCTGGGTTTACCCCACCTAACTTCCTCCAAAATTCTTTCAAAGGCTAGAATGCTGGCGTCTACCGCCATACCAATTGACAATATAAAGCCGGCAATACCCGGCAAAGTTAACGTCACTGGAATAAGCTTAAAAACAGCCATAACCAGCGCCGTATACAACAACAAGCCAAAGTCTGCAATCAACCCAAGCTCCCGATACATAACAATCATAAAAAGCATCACCACACCCAACCCGATAAGTCCCGCTTTTAAGCTTTTGGTTACAGATTCAGCGCCCAGCGTTGCCCCAACTGTTTTTTGCTCTAAAACGCTTATTGGCACCGGCAAGGCGCCCGCTCTTATTTGTAAACTTAGCGCCCGAGCGCTTTTCATATCAAAAGAACCGTTGATAACAGGATCTCCTGTAAGGCCTCCGGCTAAGTCAGGGTCGACTATTGGCATGGATATAGGATACGGGCTATCATCAAGAAAAAGGGCTATGGGTTTTCCTACATTCTGCTTCGCCAACTCGGAGAACTTCTTTCTACCTTCGCCGGAAAACCTTAACTGTATTTGAGGCGATGTTTTTGATTCCAAAGACGCTCCCTGGGAAAAAACCGGCTCCGCTCCCACAAGATCAGCCCCGGTTACGCCTGTATCTTCCCAAATGTTTGGGTTCTGATAATAATCTAAGCGCTTAGCTTCTGACCATTCGACAGTACTAGGAAGTTTTTTAAACGTTAACTGTGCAGTGTGACCAATAGCATCAACCGCAGACTTAACATCGTCTATACCGGGAATTTCGACTTCAATTCGATACTGACTGCCAGCTTTTACGCTATTGATCCTAGGCTCGGCCACCCCCAAAAAATCTACTCTTCTGGCAATAATTTCTTGGGCCGAATCCAACGCCTTATCTTTATCGCCATCCGCAATTTTTGTCATGTCGGCCTCAAGCGTGAGCTTTACACCGCCCTGCAAATCCAAACCGCGTTTGATATCCCGCAAGTCCACAACATAGGCGCCGTTAAACAAATTGAAGTACAAACCACCGACTGTTGTATCAATATTAAGCCGTGGCAGTTTCACCGGCACAGCCGGCATAGCAACCACCACCGCCACCACAAACAACCCCACTATTAACCCCAGCTTTAAAAAGTCTTTGCGCATATGAACACTAGCTATTCAAGCACACATTCAGGTTAGTGAACAGAACTCTTCCTCATCGCCAATAAGCATTATTCGACTTTGGACCAGTATCCTAATAACAAATTGGTCATTTTTGCGTTTGGCGTAATTGAATTCGTCCTCGCCCATTACTGCATAGTTAATTTCCGTGCCGCGCAATTCCTGCTCTTTTTTGACGATATCCTCAAGCATGTCGATATTTACTTTACCAACAACAAAAAGATCTACATCTAAAGATGACGACTTCCTTCGCTTACCGGCAAAGGCTTTGGCCAATACAGCGTAGCGGACGTCCCCCAAGTTTCTTAAATTGGCAATTATATTAGCCCCCAATCCATACGTTTTGGCAACTAACCCCAAAAGCTCCGAATAATGTGTAGAGTGGATATTTAAGGTGTAATAAACCCTATTACCGCTTCTCCTACTCACCAACAGCCCGATTGACTCCAAATTGGACAGTTCGCGCCTAACCGCGTTTATTTCTGTACCAATTTCCCGCACCAAACCCCTAATGTGGAACTGTTCGGACGGTCGGGGGAGCATCGTCCGCAGAATTTTTAGTCTAACCTGGCTTACCAGAAGCTTCTCAAGTGAAAGCTTTTCTTGCATTTTTTGCCTTCGCCTGGCAGGGTAGGCGCTCCAAATTAATTAGTTTTTGGGGCAGCTTCGGCAGAAAACTTCAGGAAGTCCGGATTTCTATCGGGCAAAACGGACACCCAAAATTTCCCCCGGTTAAACCTGATTTCGGATCCATTCATGTCGTAATACTTGGTCCTGGCATCTCTTTCGGCTTTACTCCACGTAACTTCAATTACTCGACCATCTATAAAAACGTAGCCTTTGCCGCTACCAACAAATTCGTAATCCAGGCGATTCTTGTCATCACCAGCAATTTTGGTCTCGGTAGCGAATTGAACGATTAAATTTTTGACTTTTAGCTGCTGATTTGTTGTCTCGTCAATATGTGGCACCGACTTGCCGACGCTGTCGTAGCCCATAAATCTAAAGTAGTCATTAGTAGCAGAGTCATAAGTCCATTCTGCCGAAAAATCCCCGGGATACCAAAAATCATAGGCGATGGTAGTTGCCTGCGGCATGGCTGAATACGCCGTTGCATCGTCTTTAAACTGCCACACGTAAAAATTAGCGGATTTTCCCTCCCAGCCTAACTCTAAGCCCTTTTTTACCACTTCCTTACCACTGGCATACAATGTATGCTCAATTGCAACATTCCTAGGATTCTCCCGCCAATATGGCGCGGCGCCCCGCTGAAGACTCCGCACCGGCCAAGTCTCTATAGCCACTAAAGCTTGAGGTGAGTAGCCGTGGTGCATCAACATTGCATCGCCCATTTCTTTTGCCAGCACTAGGTAATACTCCCGAGCGCTTCTGATAGGGCCAATTTTTTCCGGCAGTACGGATTGATAAAAAGCCAAAAACCTGGTTATACCGCCTTCAGCCACTATTTCATAAGTAAACTCTGCGTCTATTAACCCCGCTTGGGGTCTGGCATCCTGGTGGTTATTGATCATTACACCCAGTGGTCTTAGATCCTTCCAGTCCTTGGATTCTTCTTCGGTGTACTCAACCCCAGTAAGCGCGTTCACAATGTTTTTTTCAGACTCCTTAGTTTCATCACCCGGATTGGTTTTTGCCAACTGGCCAAAAATGGAGTTGCGCTCGTTCCACAATTTTGAACTTTCCAACCGAGTCAATATTAAAACGGATGCCACAACTACAAGTCCAACACAAACACCAGCAATAACATATTTTTTATCCAGGCTACTAAACCTGCCTACTTTACCCGTTTGAGTAACTTGCTGCAGCTCTTGAGGATTTACAAAATTCACGCTCGCATCTTCCATATGCAGCTATTATATATTGAGTACAAAAATTGTCTAGAGTTTTACTCCTAGAGCTTTAATTCGGCGTCGATAAATTCGTCGAGTTCGCCATCTAGCACTTTTTCCGGATTAGTGGACTCAAAGTCCGTTCTTAAGTCCTTAACCAATTTATAAGGGTGCAGTATATAGTTGCGAATTTGGTTGCCCCAGCCGGGTACTTTATAGTCGCCCTTAAGTTTTCTTTTTTCGGCGTCCTTTCTTTCTAGTTCCAGCGCGTATAATTTTGACTTTAACACTTGCATGGCTTTTTCACGATTTTTGCCTTGATATCTTTCGGTTTGATTTTCTACTATGATACCCGTGGGCTTGTGTTTTATTCTAACGGCTGTGGAAACTTTGTTAACGTTTTGTCCACCGTGGCCGCCACTTCTAAAGGCCTCAAATTCAATGTCGTCATCTTTTAGTTCTATCTCTATGGAATCATCTACTAGAGGGATTACTTCCACTAAAGCAAAGGAGGTCTGCCTAAGATCGTTGGCGTTAAAGGGCGACTGCCTAACCAGCCTGTGCACCCCCGATTCGTGTTTTAAGAAACCATAAGCGTAAGTGCCCAATACTTCAATACAAATAGACTTGTACCCAGCTTCATCGCCAGGGGTAAAAGAGAGAATTGCATGATTCCAGTTTTTTCTGTCGCAAAACCGCGTGTACATACGGTAAAGCATCTCCGCCCAGTCCATAGCCTCTGTACCACCCTGACCGGCATGGACGGTCAAAATCGCCCCACTCCGATCGTGTGGCTCTGAGAGATAGGTTTTTTTCTCCACTTCCCACAAAGCCTGTTCAAACTCCTCGGGCTTTTGGTCCTGCGCGATAAGTTCGAGCATGTCAAAATCATCGACCTCTTTTTGGAGCTCGGCGAGCTGTTTGGCAAGTTTTTGGCCTTCTTCCCAGTTTTGCCACACGGAGTCGTCCTGCATTTTGACTTTAAGCTCGGAAATTTCGTCCCTCTTGTGCTCAATATTTAGCTTTTTTCTAAGTTCTGTAAGCCGCGTTTTTAGTTCTTCCATAGGGCTTACTGTACCAAAAAATACTGGGGTAGTCATTTGTGTGGGACTATTTGATCTAATCAACAAGCCCAGTTTGGAAATAATCCTAATCTCATATCAAATAAGCAACTTCAACTCGAGGTTGCCAGTAGTCTGGGTATGGTCATACCGCAGACATTGGTAACTTCCGATGCAACAGAAGTAGAAGAATTTCGCGCCAAATTGCGGGGAAATATGGTAGTGAAACCGCTGGCAAAACACATCGTGAAGGATGGGAACAAGGTAAGAGCGGTATTTACCAGTAGAATATCCCCCGCTTCAAGTATCGATCTAACTCTCCTTGCTAGCTCACCCGCGATATTTCAGGAGGAGATAGAAAGGGCGTTTGACATAAGAACGGTTGTTCTTGAGGATAAGGTGTTCTCAATGTCAATCCAACAAATCGGAAGTAAGGCTGGTGATGTCGACTATCGTTATGGGCCAGCAGGCGAGCTGGTGTTTAAAAAGCACGAGCTACCCGCAGATCTATCTTGGAAGTGTGTGGAGCTAGTCAAAGGCTTTGGTCTGAGGTTCAGCGCAATGGACTTCATCCTAGCTAAAGACGGTACATACTATTTTCTCGAAAGCAATCCATGCGGGGCGTGGTTGTTTGTCCAAAGAGGGTGCGGCTACGAAATCAGCAAAGTAATAGCGGAAGTGTTATCTTGCTAGTTATGTTGCTACGCTGCAGATCGGCAGATCAAGCCTATATCCGTGGCGTAGCAATGTGTGTTATATTTTGCAGTGCAATATGGATAATAACATTGCAACATTACTCAGTAACCTTATCGCCGTGGACCAGGGGTTACGAAAAAACAAAATCTTTAGCGAAACTTTAATGCAAAAATTCGACCACATCTCCACCGACGTTATAAAAGCTTTAGTAGACAAATTTGGATTACCTACACCTGAAAATGTTGGAGTAGAAGCTGCCAGATACTTTATAGTGCTCCTTATCCACACCTCCGATATGAGCTATGTAAGCACACTATCAAATACCCCCGAATTTAGGAGAGTAGACTACAATAAAACCGACCTTGCTATTCTAAAGGATAGAATTCTGTTGTTTAAAGGTAAAAAACAATGCTTTGGTACGGTTGTTACAACTAAAAAAGATAAGAAAGGCAAATTTGTTACAAAACCATTGCCAATAGAGGATGATAAAAATGTTGACAAAAGAAGGCAGAAATATGGCTTGCCCCCGTTAGCCGATTATATTAAGGTGTCCGAAGAGACATTTAATAATTTTATAAAGGGCAAACCCAAGTAGCTGCTTCACCTATATATCTACTGGTGTAATCAACAACCACCAGCTTATATCTACCAGTTTACACCGGTAGTTTTACGTTCGAATTATAAAGATATACTTCAGAAGGTTTACTAGGTGGTGTTTTTCAAAGCGAATCTTCTGCATTTGCCGTTACTATAGTATTTATAGTCGTCACAATAAATACGGCCCCACTCTCAACCGCATGATACTAAATATGTTAATTGCGCTGTCCGAACGGCTAAATTAGCGCTAATTCAGCTTGCCAAACCTCGGAATTCGCACTAATACGACTATCCGCTAAAATAAGGGTACGAATATAACCAAAGATGAGCTAAATAGTGTAGTTAGTATCATTGCCCAACATCTGGCCGGTTGTGAGTACGCCGTTAGGGGAACGGCGAGTTTGGTCCTGCAGGGATTGGACATGAACGTTGATGACATAGACATTTTGTGCGACAAGGAAACCGCTCTTTTAACAAACACTAAACTAGCTGGCTACTTGGTGGAAAAGGTTGACTATAAGGAGTCAGCGAAGTTTAAATCGTACTACGGTAAATTTCTTATTGAAGGTATAGGCGTAGAAATCATGGGCGATTGGCAAATACTTGATGCTAAGCAAACTTGGAGCAAGATGTACGTCGCAGATGCCGACTCTATCACGCATGTACAAATAGGAACCCTTAGTATCCCGGTAACTAAGATTAGCCTCGAATTGGAACTTTTTGCCCGCATGGGTCGCTGGACAGCCTACCAAAAACTAAGAAAGCAAGTGGACAAAGTGCCCGCTCAACAGGGACTATTTTGGCAAAAAAAACCTTTTAACGAAAAACCTCTGCCCCAAGCTCAATAGCATCGCCGCGGACAACCTCGTGGGAAAGGATCTTGATGGATAGATAATTCATAACCGTTTCTTCAATAACCCTAGCCATAGGCCGCGCACCCCATTCTGGCGAATAACCTCGCTTAAGCAGCTCCTCAACAAGCTCCGGCTTAAAGCTAAGCTTGATACCCTTATCGTCGGCCATCTTTCGCACGCTGCCCAACATAATATCCGTAATCCTTCGCACTGATTCCATATTTAACGGCTTGTACACAACAATCCCAGTAAATCTATTTAGAAACTCCGGCGCAAACTTTTCCCTAACTTCCCTTATAACCGTATCCTTCATCTCTTCAAAAGTTCCGTTTCTGGCAAAAATTGCCTGAATTGACCTGGTACCAACGTTGCTAGTAGCAATTAGTATCGTATTGGTAAAGTTTGCCGTAAAGCCTGAAGAATCGGTTAACCTACCATCATCCAGCACCTGCAAAAAAGTCAATAAAATATCCTGATGCGCCTTCTCGATTTCGTCCAAAAGGATCAACGAGAACGGCCTGGTTCTCACCGCCTCAATTAGAATGCCCTTTGATGACCCGTTTGGATCACCTAGCAGCCGCGATAAGCTATCTTTTTGCTGATACTCGCTCATATCCAGTCGAATCATGAGTTTTTCGTCGCCAAAGTAGCATCGGGCCAAGGCCTTAGCGGTTTCTGTTTTGCCTACTCCAGTTGTCCCCACAAACAAAAAGCTGGCGATAGGTTTGCTCTCGTTTCGTATCCCGGCCCGCGCCCTTTTTAGCGCCGATCCAACCATGGCAACCGCCTCATCCTGACCAATCACCCGCTTTTTCATTTCTGCTTCAATATTTAGTAATTTCTGTGACTCCTCCTGCGAAACAGCCGTCACCGGAATGTGTGTAACTTCGGACAGTACCTCCAAAACCACACTAGTGTTAACAATGCGCGAATCCTTATGCACCTTGGCAACGCACCGATTTAGTATGTCCACCGCTTTGTCGGGAAACACCCTTTCGTGAATGAGTTTATCTCCAAGTTCCACAATTTTACGGAGAGCGCAAAAAGTTACAAAAACCTTAAATTCCTCTTCCGAGTTTCGGGCTTTGGTTTTAATAATTTCCAGCGTTTCGGGCTTGGAAGAGGCCGGAACCTCAACAACCTGAAACATCTGGGCAAACGACCCGTTTGGCTCAATGTACTTACGGTAATTCTCCACATTGGTAGCTCCAATAAACTGCAACCGACCGTTTGAGAGATAGTTAACCAGTGTGGTGTAAGCTATACTCGTGCGACTATCTTCAGCTGATGACCCTGCCACCAAAGTATGGATATCGTCAACAAATAAAATAACATCGCCGGAACCTAAGGCATCTTCCAACGCTTTTTTGAGTTTGTCTGCAACATCACCACCGCCCTTTGTCCCCGCCAGAATTTTACCGACTTCTAAACTCACAATGCGTTTAAACTTTAGGTGGTCATATTCCGTACCCTTGATTACGCTGTAAGCGATACCTTTGATAATGCCCGTCTTGCCGCACCCGGGTGGACCCACAACCAGCACATTCCTGTTAGACCCACCTAGCAAGTCCGCCACCCGTTTTATTTCGTCCTTACGCCAGTAAGTTCTTTCTACCAAACCCTCTTTAACCAGTCGGGTATAATCGGTAGAAACCTGGTCCAAACCAGGAGTTACTCTGCCGGTAGAACCCTTACCGATGCCGCCCATTGCCGGTAGTTTGTAATATGCCTGCCACACATGGGCTGTAGCTTTTTCATCCCTCTTAGCTAAGCCGTACTTGCTTAGCAGCCTGTCTACACCAGATAAACTTGATACTATCGCCAAAAAGACATGCTCGGGCTCCACATACAAATTGCCAAAATCCTGCATGTAGCCGTATGCTTTACTTTCCCAAGCCTTGTGTGAGGCCACCACCTGCTGATACGATAAACTGTTCAAGATGGCAAGCGGAAACTCCGATCCAGAAAGCTCAAGCCGTACGCACATTTCCAACACATGCGGGCTTGCCAAAAAGTCCTTAAGTTGAATATTGCCCCTAATAGCCAAATCTCTAAAAAGATCGGCCACATATGGCCGGGGCTGGCCTGAAGCAAAGGGTTTGTTTTTGACTGACAGATACCACATGCCAAAAAAAACTAAACCGACCGCAAGCGAAAATCCCCCCAAACCGTAGATCAGACCAAAAAGCGCAAAGTACCAAAGAATCGGTAAAAGAAAGACAACGAGGGAAAGCAAGGCTAAAGCAACCAACCCAGATAAGATACAAAGCAGCCTAACAACAACACCAATTGCCCTGCCAACCCTAGTATAATCGCCGAAAAGCGGGATTAAGATTAGCCTCAAATTGAGCGTGAACGAGAGCTCATAGTTGGTGAGCGCAATAAGTCTTTTACCGATGATAAAAAGCTTCTTTGGCGCGCCTAAAAAGATAAACTCAATAAATCTGGTTATGTGCTGAGGACGGACAGGAATAGTCATGTTTTCTTAAGGATAGCAAAAATCCCTTAAGAGTAACACCCAATAAGTAAAATAGACAAAAGCCCAACACCGCCGTAAACAGCTGATATATACTTGGCGCTTCAACAACGGCAAAAACCTTGCCAATGACATCGCCTTGGTAGACTTTGCCGGTGTCCGCGCTAGTGTTGGTGTCACCCTTAGTAATAAAATGGCTAGTTGGCTGTTTGTGTATAGCTAGCACCCGGTGAGCCACGGGCGTGTTTAACCGAGAGTCAAAAAAGACAACGACTTCCCCACTGGCAATATCGACAAAACTCCGGTAAGTAAAGACAAGTGAGCCGCGTGCAATGCCAGGCTCCATAGAACCAGTTTTGATAAAAAAAACTCTTACGTTAAAGTACACGCAAAGCGTGCATACAACACCTAGCGTTACTGTTAAAAAGACTAGCTTGATGGCGCCTTTTGACATGCAACAACTCATAATTATGTGGGCAGGATCTCTTGAATTCACAACCCTACGGCATCGAACACAAAGTCGTATATACCCGTTTGACCCATCTTGGCATTAGTGAGAGTGCCAGCCGAGAATCTCATAACATAACCTTTTACTTGACCCGGAGCAAGGTTACCAAAATCGTAGCCGGTGGATTTCCAGGAAGTAAAGGCTTTTTTGCCAGCCGAGGTGCCTAGCTCGTCAGCTTCGGCCTCACCGTTGCCGTTCGCGTCGGTCCAATCAATAGGCTCAACGTAAAGCACTTCTCTTATATTACCGGGATCGTTTGCAGTTAGGTAGTCCATATTTGATGTCAAGTTAACTACTTGATTACCATTGTTTACCAGCTTTACAAGATAGTCAGCAGTCCATAGAGAATAGATACCATCATATGTAGGAGCCGGCTTATCATCCACTAAATTGCCCGATTCAACACCACCCGCTAAATTGTTTACCAGCTTAAGATCAGCACTTCCCACACTAAATCTCGAACCTGCGAACTTTGTTTGATCGGTAAAAGACGCATACGCAACACTTATAGCCGCTGAACCGATAACAAACAAGGGCACAACACTTAACAAATATCTGCGGATTTTCATAGTTTTTCACCTCCTTTCATATTGCTATTATATCTGTGGTTATAATATAGTTAGTAACAATATACATATCAACATATGTACTCTATTTTTATAAGATTCCTGTCCGGAAAGGCGGTTATGTTTGTGTGTGAACAAATTAGGAATGTGAGGTATAGACTGAAACTTTCGCAGGAAAGGTTTGGCAAAAAGATCGGCATATCGGCAAAAAGCATCTCTGCGTATGAAACGGGGCGGTGTGTGCCATCAATAAAAATACTCAAGCATATTGCGGACGAGTATAACGTTAATTTTATGGAGTTTCCTAGTGAAAATAGAAATGATTTACGGGAAAAGATAAGCCAGCTAGAAAACTCTTTTGTACAGCTGAAAACACTGCTTGCTCAGACTTTTTCCTCGGAGAGAATAGTGTAACTACCTCTTTGAGTACTGGGGGGCTTTTCTGGCTTTCCTAAGATAGGGCTTCTTTCTTTCGACCATTCGGGAGTCTCTGGTTAAAAGTCCCTGCTTTCTAAGAACGCCCGCCGATTCTGGCAAAGTTTGGCATAAGGCCCGGGCTAGACAATGAATAACTGCACCAAGCTGGCCGGTTGTACCTGAACCAACAACTTTTATGGTACCAGAATAAGTCAGCTCTGGATTAGAAATACCTATAGCAAAAAAGGGCTTCATCCATTTGGACCTGCTTTCTTCAGTTGGGAAGTAGTCTGCTATAGGTTTAGCGTTAACCAAAATCTTGCCCTTTTCCTTTTTTAGGAAAATGGAGGCCACCGCAGTCTTTCGCCTTCCAACGGCGTAAATAGTCTCCATTACTTGGCCACCTTTCCAAAATTTGCCCTGTGCTCGTGATCAGCATCCTTGTATACAAAAAGCCCGGCCATTTTCTTTTTTTGCAATTTGTTCTTGGGCAGCATACCCTTAACGGCCTTTCGAAAAACCTCGGTGGAGTCTTTTTGCATAGCTTCACCTAAGGTAACAGACCTAAGGCCTTTTGGAAAACCAGTATGATGGATATAAACCTTGTTGGTTAGCTTGTTGCCGGTGGTTTTTACTTGATTGGTATTGATAACCACGACTTTGCTTTGGCAATACTGATTAGGAGATATGCCCGGCAAATTCTTGCCATTCAGTTTATCCGCAACCTCAACGGCAATCCGGCCCAATATTTTATCTTTAGCGTCAACCAAATACCAAACCGGCTTAAGCTCTGAAATTGTTTTAAACTTGGTTTTTTGCATTTTTACTCGCTTTCTTTTTAGGTTCTTCAGGCTTTTCTACAAACTCAATGCGTGCCAAAGCCGCCGCATCCCCAGATCTGGTACCAAGCTTTAGTATTCTAGTGTAGCCACCACTTCTTTTGGCAAATTGGGGCGCTATCTTGTCAAACAGTGTTCTGCTTACAGACTCGGAGTTAAGAACCGCTCCAACCCTCTTTATCTGGTTGAAGTCCTTTTTCTTGGCCTGTGTTATCAGCTTTTCTGCAAAAGGTCGTAGGATTTTAGCCTTGGGCAAAGTGGTCTTTACGAAGCCGCGTTCAAAAAGCTGTTTGGCCATGTTGCGCAGAAGCAATTTAAGCTCCCCGCCCGTTCTTTTTAATCTCTTAGAAGCAACTCTGTGTCTCATTGTCTATCTATGACCTTCCTTTTTTAGAAAAAGCATAACTTCTTCCAACGTTTTTTCGCCTAAGTTTTTAATATCTGCAATCTGTGCATCAGTCATTTTTGCCAAGTCATTTAGATTGACAAGTCCGTGCTTTTTTAAGGCGTTAATTGCCCGGTTAGACAACGACAGATCATCAATAGGAACGTTTTTGTCATCGATGGTGGCAGTCTTTTCAGTGTCGGCGGCTTTTTCTGGCTCCACTTTGCCACCATTGGCTATAGCCTCAAAGAAGGTTGTAAGAATTTTTGCAGAAGAAGAAACAGCTTCCCAAGGTGTAACAGTACCGTCGGTTTCCACTGTCAAGGTAAGCTTGTCTAGATCAACTTTTTTACCGAATCTCGCCGGTTCAACCGAGTAGTTTACATTGCTCACCGGAGAATAAACGGTGTCCAAAAGGATAGTGCCAATTTTTGATGTTTCGCGCTCCTCCACCGGCGAAAAACCCACACCGGTTTCGGCAACTACCTCGGCTTCGAACTTTGCATTTTTATCGGCGAGTGTTGCAATAACCAAGGCCTTGTTAACAACCTCGGCGTCAGATGGAAAGTCGATATCTCCCGCTGTTACAATACCGGGGCCTTTTTTACTGATTGACCCTATAACCGGGGTTTTAGTATGCTTTTTGATCCTTACCTGTTTGAGGTTTAGGCATAGCTCTACCACGTCCTCTTTTACACCTTCAACAGTACCAAACTGATGGACAGCACCGTCAATTTTAACTTGCGTGAGCCCGGCACCCTCAAGCGAAGTGTAAAGAACCCTCCGCAAAGTGTTGCCCAAAGTGTGACCAAACCCTCCAGGCAGTGGATCAAATGAAAATACACCCTTAGCACCATCTTCAATAACTTTAGTAATATTTAGATCTTGAACAGATAACATTTTTTTCCTCCTTATCTGGAATAAAATTCAACTATCATCTGTACATTAAAATCAGCAGGCATGTCTTCTGAAAGCGGAAGCCTCTCCACCTTAATTGACTTTTCGGCGAGGTTTGCAGAAAGCCAATCGGGCAAGGTAAAGCCTTCTCTAGGAGAAGTTTTTTCAAAGTCAACCGGCTTAAGTATATCTCCAGCCCTCAATCTTGCCGAAGGTATATCACAAATTTTGGTGTTTATTGTGAAGAAACCTCGCCTCACATATTGCCTGGCTTGGGCCCTGGACATGGCAAAACCTGACCTGTATACCATATTGTCCAGTCTTAATTCAAGCTGTCTCATAACTTCTTCGCCGGTCACGCCTTTTGTTTTCATGGCTTTGGTTACATAACTTCTAAACTGCTTTTCGAGCAGGCCGTATATTCTTTTGGCCTTCTGCTTTTCCCTTAGCTGGACTCCAAAGTTGGAAAGCCGTCTTCTTGAGGTACCGTGCTGACCCGGGGCTTGCTGTCTTCTGGTAAAAGCGCATTTCTCACCTTCGCATCTGATACCTTTTAGATACAGCTTAGCGCCCTCTCTTCTGCATAGTCTGCATTTTGCGTCAGTGTAGCGTGACATGTTAAACTTTCCTCTTTTTCTTTGGCCTGCAACCGTTATGCGGCACAGGGGTAACGTCGGAAATAGCCGTTACTCTTATACCAGCGGTTTTTAGCGCTTTGATACCAGAGATCCTGCCAGCACCGGCGCCTTTTACATAAACTGAAACTTCTTTTAACCCGGCCTCAAAAGCTTTTCTGGACGCTTCTTCAACCGCCCTAGTTGCGGCGTAGGGCGTGGGTTTGCGTGAACCTTTAAAACCAACACTGCCAGCACTGCCAGAATACAAAGCGTTGCCGTCTGCATCTGTAAAAGTAACTATCGTATTATTAAAGCCAGAAAAAATGTACACTTTTCCGCTTTGAGGTACTATCTTTTTTTTATTAGCTTTAGCCATAAGTTAACTTAATTTAGGTCTTTGCCGCGGACTTTTTCTTTATTCCCCCAACGGTCTTTTTCTTACCCTTCCTTGTTCTGGAATTGGTCCTTGTTCTTTGACCCCTTACTGGAAGACCTTTTTTGTGCCTATCACCGCGATAGCTTTTGATCTCCTGCAACCGCCTGATGTTTTGTCCAACAACCCGCCTAAGCTCCCCTTCAACTGGGATTTTTAGCTCCGTGATGGCGTTTCTGATCTTTGCCAAGTCTGCTTCAATTAGTGTGGCTACCCTAGCATCAGGATTAAGACCTGATCGCTCTAGTATCCTCTTTGAGGTTGTTGCACCCACACCATAAATATAGCTTAAACTGGCTTCGACTCTCTTGTCATTGGGTATGTCTATACCTACAATTCTTGCCATAGCTTTAACCCTGTCTTTGTTTGTGCTTGGGATTTCTAAGACAAACAACTCTTAAAACGCCCTCGCGCTTTACAACTTTACAATCTCTACACATTTTTTTTACTGACGCTCTAACTTTCATATATAGCACTTCTAGCCTTAGTTACCGATTAACCTTGTTATCAATGAAAACTACAGCCTGTAAGAAATTCTGCCTCTGGTTAAGTCGTGGGGTGAAAATTCCATCCGCACTCTATCACCCGGAAGTATACGAATGTGAAACTTCCTGGTTTTGCCAGAAAGTACGGCAAGAACTGCACTCCCGTCTTCAAGTTCCACACGAAAAAGCCCGCCCTGCTGGGCTTCCCTCACAACGCCATCTTTTCTCACAAGCTCTTTACTCATGCAACCGCAAGATTTTACCAGACAAATCAAGTTAAAACAAGTGCTTCCCCCGCTGTTACGGCAACCGTTTTCTCAAACAATGCGGCCAAGCTCCCGTCCCAGGTGCTCAAAGTCCAACCATCCTTGCCTAAAGAGAGCTTAGGAGAACCTTTTTGGTATATAACCTCAATTGCCAAAGTCATGCCCTTACAAAGCCTTTCCAGAGTATCTGGCTTGCCAAAGCAGGGCACAAACGGGTCTTCGTGGACTTTTCTTCCGATACCGTGGCCAACCAGGTCTCTGCTTACCGAATAACCTTTGTCCTCAATAGTTTTTTGGATCGCATTGGCAATATCACCCACCCTGCCACCTTCCCTACACTCAAAAATAGCCAGTTCTAATGCCTTTCTGCCAAGTTGCAAAAACTGGTCCTCTTTAGATGACCCTACTTCAACCGTTTCTGAAACATCAGTGTTATAGCCCCTGTACAAAACACCTAGATCAACGCTTACTATGTCCCCTTTTTTGAATCTATAACCAGTGGGAATACCATGCACAATACCGGCATTTACATTTATACACGTAGCAAAGGGGAAACCCTCGTAACCCTTAAAGCATGGAAGCCCGCCCCGAGCATGTATCAACTCCTCGGCGAGTTTGTTTAGCGTCAATGCTGAAACTCCAACTCCAACTGCCCGAATAGCCTTATCTATAGCCTCTCTAGCGATCGCTCCGCCAGCTTGCATTAATTCTAGCTCGTGCGCTGTTTTAATGGTAATCATTGGCGTTGGCTAGGAAATTGTGCAAGTTTAGCAAGTATATCCCTAAAAATTACCTCCGGCATAGGTTCCGCATTTACATGTATCGTCTTGTGTTTATTGTCAAAGAAGTCTATTACCTCCGCTGTCTCGGTATAATAGATTCCCAACCTTTTAGTTACGGCATCCTCCGTATCGTCATCTCTTTGTTCAAGTTCACCGGTACAGTTCTTGACGTCCTGGGGTAACGTGTATATGTTGTAGGTTTTACCGTCAGCGCTACAAATCCGTCTACCGGTTATCCGCTTAATGGAAGTCTCCCTAGATAATTCAAAGACAATAACAATATCAAAGCCCGGATCAAAGGCTTTAAGGTCGGATATTCTGCGGCCCCAACCGTCAAAAATGAAACCATTAGTGTATATGTCTTTTTTTAACTCCTCCGTTAGTAGCTCAACCACAATTACTTCAGGGACTAACGCACCCTTGTTTATGTCTTCCTGGATTCTTAAATAGTGTGGTGACGAGAGACTAGCTAAGCGCAACAGCTGACCAACCGATATGGTAGGGATACCAAACTCCTTAGCCAGCAGCTCACCGATTGTTCCTTTACCACAGCCCTGGGGACCGATAAGCAGAATCTTCATACTAGATTCCCAATCCTAAATCAGAGAGCCTGCCTCGCATTTGCTTTTCAACTTTTTTATCCACATCCTTCAGCACATCGTTGATCAAATCCCTTAATTCTTTTTGCTCTACCCCGTCCAGCTCTAGTTTTTCAAACCGCTTATCGCCCCTAACCAGCAGTTTGTAGCCACCTTTTTCCGCCTGCACAAAAATAGTCTCCAGCTCTTTTTTTATTTCTCCTTGGGCTTTGCGCAGATTGTTCATGTCTTTTAGCTTGTCAAACATACTGTTTCTCCCACTAATTTAGAAAGCTCTCGTAACTTTTTGTGGCTTTTATAGATTTTACCTGACGCACTGTCTCAAGCACAACTGAAACTACAATTAACAACCCGGTTCCACCAACGGCCATGTTGCCCAAACCAAAATAGCCGCCAAGCAGATTGGGCAGGACTGCAATACTACCAAGAAATAATGCACCACCTAAGGTAATTCTGTTTATTATTACTCTAAGATGATCGGTGGTATTTTTACCCGGCCTGATGCCTGGAATAAAACCGCCGCGCTTTTTAATGTCGTCCGCAATTTTGGCAGGATCGAATTGAAAAGATGTATAAAAGTACGTAAAGCCTACAACCAACGCAAAGTAAAAGGCGTTATAAGCAAAAGAGGTGGGCGTAAAGTTGTACAACAGAAAGTTGCCAATATTGGCAATTGTCGGATTAGCTACAGACGCAAGCGGTGAGGCTAAAAGGTTGGGGAGCAAAACAACCGAAACTGCAAAAATAATGGGGATAACCCCGGCCTGATTTACCTTAATAGGCAAGGAGGATGTAATTGCAGAGGACCCAACCTTGGCGTGTGTATCACGCCTTCCATACTCCACGGGAATATTTCTTACTGCCTCATTAACCATGACCACACCTAGTACTACAACTATCGCCATTGCCAGAAACACTAGGGACCTTAAGGCAGTTTCCGGGTTTAGCAACAAGTAAAACTGGGACATGCTTGCCGGTAGGCTTTCTACTATACCAACAAAGATTAGCATAGATATGCCATTACCCAACCCTTTCTCTGTGAGCAGGTCGCCAAGCCAGGTAAGTAAAACAGAACCGGCTGTCAAGGTTAAAATAAAGACTACTAAATCTATAGGTGCTAGGGGCTTGATAACCTGTTGTTTAAAAAACAAGAAATACATGCCGTAAGCCTGAATTGCCGCGATTGGTACAGAAAGCAACTTTGTGTACTGGTTGATTCGTTCGCGGCCAAATTCGCCCTCCTTTGATAATTCCTCCAGCTTAGGCAGAACAACCGTAAAGATCTGCATGATAATGGAGGCGTTAATATAAGGGCCCAAACCCAACGTAACAAGTGAGAAATTTGAGAAACCACCGCCGGAAAAAAGATTAAGCAACCCAAAAACATTGCTGCCGGCCAGAAAGCTTCTGATAGAATCAATGTCGACACCCGGAACCGGTATATTTGCCAAAGCTCGGAAAACAACAATGATAAAGAGTGTAAAAATTATTTTTCTTTTAAGCATCGTACACTAGATCTTCCCGTTTGCTTTTAGGATCTTGTTCTTGGCAGACTTGGAAAACCCAACCCCTGTAAACGTTAGCTGCTTTTTTAGTGTGCCTTTGGACAGAACTTTAACTCCAAGATAGCGTGCCTCTTTTGCCACAATGCCCATGTGCACCAATTTTGCTACGTCAACAGTGTCGCCGCTTGCCAATTTGTTAAGATCGCCAATATTAATAATCACCGGCTTGCTGCCGCTTTGCTTGAATCCCCGTATCTTTGGCAACTTTTTATAAAGAGGTACCTGCCCACCTTCAAACCCTATAGGGATGCCTCTACCGCGCCGGGCCTTTTGGCCTTTGTTCCCCCTGCCCACTGTATGAAAGCCTTTGCCGCTGCCACCACCTCTACCGATCCTTTTTTTCTTACCTTTATTTCCTTGAATTTTTGTTATGTTTGCCAAGTCCATATTAACCTCTTTTTTCCAATCTTTTGAGGGCATTAATTGTGCACACAACGGCGCCTTTTTTATTGTTTGACCCAAGCATTTTCGCGGAAACATCCTTTATGCCGCAAAGGGCTAAAACGTCGCGCACAGCACCTCCAGCGATAATTCCAGAGCCCCTGGGCGCTGGCATAAGCTTGATGCTGGATGACTTAAACTTTTCGACTACCTCGTGGGGTATGGTGTTGTCGCTAACAGTAATAGTAACAATTTCCCTGCGGGCCCTATTTAGCGCTTTGGCAATTGCGGAGGTCACATCTAAAGCTTTACCGGTACCCGTCCCCACTTTTCCAGCCTTATCCCCAACAATCGCTAAGGCGGTGAAACCAATTTTATTGCCACCCTTGGTTTTTTTGGACACTCGCTTTATTTCTATTATCTTTTCTTCAAAAGAGTCTTGTGATCTGATCATATTTTTTAGAACTTTACGCCCGCGGACCTTACTCCGTCGGCAAAACCTTTTACCCTGCCCGTATACTTGTAGCCGCCTCGGTCAAAACCAATCTTGGTTATTCCGGCCTTGATAGTGAGTTTACCTAACTCCTCGCCGCATTTTTTGGCAGCGGCAAGCTTGGAAACACCCTTGTGGGTACCTTTAACTAACGCAGACACGTCCACCAAAGTTTTGCCCGCAGTGTCGTCTATGACTTGGCCGTAAATATATCTGTTAGATCTAAAAACCGAAAGCCTTGGCTTTTGGCTGTCTCCAACCACCTTACCTCTAATCCTGAACCGTCTCCGTTCCCTCTTGTTTTTTCTATGTACTACTTTTGAGATCATTTTTGCACCTTTCCGGCTTTACCGGGCTTTCTCCTAACGGCCTCACCTAAGTATCTGATACCCTTGCCCTTGTAAGGCTCGGGTTTCTTTATTTTCCTAAGTTTAGCTGAAGTTAAACCCACAAGCTGCTTGTCAATGCCTGAAACTGTTACTTTGGTGTTTTCTTCCACGTCTATTGTAATACCGACCGGAGCATCAAAGTCTACCGGATGAGAGAAACCCAAGGTCATAGATATACCTTTGTCGGTTTTTTTAGCTCGATAGCCAACCCCAACCAATTCCAGTTTCTTGGTAAATCCGGTAGTCACCCCTTGGATGCCGTTATTGATTAACGAGTTTGCCAAACCCAAAAACGGCGAGGCTATTTTTTCGTCCACACCCTTAGGACAAACAGTCTCTACAAACCCATCGCCAAGCTTAACGGCAACACTCCTTGGCAGTTTCACTATAAGTTCGCCTTTTTTACCTTTAATAGTCACGCTTTGATCTAGGACGCCCAGTGTTACATCGGTTGGTATAGTAAGTTTTCTATTGCCTATTCTTGACATAGCTTTTCCTTTATTTAAAAAAACAGCTGCAAAGCACTTCTCCGCCAAGCTTTTTTTTCCTAGCTTCCTCGCCGGCCATAACTCCTCTGGATGTGGACACAACCACAACTCCTAGACCGGCCTTAACTTTTGCCAATTTTGCGTAAGGTCTGCACACCCTGTTGCCAGGTTTTGAAATTCGCCGGGTCTCAAGAATTCTTCTGGCCCCATCTGCTCCTGTTGCCAAGTCGACATGCATATATTTATAATCTTTACCTTCGGGCTTAAATACTTTTAGCTCATTAACCAAGCCCCTTTGCTTAAACACTTCCAAAATCTCCTTACCCTGCCTAAAATAGGGCAGCTCAATACTACCTGCACTTGCCATACTGGCATTTTTTAAAGCGCTTAACATGTTTGCTATTGTATCTAGACTCATATTACCAACTGCTCTTTCGCATTCCGGGAATCTCGCCCTTGTGGCTAAGCTCCCTAAAACAGATTCTGCAAACGCCATACTTGCGCATGTAAGCTCTTGGCTTGCCGCACAAGCCGCACCGGTTGTACTTTCTAACCGGAAACTTAGGTTCTCTTTTCATTCTTTCAAGCCACGATTTTCTAGCCATAGTTAGTCCTTTTTAAAGGGAAAGCCCAGCGATTTTAGCAAATGCAGAGCCTCCTTGTCACTCCTTGTTGAGGTGTTTACGCTAATTTGCAATGATCTAATACCTTTTACCGCATTTGGATTCACTTCCGGAAACACAGTATGCTCCCTAATACCCAGTGAATAATTGCCAGAACCGTCAAAAGACTTTGGATCCAGGCCCCAAAAACCCCTTGTTCTAGGCAGGACAACGGTAACTAACTTCTCCAAGAAGCTCCACATAATCTGACCTCTCAAGGTAACAGCATAGCCTACCGTGTCGCCCTTTCTGATTTTAAAACCGGCCTCGCTTAGCCTGGCCTTGCAAGCGGTGGGCTTTTGACCTGTTAGGACCGAAAGTTCGGCAGTAAAGGCTTCCAAAGCCTCACGCGCTTCCCTAAAACCGCCAACACCGGCATTAACAACCACTTTGTTTACCTTTGGAACCTGCATTACATTATCAAGCTTTAGGTCCTTGACAAGTTCCGGGATGACTTTAGTTTTATACTTTTCTAGCATACTCATCATTTTGCAAATACTTCCCCGCACTTTTTGCAAACACGGAATTTTTTGTCACCCACTTCAGAAAAGGCTACTCTGGTAGGTTTATTGCACTTTTCGCACACCAACATTACATTGCTTACAGCTATTGGCTTTTCAATTTTTATAATGCCGCCCTCTTTAGAAACAGCTCCGGGTTTGACATGTCTTTTTACCACACCAATGCCACTTACGACAACTTTGTTAGTATCAGTTAGAATCGCCAATACTTTGCCCTCTTTACCGGCATCTTTTCCGGTTAGTATTTTTACTTTGTCATTTTTACGTATTTTCATAGGCTTTACCAAACTTCTTTTGCCAAAGAAGCAACTTTTAGATAGCCAAGGTCCCTAATCTCTCTGGCTACAGGCCCAAAAACCCTGGTGGCTACCATATCACCATCGTCGTTGATTACAACACCGGCGTTATCGTCAAACCGGACATAGCTGCCATCTTTTCTTCTTACCTCTTTACGTGTTCTAACTATCAACACTTTTACAACGGAGTGATCCTTAACAAAGCCGGTGGAGCTTGCGCCGTTAATAGCAACGCTGACAACATCGCCAATTGACACAAACCGCATCTTTGACTTGCCGGGTATACCGATAAGCTTAAAGACTCTGGCCCCGCTATTGTCTGCAACAGAAAATACTGTACCTCGTTGAAGCATGTTCTTAATTAACCTTTCTAACAACCCTAAAATAAACGGTCTTACCAAATGGTTTGGAGCTTGTTATCTCAACCATATCCCCTGCAACAAGCTGGATATCTGTGTGTGCTTTTAGTTTTTTAGTGTTGCGTGAAAACTTGCCGTATAGGGGATGCCTCTTGGGAGTTTCCACCGCTACCACAACCGTTTTGGTCATTTTAGTAGAAATTACTTTTGCAACTAACTTGCTGGTGGTCATAGTACACCTTTCTCTTGCGTGGTATCCTCGGCTATAAATTTAGTTCGGATAGGAAATTTTCTACTTGCCCTGTCTAAAGCCTCGTACGCGATACTTTGTGAAGTGCCGGCAATCTCAAAAATGATTCTGCCCGGTTTGATAATGCAAGCATAATGGTCGGTAGGCGACTTGCCACTGCCCATTCTAGTTTCGTTTGGCTTTTTGGCAATTGGCTTGTCGGGAAAAACCCTAATCCACAGCTTACCGCCTCTTTTGGTAATGTGTGAGACAGCTTTTCTGGCTGCTTCAATTTGTCGGGAGGTTAAAAGTCCCCTGTCCACAGCTTTAAGCGCGTAATCACCAAAAGCAATAACTGCTCCGCGTTGGGCCAAGCCCTTGTTGTTGCCCCTCATTTGCCTTCTATACTTCACTTTTTTAGGTAATAACATAGTTAGATTTCTTTCAAACCCTTATAAATCCATACTTTTATGCCAATAGTGCCAAAAAGCATTTGGCAGTCCACTTTTGAAAAATCTATATCAGCTCGTAATGTTTGAGCAGGAATAGAACCTTGCGCCAATGTTTCTGTTCTGGAAATAGAGTTGCCGCCACCTAAAAGGCCGGCAAGCTTAATTTTGATCCCCTTAACTCCACGCTCCATGGCTGAATTTATTGCTGAAACCATAATCCTTCTGTAAGGCATTCTTCTTTTGAGCTGCCTGCTGATATAGTCAGCCACAAGCTGGGCATCTGTTTCCGCATTTTTTACTTCCTCTACCGTAAGGCTTAACTTACCTTGCACAATCTTTTTTAACTGCTCTTTTACCTCTTCGGCGCCCGCCCCACCCCTGCCGATAACCACACCCGGCCTGGACACTTTAACAAAAATGGCTACCTCGTTTAAAGATCTTTCGATTTCGATGCTCCTGAGACCGGCCTGCTCGAACTTGCCGGTTAAAAACTTACGGATTTTTCTGTCTGCCAAAATAGCCGGTGCGACAGACTTTTTGTCTAGATACCACCTAGAACTCCAATCTTTTGAAATGCCTATTCTAAAACCGTTAGGGTTAATTTTATGACCCATCTAATTACCCTCCTTAGTTTCAGCCGGAACAACTGTATCAGCCAGAACAATGGTAAGATGCGCATTCCTTTTTAAAATCTTGGAATAATTGGACCTGGAATTAGGCCGGCCGCGTTTAAAAGTGGGGGCCGGATCAGCCGCTGCCTTTTGCACAATCAAGCCTTTTTCCTCAACACCAGCCTGCCTGGCATTGGCTAGAGCGGAATTCAAAGTCTTTAAGAGCATCTTTGCCGCTTTTGTTTTGTCAAAGGTTAAAAAGTTAACCGCATCAAAAACTCTTCTGCCTCTAACCGCGTTTAACACCGGCATAACCTTTTTGGGCGAGATGCGGGCATATTTGTATATAGCTTTAGACTTGCTTTGCGGCATCGCTTGGTCCTGGCTCCTTTCCTTTCCTAGATGAATGACCAAAGAATCTCCGGGTAAAAGCAAACTCGCCTAACTTGTGACCAACCATTGCCTCTGTCACATACACCGGCAGAAAGTCTTTGCCGTTGTGAACGTCAAATGTTAGCCCTACCATTTCGGGTGAAATAGTTGATCTTCTTGCCCATGTTTTAATAGACTTTTTCACGCCGGAGCCCTGCTGGGCTTTTACTTTTATTAACAGTTTTGCATCCACGTATGGACCTTTTTTTAGTGATCTGGTCATTTTCTTAACTTATACCCTTTCTTGGGCTAACCAAGTATTTTAACCCCGCTTTTCTACTTCTGGTCTTTTTGCCCCTAGTCTTCCAACCCCACGGCGATCTGGGCGATGATCGACCTATGCCTTTATCTCTGTAAGAACCGGCATGAGGATGGTCTGAAGGATTAGATATGGCAACACCCCTAATATGCGGCCTAATGCCTAAGTGTCTTGCTATACCGGCCTTGCCAAGCCGTGTATGCCTGATGTCTATGTTGGAGAGCACTCCAACAGTAGCTAAACAATCCTGGGCAATCTTTTTAACCTCGCCGCTTGGCAGTTTTACGTTAACAAAGTCCCCTTCTTTTGCCATTATAACACCATAATTACCTGCACCCCTAATTATTTGCCCGCCGGCATTGATATTAAGTTCAACATTGTGTACCTGGGTGCCCAAAGGCATATGCTTTAAACACGTGCAATTGCCGGGCAAAATCTCAACAGCACTTTTTGTTGAGATAACTGCATCCCCAACCTTAAGCGCGTCCGCAGCAAGAATGTACCTTTTTTCCCCATCTTTATACACTACCAAGGCGATGTTTGGACCTCTGTTGGGATCATAATCGATTGATGCAACCACGGCCGGGATTTCAAACTTATCCCTTTTGAAGTCAATTAGTCTGTAATATTTTTTGTGGCCGACTTCTCTATGCCTAGAGGAAATCTTGCCGTTGTTGCGGCCATGTGCAGATTTTAACGGCCGAATTAACTGTTTGGGTGGCCTAGTATGGGAAACCTCCCGTACTAAGGTCCTGCGTGTTCGCATGCCTTCACTTGTAGGTCGATAGGTTTTAATCATTCTTTGCGTCCTCCTTTTTTTCGGAAGCGGTTGGTACTTTCTTAGCTATATCAATCTTTTGGCCGGCTTTTAGTTTAACAACAACTTTTTTGCTGGCCGGCAGCCTGGTGTAGTTATTAGTTCTGCCTATTCTTTTCTTTCTGCCGGGCATTATAATAGCATGCACATTTTCTACGTCTACCTTAAAAGCCTCTTCAATCTCTTTTTTTGCCTTGGCAACACTCAGCGACCGATTAGTTAGAAAGGTATATTTATTCTGACCATCCTTGATACGGGTTGTCTTTTCCGTAGTTATTAAGTTATAAATGCTTTTAGTTAGTTTAGGCATATTTCTCTGCCAGCTTTGCTAAAGCCTGTCCTTCGACTACAACATTCTTTGCCGCTAACATATCATACGCACAGACGTTATTAATACTTCGCACTGCAACTGTCTTTAGGTTACCTGTAGCCTTCACTAAGTTTTTATTAGTAGAATTGGTGACTAATAGCAGGTTCCCTTCTAAACCCCAGTCTTTTATCAAATTAAGCGCTTCCTTTGTTCTGGCTTCGATTAAGTTAATTGTAGCTAAACTGTAAAGACTTTTGGTTTGCACTTTGTTTGACACGGCGAGTAAAAAGGCTTTTGACTTCATTTGCTTGGTAAGTTTAAGCGACCAATCTTTAACCACCGGGCCATGAGAAACGCCGCCGTGCCGCCAGACTGGGCTTCTGATATCCCCAACGCGGGCTCTACCGGTGTGCTTTTGCCTCCAAGGCTTTCTACCGGAACCGGCTACCTCGCCTCTGGTTTTTGCTTTTGCCGTTCCGCTTCTTTGATTAAACCTGTAATATCTAATATATTGCGATAGCAATGCATCGTTTGCAGGCGCAGTAAATGCTTTACCTAGCTCTGTGCCGCTTTCTACTCGAACCAATGCAGTTTTAGTTTCTTTTTTTCTTACTACAGCAACCATACTATGCAATCCTTAAATTAACCTTGCTGTTTCTTGCGCCGGGAATAGGACCCGATACCATAAGCTCCCTGGTTTCTTTGTGCAGGCCAACTATCCTCAAACCCTTAACTGTTATGCGCTTATTACCGTAATGCCCGGCCATTTGCTTGCCTTTTCTTACTCTGCCCGGAGTTTGTGAACCAATGGACCCAGCCTGCCGGGGAAAGGTTGACTGACCCCTGGTTGCCGGGCCACCCTTGAAACCATACCTTTTCATACCACCAGCAAAGCCCCTACCCTTGGAAAAACCCCAAACGGCAACAGCCTTGCCCATTAGCTCGTCGGTTAGCAGTTCTTGGCACCCAGAATCGACAAGCACTTTGGTAACAGGCACTACTTTGCCGCTATCTAGAAAAAGCTGTGTCATATTAATTTTCTTGCCTGTTAGTTTTTCCATAGTCACAAAAAAGCGCCACTCTGGGCGCTTTATCCAACCCCAGACTAATTGTCACATTTTATGTATTTTGCTCTGTTATTCTCATTTATTTGGACAGTGCCGTTGCTAAATTTTAATACTGATCCCCACCCCAGCCGGAAGACTAAGATGTGACAGTGCATCAATTGTTGCCGGAGTTGGAGAAACAACTTCGAGCAACCTTTTGTGCGTGCGCATCTCAAACTGCTCCCTGGATCGCTTATCTATGTGAGGTCCCCTAATAACAGTATACTTCTCGATCCTTGTAGGTAGAGGCACCGGGCCAATGGCTCTAGCGCCTGTCCTAACAGCAACGTCTACAATTTTACTGCAGCTCAAATCTATAATCCTATGGTCGTAGGCATTAAGCTTAATCTTTATTCTGCTTTCTTTTTTATCCTTTACGGCCATAATGTCTTTGCTCTAAGCAACAACCTTTGTTATAACACCCGCACCTACAGTGTGTCCACCTTCTCTAATAGCAAATCTCAAGCCTTCCTCAAGCGCAACCGGTGTAATCAACTTAACTTTGAACTTAGCAGTATCCCCCGGCATAACCATTTCGACACCTTCCGGTAGAGTAATATCGCCGGTAACATCGGTTGTTCTTAAGTAGAATTGAGGTCGGTAACCGGTAAAAAATGCCTTGTGCCTCCCGCCCTCCTCTTTTGAGAGAATAACCACCTCTGCCTCAAACTCGTAGTGCGGTTTAACGCTCCCGGGTTTAGCAAGCACCTGACCTCGCTCAATGTCATCACGCTCAATACCCCTAAGAAGAATACCAACGTTGTCTCCGGCTTGACCCTCTGACAAGGTCTTTTTAAACATTTCCACGCCGGTAACAACAGTCTTTTTGGTTTCTCTAATGCCAACGATCTCGATTTCCTCATTTACTTTAACAACGCCTCGCTCTATTCTTCCGGTAGCTACGGTGCCTCTGCCTTTAATGGAGAATACGTCCTCCACTGGCATTAAGAACGGTTTGTCTGTTTCTCTAATAGGTGTTGGTATATAGCTGTCTACCGCATCCATTAGCTGTTCTATTGCTTTAACTGCTTCTGGATCGCCTTCAAGGGCTTTGGCCGCAGAACCTTTAATAACGGGTGCTTCGTCGCCCTTAAAACCGTACTTGGTAAGGAGCTCTCTAACTTCCATTTCGACCAGATCCAAGATTTCTTTGTCGGTAACCATGTCGCACTTATTTAAGAAAACAACAATAGCTGGAACGCCAACCTGCCTGGCCAGAAGAATGTGCTCTCTGGTTTGCGGCATTGGCCCGTCGGGAGCTGAAACAACAAGAATGGACCCATCTACCTGAGCCGCACCAGTGATCATATTTTTGATGTAATCGGCATGGCCTGGCATGTCGATGTGGGCGTAGTGTCTCTTTGCGGTTTCGTACTCGATATGCGCAATATTGATAGTAATACCCCTGGCTTTTTCCTCTGGAGCGCTATCAATAGTATCGTATGCTCTAAATTCGGCGCTGCCTTTTTGCGCAAGAACCTTGGTTATTGCCGCGGTAAGCGTGGTTTTACCATGGTCAACGTGACCCATTGTTCCAACATTTACGTGCGGTTTATTTCTAATAAAATCTGCCATTTTTTTCCTTTCTAAACAAATTATGCTTGTTCGCCTGCATAGTTAACCAAATTATTGCCAGAAAATCAAGACTTCTTGTATATTTGGGCCGAAACACTAGCCGGCACTTCGGCGTAATGGCTGGGTTCCATAGTAAAAGAACCTCTGCCTTGCGTCATACCCCGTATGTCTGTGGCATAGCCAAACATCTCGGAAAGCGGTACCTTTGCGCTTACAACCCGAGCGTTGCCCCGCACTTCCGTA
>LCJU01000003.1 GCA_000994815.1 candidate division WWE3 bacterium GW2011_GWC2_44_9 | reverse complement strand
TTTACCTGCTATTGCTCCCGGGTAGTACAAACAAGGTGTATGCCGTTCCGTGGCCCTGCACCTCAGCTGACGCTACGGGCGTATCGGAGGGTGTGTGTTGTGTGTTCCAAGACCTCCCCAACAAACCGTGGATAACCTCAAACAGTGACTACTGCACGCCGGGGCATATAATGAAAATTGAAATACCGGATTGCACTTGCCAGGAAGTAAATGTTGCCATTTCCGATTTGTTTAGAACTATAGACGGCATTATGCTGCCTATCTCCATAATAGTAGGTATGTTTATAATTGTTCTTTCCGGCTATAAAATATTAACCAGCCAAGGGGACCCCACATCGCTTCAAACCGGTAAAGAAAACTTGACATCCGCAATAATTGGCTTAATATTTGTGCTATTATCAGTTTCCATATTAAGGGTTATTATCAAAGCCCTTATAACTGGAGATCAGAATCCGTTTTAAATGCAGACAGTATGATTATTAAAGATTTATTAACAAGTTTAGAAAGGAGCGCTAAGTTGTGAGTTCTTATTTGCTGGATGTTTTTCAAGTCGTTGCTCTGGCAGAGACGGGCAAGAACGCTCAAGTGATTAATCTTGGGTTTGTGGATCTCAGTCAGGTTTTTGGCTTCCTGGTGAACGTTGTTCTTGGTGTTGGTATAGCTGTTACCATTATCTTCAGGAGATCAAAAAGCCGCCGGTGCTGCTAGGGACGCGCTTACCAACGCTGTGATTGGGTTCATCGTGGTTATTGGCGCTTTCACAATTAGGACTATATTAGTAAACGTTATTGGCGGTGTCACTAACGACGAACTGAATGTGACTAATATAGTCTCGTTCTAGCTTGCTTATTAATTACTGTGAGGAGGTGTGTGCAACGACATGATTATTAGAGATATAATGGCAAGTGCCGCGCTTGCCGCTACAAATAAGGTGGTGCAACCTATTGATTTGAAGTTTACGAATCTTTCCGATGTTTTTGGCTTCCTGGTGAACGTTGTTCTTGGTGTTGGTATAGCTGTTACAGGAGATCAAAAAGCCGCCGGTGCTGCTAGGGACGCGCTTACCAACGCTGTGATTGGGTTCATCGTGGTTATTGGCGCTTTCACAATTAGGACTATATTGTTAAATGTGATCGGAGGAGACGCAAATTCGAAAATGGATATAAAAGAGGTTGTAAACTTTTAGCTAGTTTGGCAAATAACCTTTTAAAACCCGGATTAAGCTCCGGGTTTTTTGTTGCAAAAAAGCCAATTTTATGCAATTCTGTACAAGATGGCTTTACTTGCTGCAGAAAGTACAGACCCTTTTCAGTACCTGCCCGCCTGGGTAGAGATATCACCGGACAGATCATCCGGTTATATGACTGTGAGCGATTTCTTTGGGGTAGCACTAAATGTTGTATTTGGTACAGTTATTGCTATATCAATGATTACCATGATCGTATCCGGAATAAAATTTATAACAGCTAAGGGGGATCCAAAGGCCGCGGCGGAAGCTAAGTCAGCCCTTACAAACTCTATACTAGGTTTTATTTTAGGTATAGGAGCCTATACACTAAAGACTATAATATTTAACGTAATTGGTGGTAATTATGGAGAGTTACTAAATGCAACACCCAATTTTTAGTAGGCTGTTTCTCTTTATAGTTGTAATGTGGGTATCCTTTATGGGTGGTAGCGTGACAAGAGCTGCGGTAACAACAAATTACTGGGATGCCTGCACGGAACTAGAAAGCACTACTTGGGATAAAGGGCCGCACCCAATGGCTATAATTTGCCCTGTGGCTAGGCTGTTAAATGTTTTTGTGCTATCTGCCGGGGTCTTTTTTATTCTCTTTGTTTTTGTGTCCGCACTCAAGTATGCAATATCCCTAGGGGACCCAAAAGCATTGCAGGCTTCCAAACAAACTTTAACTATGGCCATAGTAGGCTTCCTTATCGTCATAGGTGTATACACTATCGTCACCATCATTAGCAACGTGTTGGGACTTGAAAATAGGCCAGTTGCTCTAGGCGCATGTCCATATCCGCTTTTTGACCCATTTGGAGCTCTTAATTGCAATCTCAAAGAACTGTTGGGTCGGCTAGGTATAAGCGGCTAATCCGGATATACAATATTATCGCTAATTGAATTAATAAAAGAGAGTGTGTAATTTCCTTTCATCACATTACCTTCTTGCGTTCTGGAACCAGATGTTACAGTGATAGTATAGTTGGTATCAAACTCCCAGCCGTTGGATAGGGTAGGAGAAGGTTCAAGCCACACACTTGTTGGATCGGAGGTTAGTGTGTACTTCTCAAACGCAATAGCTGGTTCAATGCTAATAAATATAGTTCTAGCCTCTGGGTCGATTTTCTGGTCAAACTTTATCTTCACCGGAAACCTGCTGTTAAGATACTGAATAGCGCCTGAGGGCTCCGATTCCACAACGTTCAAAGGGTTTACAGCTACTACTGGCGGCGTAATACCATCTCCATTGCCTCTATCTACGCCCGCACTGCCGAAGAAAACAAGATACACCGCTATCAATAACGTTACGGTTGCCGCTGAAGTGATAAGTGTCCTCTTTGATTTTAGAATAGGTCTTAAGTCCTTCATACTAATTCAACGTTAGCATAAAACTAACGGCACAACCAATCTTCAGGTTTAACAAAATCCGTGTTGACCCTCATTTCCAAATGTACATGCTTTCCACCAGAATAGGCATAAAGGAGTGCAATAGGATCCCCAGGTCTGTATTCGCTGGCAGTTGATCCTAAAGAATCGCACTCAAGATGTAAAATATGTATCTCATAGACATACGTCCCGTCATTACCAGTTAATGTAACCCAGCAACCTGCACCACTACCATCGTCCGTAGACCGTTTAGAAGCACTCCAGGTTTGCACAATGTTGCCCCCCACACCCAGCCTTGGCGTCACTGCCCATGCGCTATCAACACCCGAACTTGGAACTACATCCAAAGCGTATCCATAGTAGCCCCTTAGTAGAACCGCCCAACGAGAATCATTACACCAGCTATCCGTATCCGTCGAAGGTCCTTTTGCTCTAATACTATAAATAAAATACGGTATGTTTTTACTGCAATCCTCCATGCCATTTACTTGAGTTCTACCACCTGCTCCTACCGTATCCCTAGGTGCCCAGTACTCATTTGACCCGTGCCTCCAAGGTCTGCTGCCTGGAGCTGGCTCTAGGGCATTTGAAAAAGAGTACGTAGTTATTATGTAGGACGGAAAAACGCATGAGGTTTGGGCACTATCTGGAAGCCTCGCTGGTGGTGCAACGGCTCCAGTAGCCGTTGCGGAAGGAGTTCGCCACCTGTCCCCCAATGGGACGCTTGTTAGCACAGTGCCAAGCAAGAATAGAATAATGCCAACGAACAATATAGGCATAAAGCAGCCTATTATTATTACTTTTTCAGTGGCGGCAGCTGCATCGTCAATAAATGAATTAATAGCTCCCATCAAGTCGCCCTTGAGGAACATCCTAAACATGTCCTTTGCTTTATCCACTACCTTAGAAATAATGGCGTTAAGAACTTTTTCCACTACAGGAACCAGCGCCACGCCAAGCCCTCCCGTTGCCCCGCCTAATAATGCCGTTAAAGCGACCTTTAACCCCAGCTTTGTAGCTATTTTCGCTGCCAAATTTGCAACCCGCTGTGCCACCACGGCCTTTAAGTGTACAAACGGAGAAACCAGCTTTGTGATACCGGTTTTGGTAAAAATCGCCTGCTGAATCTGTGAAAGCTTTGAGGCATAAATCTGAAGCAATCCCACTTTTTCCACAAACGGGTCGAGCGTTGCCGCGTTAGTTTTTCTTAGCTTTATTTTTGCAAACAACCCTTCGAGTAAGGCCTTGTTTTTGTCAGTTTCAAGAAGTTCGCCGTTGAGCACGTCAAACGGAAGGCCCGACTTAATCAGCTCACCACGCATTTGGTTTGCCTGTAAAGTCAGCAGCCCCCAGTTTTTGTCCCCACTGACTATATACTGCATCCCCGCACCAAACGACCCCACATTGCCAGATTTATTGTTTATTAGGGCCAGAAGAGCCTTGTAGTTTGCGTTAGGGTCTGTTGCCCACGATGTAACAGCTCCGCCAGCGTAGACACCTATCAATTTCCCATCTTTGGAACGTGACCACGCTTCATAAAACGCGCCTAAGTGCTTAGACCCTGTGAGATTTGCGCTGACTTTAAAAGTGGATGCGCCAACAGTAACTGAAAACCGCTCCGTGAACTTGTTTTTCATTATCCACGGCAAGTTGTTAAAGACTGGGTGAATCGGAGTAACGTTGTCTTTGTAGACCAACCCAAGCATTTGGGTTTTTTGCATTATCTTGCCTGTCCAATAAGCCGGGGTGAACATTTGGATTCTGCCTTTTATCGCACCTAAGTACACATAAGTCTTCCCAAAGTTCCCTTTAGCTACAGTGTCAACTAAGTCCCTCCCAGCTTCCTGTAAATAACCGCGTTTATGAATATCGTAAACAGTACCTAAAGACCTGAAACCGTTTGTTGCAACTAGACTATTGCCACTAGCAGGATCAGTCATAGTGCCAATGGTCTGCAAAATGGATTTTTCGCCCTCAAAATACCTTCTGCCGACGGTCTGCAAGTATCTGTCATAAATGCCTCCGTCATATCGACCGTTGGCAAATCTATTGGAAAGCTGGGCAACTTGTGATGCCACACCCTCGCGCTCAAAGAGTGAGAGTACCTTTGTCCCCGGGAGCCCCGCATACCCGGCCGCAAGATTCTCAACATCGGTTAAGAAAGTTTCCAATTCTTTTACGTCGTTGGCAAAAGCATCTCGTCCTATGGTAAAAGTGCTGTACTGTGTTTTGGTCAGGTTTATGTTTGCTCTCAAGTCTCGCGCCGCATCCGATAGGTCCGTAAACGCTTTTTGCACCTCACCAGCAGAGATACCCTCTGTGAGACCTTTTTTAGCAATCAGTTTTGCCGCACCATCAATACCTTTGTTTAGCTCACTCATGTTTTTCAGCAAATCATTTTCCAAACCAAAAGCGTTAACCCGTAAAAGCGTTTCACCCATGTTTGGATCAGCGCCTAGAATGCCTTGTATTGTTGAGTTTTTAACCTTAATTTCGGTTGCGGCGGCATTATAAAGCGCGCTTTGCATATCCCTATATCTGTCATTCCGTGTAAATGCCGACTTCTTACCCGCAACAAAACCTAACACCCCGGCGGCGGCCTGTTCGTACACATCTATCCCCGCATCGGCAACCCCAGCAGCAACTTTTATGCCTTGCTTGCCGGCTGTAGAAAAATACAAGTTCGTATCTGCATAAATGCCCTGCTTATTGAAATCAATAGGCCCGTACGCGCTTTGCACCAACTTAAAGGAGGGCGGTGCGGAGGTTGCAAATTCGGTTGGGTTAACCACCATTCTCCACATGTCTCTCTCGCTCAAGGTATCCAAGTCATTCCAGAATTCTGTATCAAAAGAACCAAATCTCCTAAAGGGGTTAATAGCTCCCAAAGAGCTGTCTACAAATTTAGTAATTGCTTTTTTTGGGTCGGTAACCAAGTCGAATGGGTTTATTACCACATAAGTTCCCTTAACATCCGCCGCCTCTTCCCGTCCGAACTCATAAAGGTCAAAGCCTGTTTGTGTGGCCGGAGTTGTACCAACGTTAAATGATATCTTCCAATCGTCTACGATCCAATCTTTAAGCTGGTTAGGTAACTCGGAGGGCCTTTCTGCAATCGCAGCGGCTTCATCAATTACGGAATTTAAGCCCAAACCGGAGGTATCAAATCCCGGACCCGGTCTAATGATGCCGGGTCTTCTGGGTATGGGTTTGTCCCCCGGATAATAACCAAACCACAAAGGGTTAGAACTTGGCATGCACTGATTCTATACTAAAAGAGCTTGATTTTGTATCGGCTCTATGGAATACTTTGGATGAAAATGACTCATTTTAGAGTAAAAGCGGTGTTAACAACTTTTGTTTTGGCCACATTAGTGTGGTCCGTTTCCCACGCCGCGCCCGCCCCGCCCACACAGAGCCAATACTGTCAGCCCGATCAAACCCTATTTGAAAAGATTGGAACTGCGTATAAAGCACTGGATGTTAGAAAAACCATTAACACTATGATTACGTCATCAATAACAGATGCTCCCGCCAGCATGATAGCAAATAGAAATCCCCAGCAGATGATGAATTGCGCGTATGATGTGCTCAAAAAGAACAATAAGGGGGGTAGGTACGCCGATACATTGAGGGATATTGAAGAGAAATGCCCATCTGCTAGAAGTACCAATGAGAACTGTGACGATTTTGTTCAAACATATAATGCCACCCAAACAACGGGCGGAAACACCTTGGCATTTAACCAAACTCTCACCTCCGGCAGCATATTAGGAGTGGCTAATGGGCTTGAAGGCGCTGTTAGAACAGAACCCTTACCTACAAACCTCGCCTATTTCTGGAACGACTCAATTAGAAACGTTCCCTTCGCGGGTAGAGCGTTGGCAGCAGATGTTAGTTACGGCAACGCTCCGATGATCGGAGTGATTCTGGCTATTTGGAAAACCACCAGGAATCTGGCCTTTGGTTTGCTAGCTATAGTTATGCTCGTAACCGGCGTTATGATTATGATAAGAAGAAAGCTTGCTCCGCAACTGGTTGTAACCTTGCAATACGCGTTGCCAAGAATTCCATTGGCCGTTGTATTAATTGTTTTCAGTTATCCTATTGGAGCTGTGCTGGCTTCAAGTATGCGCTTTTTGTCCGATACAAGCGGTGCAATAATTGCTAACATCGCTCTCGGGCCGGAAGAAGGGCTTGGCCAAGGCAATTGGCCGGCTTCCATAGGTTTAATAGTCTCACTGGTTCTTATTGGATTACTCCAGTTCACAGGTGTGGCCGCACCGGTAATGGCTGTGGTCATGGTGATGCTGTTGGTTATAGCTATTCTGTACATCTTTGTTTTTATCAGAGCAATACTTATCTATCTTAAGTTATTATTCTCCATTGTTTTTGCGCCGATTATATTTGCTTTAGGTGCTATACCGGGGAACGAAAGTATGACCCAAAATTGGTTTAAGGGGGCCATCGTAAACGTTCTTTCTTATGCCGGCATGTTTGCCTACACACACGTTGTTTTATTAATTGTTGTCCTTATCATGGTATCCCCGGCTAACAGTTTTGACACCAGTTCTATATTGGGGTCAATATTTGGTGTTATTTTGTCTCCTATCTTTATCATTTTCGGACTTCTTCAGGCCCTCAAAGTGCCTGGCAAAGTCAATGCTTTTATTATGGGTGAGCAAAAGGGCGGCAGGAGATAAAGACGGACCCAGTCCTACCGTAACCCCGCACTTTTTGTGCTATTATAATCTCGGGTGTCAACCCGTTTATGCCCATTAGAGAACAGCAAACCACAAACAAGCAACACGCAATTCCACAGTCTATTATGTCAGTGGAATTTAAGATAATAGGCGACCTCACTTTAAAACAGTTTTTCTTTCTTATGATCTTTGCCGGTTTGGCTTACGCAAGTTTTATGCTTATAGAAGCTTTTGTCTTTAAGTGGCTTTTTGTTTTATTTTTTGCCGGCACCGGCCTATGCTTTGCATTTCTGCCATTGGGCGACAGAGGGCTTGACCAATGGATAGTCAACTTTATCAAAGCTATGTACCTGCCCAACCAATACGTATATAGAAAAGAGGAAGAAGTTCCCCAGGTCTTCCAGTACCAAAACCTGGACGTGCTAAGAAACGAGCTTATTACGCTTACCCCAACCACCAGCAGAAGAAAAATTGAGGCATACTTGGAACAGCAAAGTCAGCCCATAGACAAACTCGATATCGACGAAAAAGGCTATATTCTTAAGGTCAAAGAGGCATACAGCCAACAATACACTAACTCCGGTGCGGATGGAACACCTGCGGTCACTACGACTGTAACTGTTGAGGAAGTGCTGCCTGTGTCGCCAGCGCCGCAGGATTTAACCGCCCTAGAGTTACCAGCGCCAGTACTACGAGAACAAAAACCAGAAACCGGGACACAAACTCCTCATCAGCTACCCACAGTTCGGCCACAATCGGGCGAACACATTGTGCAAGACATTATAGTCAAACAACCACACAGAATAAGGCACATACCCCAGCCAAGATACCAAGAACCAAGCACTGATTATTACTCACCAACTATGACTCCCGACATGCATTCGGGCAGAAGGTTCATTAATCTGGCTCCAGAAATGGGCCGAGGCGAGATCACCCTCCCAATAAGAGGTGAGCGAGTGATAAGACCTCTGGAGGAGGAAAGATTCCAAGCGGAAGATGAAAAAAAAGTCAAACAATTGGATGCCCTTTTGCAAAATATTAAGAGCACCCAGGAAGTACAGAAACGCGTTCTGGAGGCCGAGAAAATAAATCAGGAAGAGGAAACCAAAAAACTCCGGCAACAAGAACTTACAAACTCTGTTAAAGAGGAGGAAGCGAAAAAAGAAAAAATTAGGCAGGAAGAAGATCGACTTAAACAGCTAAAGGAGCGGGAGGAGCTGCTAGTTAAACAAAAGCAGGAACTTGAAACCAAACGGCTACAGGAAGAAGAGAAAAGGAAAAAAGAGGAGGAATACCTCGCCCAGCATGTTGTACAAATAACCCCGGCGCAGCAGGCTCAAAACCCAACCGTGGCAAACATTGTGTGGGGCATTGTGCTAAACAACAATAAACAACCAATTGAAAATGTGGTTGTGGTAATCAGAAATGCCAGAAAAGAGGTGGTACGAGCGCTAAAGACCGGTGTACAGGGCAGGTTTGCCATAACAACACCTCTTGCCAACGGAGCGTATTACATAGACACTGACCGAGAGAACAAAAGCGGGTTAAAGTTCCCACTAATCACTCTGGAAGCAAAAGGCGAGGTAATACCCACGTTGAAAATAGTTGGCACGGCGTAACTGCATGCTACAATTAAAATATGCCTGAACTTATTAAAGCGTCAACTCAAGAGCACCTAGACATTGAAGATATTAGAGACGATTATGTGGTCTTAAAAACAGGCGGGGTGGTGGCCGTGATCCAAACTACAGCAGTTAATTTTGACTTGCTTTCCGAAATCGAACAGGACGCCATGATTGGGGCGTTTGCCATGCTTTTAAACTCGTTAACTTTTCCAATCCAAGTTTTGGTGAGGTCAAAAAGACTGGATATCTCTAAATATATAGATCTGGTTTACAAAGTCGAACAGCAGCAAAAAGATCCGCTACTAAAATTCCAGGCGGAAGCATACAGAAAATTTGTGCAGGACCTTATTCAAACAAACGATGTGCTAGACAAAAAGTTTTATGTTGCCATACCATCTGCCCTCACCACCGCTAAAGAACTCGGTTCCAGTCCTCTGGACCCAATTTGGCGACTCTTTGGCATGCACAAGAGGCAAACATCGGTTAACGTGGAACAGGCGCTTAAAAGGGCAAACAACGAGCTTCCGCCAAAGATAGACCACGTTATAAAAGAATTCAATAGAATCGGGGTTAGATCCAAGAGACTGGGCACACAAGAGCTGGTGGAACTGTTCTTTGACATTTACAACCCCTCGTCCATACACGGTCAACGGGTTAGAACAAACGTAAGTGACTATAAAACGGCTATTGTCCAGCCTGCTATATTGGAAGAATAAACTTATTGGAAGAATAAATATATGGCACTATTCTCTAAAGTTAAATTACCGCCCGTCACCTTAGGAAAAAAAGATGTAAAAAAAGAGCTGGAAGCGCAAAAACCAAAGCAGCCGGAAGAACAAATTGCAGAGCCAAAAGATATGGCTCGGGGCATGGTGAACATAAAAGACATTATTGCCCCCTCTGCCGTGGAAGTTGACTTTAACCACATTCGTGTGGGCTCCAACTACTTCACTACGCTGTTCATATCAGGCTACCCAAGGTTTGTTGGCGCCAACTGGCTGTCGCCAATAATAAACTTTGACCACACTCTTGATCTTTCCATGTTTTATTACCCGGTTAAGTCTAAGGGCATCTTGGAGGATCTTAAAAAGAAAATCACAGAAATGGAAGCCACTGTAAGAACCGACCGCGAAAGAGGAAAAATTGAGGATCCCACAGTTACATCCGCGCTGGAAGACGCCAAGTCCTTGCAAGAGCAACTTGTTAAAGGTGTGGAAAGATTCTTTCAATTCTCTTTCTACATCACCATCCCGGCGGAGACTCTGGAGGAGCTCAAAAGTGTAACCTCTAAGGTGGAAAGCACTTTAGGCTCCCTGCTTCTAATTTCTAAAACTTCCACCTTGCAAATGGAACAAGCTTTCCAGTCCACCATTCCAACAGCTTTAGACAAACTGCTCATAACCAGAAACATGGACACCACCAGCCTGGCCACTACTTTCCCGTTTACCTCATCAGACCTTACCCAAGAAACGGGTATTATGTACGGCATCAACCGGCATAACGGCTCGCTTATCATTTTTGACAGATTCTCCATGGAGAACGCTAATACGGTTGTTTTTGCCAAGTCCGGCGCCGGCAAGTCGTACCTTGTAAAACTGGAGGCTTTAAGATCACTGATATTTGGTTCAGAAATTATTATTATCGACGTTGAAGAAGAGTATAAAATGCTATGCGAGGCCGTTGGTGGAGATTTTATTAGCTTCTCGCCAAACTCACCGGCTAGAATAAACCCCTTTGACCTTTCTAACATTGCTGTGGAGGGCGAGAACGAACTTGGCCAAAAGATTCTTTCCCTGCACACGCTCCTAAAGCTTATTTTCAGGACAATGACGTCGGTAGAAGAGGCCATTTTAGACCGGGCGCTTATTGAAACCTATAGAATTAAAGGCATAACACCCGATCCGGAAACGCAAATGACTAAAGAACCGCCGGTTATGGAAGACCTATACAAAGTGCTCCTGGGGGCAGACGAACCGGAAGCCAAAAGCATGGCCGAAAGACTAGAAAGGTATATCAAAGGCTCACTGGCAGGCATCTTCGACTCACAGTCAAACATAAAGCTAAGTAGTAAAATGACTGTTTTCTCCACAAAAAACCTGGAAGATATTTTAAGACCAATAGCTTTTTACATCATACTAGACTTTATCTGGACAAAAATACGCCGCGATCTCAAAAAGCGCATTCTCATTGTTGAAGAAGCGTGGTATCTAATGCAAAACGAAGATTCGGCGAGATTTATCTACGGTATAGCAAAACGGGCGCGAAAATATTACTTAGGATTAACTGCCATATCTCAAGATGTGGATGACTTTTTAAGTTCCGAATATGGCAAAGCCATTGTCACCAACTCGTCGATCCAAATACTACTAAAACAGCACCCGGCCGCTATAGATAAAGTTGCGGACACTTTTTACCTGTCCGAAGGGGAAAAACGCCTGCTCCTGGGCGCGGGCCAAGGGGAGGGGCTTTTCTTTGCCGGGTCAAACCACGTGGCGTTAAGGGTTGTTGCCAGCGAGGCCGAGCATAATCTGGTAACCACCAATCCCGCAGAACTGCTCAAGCTAAGAGAAAGGGGGTTAATAAGTGGTTCAGCAATAGTTGAATCGGGCAATCGCGATCAAAGAAACCAGCCCCCGCAAAGGCAGGTTTATAAGCCCGTAGGCCAATCCGCCCCATTAAGCTAAATAAGCTAGGAATTTAACTTCACAGGCATTACCAAGTGTAAAAAGTTGGCCATTTCAATCGGTTTAAATACGCAGGGTGACTGTTCGCCGTTAGTAAAAATAGCAAGTTCCTCCGATTTTACATTGTTAAAAAAGTCCAGCAAGTATTTGGAATTAAAAGAAAGTGCTACGTCATTATCCCCTTCAATGGCCATTGCAATTTTGGTTAAGCTTTGCCCGCTTTGTTCCGAGGAAGACGATACCAAACACTCCCCTTTGGTCTTAAACTCAATCTTTAAAAGGTTGTTGCCCTCTTTGGACTCCTTGGCAAACACATTGGTTAGCTTTACGGCAGAAACAAGCTCTTCGGTTTTTGAGTGTGCTGTTAATATGTGTGCGGTGGGAATGATTCTCTTATAATCAGGAAATTCTCCATCCAATAGCCTTAAACTAACGGTAGTTTGCGCACACTCAAAAACCGCCAAATTTTCGGAGTCACTAAAAGTCAAGGTGATAGCTTCCTCGCGGGCCGAGAACATGCGGGAGACTTCCGCCAGCATCTTGGCCGGAATCAATAAGGAAAAGTCGGCAACATCAGCATTTAACTCATCCAAGCTGGGTTTAAACTCCGAAAGCCTAAAGCCGTCTGTAGCGGCAACCACAAAATCCGCGCCCTCTTTTTTAAGCAGCACACCCGTAAGCGCCGGCCTAGAGTCCCCAACTGAAGCGCAGAAAAACGTACTCAAAACCGCCTGATTAAACTCGCGGGGATTAAGAAAAAGCTTGTTGCCACTTTTTGGGATCGGAATAGGAGGAAAATCTTCTGCAGACATGCAGTTAAACTCTGCGCTGCTTCCACCGTTACTTACCTTCATGCTGTTTTTTTCGTGAACCATCTCCACAACGCCTAAAGGCAAACCGGAGACAAAATCGCTTAGTATTCTTGCCGGAACTGAAAACTCCCCGTCTTGCTCAACGGACGCATTTACAACAACACTAATTGAAGTTTCTAAGTTAGAGGCGGAGATCTTAAAAACCCCGGTCTTTGCAGTTAAGAGAAAATTACCTAAAACAGGCAGGGTCGACTTGACAGACACCGCCTTACTCGCAACGGCGAGCCCCTTTGACAAATTCTCCTGGGTGCATTTTAACTTCATAGTTTATTCGGCTTAAGAACTACCCTTCTATCTCTGCCTATTCCAACACTTTCGCTAACAATGTCGTCGTAACCCGAGACGAAAACGTGAACAATTCTTCTTTCCATAGGGCTCATCGAAGGCATTTCTACTTCCTGACTAAAAAACCGTACCCTGTCAATAAAGTTCCTTGTCATTTCCTCAAGCTTTGCCTTTCTTTGATCCCTGTAACCATTTATGTCAACAGCAATACGCAAAAACTCCCCGGCATCATTAAAATAACTCACAGTCAAAAAATGCTGGAGTGCGTTTAAAACCTCTCCCCGGTAACCAATAAGGTGGTTCAAATCATTGCCGGTTACACTCAGCAAAATGCCGGCATCTTCCTCCTGCAACTCATAGGCCGCATTAGTACCAAGTTTTTGAAAAATAGTATTGACAAGGTTTTCTAGTACTTCCTTTTTCATTAGACCCTTTTACACCTTTTTAAGCTTTTGTACAAGCGGGGTAAGCCCTCCCCAGCCCATAACAAAATAGCTTTGCACCAAGGTAAAAACCGTACTCACAAAAATGTTGAGCATTACTCCGGAGGGCAAGCTAAATCCAAAAATCAGCATCATTACAGGAAACATATACAGCATCTGTTCCTGCATGGTGTAGGCAATATCATCGCTTTTCTGCGGAGTTTTCTCGGCCAGTTTTTCTGCTTTATTAATCGCCGGCATCATCATTTTTGACGACACAAACTGCAAAACAGCGCACAACACGGGCAAAATAAATGTTCTATCGGGTTTCGCCATGTCAAAAAGCAAAAAATGCGAATTCAGCACATCACCGGCTGTGAACCTCATCCAATCAAAGTATATTCTGGGATTAATGCTAGTAATATCCGTGATCTTTGCTATCTCATTTATTACTCCGTACAAGGCTAAAGGTATTAACAAAGTGATTATGTTGCTCAAACAGCCGGAAGCCGGGTTTATACCGTTTTTCTTAAACAGCTCCATTTGCATCTCCGACTGCTTTTTCTTGTCGTACTTGTACTTTTCCTTTATTTTATCTATTTCGGGTTTTAAATCTCGCTGCTTTTTGGCGGTTTTAAGCGTTGGGATAAAAAACGGTATGATGATAACTCTCACTATAATAGAAAGAAGTATAATTGAAAGCCCCAGGTTTGATGTATAGCGATAAGCTAAAACCAAAAAATTCATCATGGGGTCTATTAAAATTGTGTTCCATAACTGGATCATATAAATCCTAGTTAACCGGATCAAACCCGCCTTTGTTGAATGGATTACATCTTAGCACACGCCAAGCTCCCAACAAAAGTCCTTTAACTACACCGTGTTTTTCTACCGCCTCCAAAGTATACCTTGAGCAGCTTGGCTCAAACCTACACATTTTTATACTTATGTTACCGGGAGACAGGTAATTCTTGTAAAACTTTAGCAATATCAGCACAAATTTCTGCATATTCTGCTTCCAAACTAAGCTTTCTGGGGTGAAACACAATCCACCAGCCACGCGAGACCTGAGCAAAATTTGCCCGCAGACACTCTCTAAATCTCCGCTTTACCTTATTTCTCACCACAGCACTTTTATCAAATTTATTAGAAACAATAAAGCCTACCCTGGTCTCCTCTCCGATATCCCAAACCCCGTTAAACTCCTGAACCCTAACAGCGTACATATAGAAAAACCGGGACTTGTACTGCCTGCCAAATTTCCTTACTTTATCAAACTCAAACCTTGTGCGAATCCGGTTGTTTTTGGCCAGCACAGTTACTTTCTTCTTAGACTTCTGGCCAGGACCTTTCTTCCTTTGGCCATTCTTCTCTTCAAAACCCTTTTACCTCCGGGTGAAGCCATTCTCTTTTTAAAACCGTGAGCTCTAACCCTTTTCCTTTTTTTTGGTTGGTAAGTTCTTTTTGTTTTAGGCATAACTGGGCATATTATACGACTTTCCGACTTTTTGCAAAACCTTTTGTAAAACGCGGTAAAATCAGCAGATGGGGCTTAAAGAAAAATGCGGGGTTTTTGGTGTTTACAGCAACAGGGACGATGCGGCCGAACTCACATATCTAGGGCTCTGGACCCTGCAGCACAGGGGCCAGGAAAGCTCCGGTATAGTATCCTCCGCCGGGCGCGGTTTTAAGATTCACAAAAACGTTGGGCTGGTGGCACAAGTGTACCGCAAGAAAGACATTGAGGGATTAAAGGGCAACATAGCCATAGGCCACAATCGGTACTCCACTTTTGGTAAAAATCAGGAAGACCACACCCAGCCGGTTTTATTCGCCAGACGCAGCCATGTTGCGCTGGCACACAACGGCAACTTGCCAAAGGTTGATCGCCTACGAAAATTTTTAACTAGTGCCGGTATCCTAGTTAAGGGCCTAAACGATTCCGAACTAATGTGCAAAGCTTTGGAATACCACATGGTTAAAGGCAAAAGCCTGCAAGAAGCTGTTATAGCCAGCCATAAAATGTTTACTGGCGCTTATAGTCTGCTTGTAATGAGCAAAAACCAACTTGCCGTTGTAAGGGACCCTTGTGGTATTCGGCCTTTGAGTTTTGGCAAGATCAACGGCTCATACGTATTTTCATCGGAAACCTGTGCCTTCAAGGCAGTGGGAGCAGATTATATCCGGGATGTCCAGCCGGGGGAAATGGTTATTGTTGATAAAAGCGGCCTAAGCTCTTATAAACTGGCTGACGGGGAAACAAAAATCGACGCTTTTGAGTTTATTTACTTTGCCCGCCCCGACTCCATTCTGCTCGGCAAAAGCGTGTATGAAGTTAGGAAGAGACTGGGGGTGCGGCTCGCCAAGGAACACGTGCTAAAGGCTGATATAGTCGTCCCCATACCTGATTCAGCAATACCCGCGGCCATAGGCTATTCCCAAGAATCGGGTATTCCCATTGAACATGCCCTTGTAAAAAACAGGTACATTCACAGAACATTTATCAAACCAACCCAAAGGCAACGCGATAACGATATTACTTTAAAGCTAAACGTGATCACTGAAATAGTGGCCGGCAAAGACGTAATTTTAATAGACGACTCTATCGTTAGGGGATCTACAGCTAAAAAATTAGTGCAGCTGCTAAAAGCCTCCGGTGCCAGAAAGGTGTTTTTCTTGATCTCGTCCCCGCCGGTTAAGTTCCCAGATTTCTATGGCATCGACACTCCCAAACAGCAGGATTTAATAGCCTCACACATGACTCCACAGGAAATAAGCAAGTTTATAGGTGCAGATGGTGTGGGGTTTCTATCCTTTGGTGGTATGTTAAAAGCAATTGGGTTGGACAAGGGCCTGCTCTGCACCTCATGCTTTTCAGGCGAGTATCCTATAGACATAGGGACTAATAAGACAAAAATTGTCTACACATCCTAGATTATAGTGAAGCTAAAAGCCGCAAGACCCTTCTGACCAAAGCAGGTTGCTTGATCCATTGTGGATAACCTTATATAACTATGCTACTGACTCTGCCCATAAGGCTTAACTGCCCACCCTGCAAAGTATGACTGACCAAGAAAAAATCTTGTGGAAAAAAATAGCTGCCGAACTAGAACTAACTGACAAGGTGAACGTTTATAAAATGTACGCCCAAAGAATGGGTGTTTTTTTGGAAAAAGGCATCCTGCACGTTATCTGTCCGGACGGTCACGCTTTAGGTGTGATAGAAAAAAGTTTTAGGCAGATTATAGAAAAAACCGTTAAAAGGGAGCTTGATGCGGCCACGGTTGTTAGCTTCACAGTTGGTAAAATAGAAAGGGAGCTGCAAGATAAACCATTGGGAACTGAAGTCAATAGAACTCCTCTATTCACCATAGAATCTGCCCCAGCTAAAGCCACTGCTACCGACAGCAACGGTACCGGCCTAACGGCCAAATACAAGTTTGAAAACTATCTAATGGGTTCCAATAATCAGCTGGCCTACGCTGTAGCTAAAGCAGTAGCTGAACGCCCCGGGGAAGCCTACAACCCTCTTTTTATCCATTCCGGTGTTGGGCTGGGGAAAACACATCTGATCCAGGCAATAGGCAACAAGATACTTACAAACAGGCCCGGGGTAAAAGTTATCTATAGCACTGGAGAGGCCTTTATGAACGAGTTAATTGAAGCTATCCAAATGTCCAAAGGCCGGGGCCAGTATACCGTAAATAAATTTAGAAACAAGTTCAGGAGCGCGGACGTCCTACTAATAGATGACGTACAGTCTATTGCGGGACGCGAGACCACCCAGGATGAGTTCTTTCACACCTTTAACACGTTGTATATGGCGCAGAAGCAAATAGTACTAACCTCTGATCGACCGCCAAAAGACTTCGTAAATCTAGAGGATAGGATAAGATCGCGCTTCGGCAGCGGCATGATAGTAGACATCCAACCACCGGACTTAGACATGCGCATAGCCATCCTAAGAAATAAACGCGATGAATCGCTGGATACCGTGCCTAACGATGTTTTGGACGTAATTGCTTTAGCTATAACAACAAATGTTAGAGAGCTGCTGGGGGCGTATCTGCAAGTTAGTACTTTAGCAAAAACTACCGGAAGCGAATTAACCAAAGATTTTGCGGCAAAAGCCCTAGGTCAACGACTGGCAGATGATAGAAAAAAACCCCTCAACTTGCATCAAATAGTAAAGGCGGTGTGCAGTTACTATTCAGTAAAAATGGACGACGTAAAAGGGCACAGAAGAACAAAAGATTTAGTTATACCAAGGCATGTGGCAATGTACCTAATATATGATTTAACCAAAACTCCATACATGACCATAGGAGAGTATTTCGGGGGAAGGGATCACACCTCAATTCT
The DNA here is from genome assembly GCA_000994815.1 of candidate division WWE3 bacterium GW2011_GWC2_44_9. Lineage (GTDB taxonomy): Bacteria > Patescibacteriota > WWE3 > UBA101185 > UBA10185 > UBA10185. Next base: position 16,175 of record LCJU01000003.1, on the reverse strand, counting down.
ACACGGTATTAGAAAGGTTGAGGATGAATTAAAAGACGTTGCAAAAACAAGGCAGGATGTCACAAACATCACGCAAACTGTTTATGCATCATAATGTGGATAAGTATAACTAATTCTATAAGTTTTGTGGATAAATGGAGGGAGTTATCCACTTTTTTATAAACATCACAAATGGAATTCTCCACAAACAAAGAACCCTGCCTTAACAATCACAGGAAAAATGTCGCACAAAAAAACACCCTAAACAAAGGCAAACGCACTTATAAACAGCTGCTTACAAAAGTATTCCCAGTAAATCAAACACAAAACCAGTACCCCACAAACACACGTCGTCTAGTACAAAGGTTTCGGTATTATATATACAAATTAGTTAAGGGGTTCGGTGTTGAAAAAGTCAGTCTAGTTCTCCTCACTATGCTTTTCATAACACTACCTTGGAATTTAGGAAAACACATCCAAACAGAGCAGTCCTACTACAACCAAAAACTAATAAGTTATTTAATGCCTACTATTTACGTTCAGGATGTGTTAGTTGCTGCGTTTGTAATACTACAGGGATTGGCCTGTTTAAGAAAAATACGTTTTAGTAACGTGCCTTTTGTAAAGCCATTTCTTATATTAACAATTCTAGTCTTTTTTGCTCTGTTCTTTTCCGAAAGAAGCTACCCTGCCTTATATCTCTTCTCACGAATCTTTCTTTATTTCATTTTCTTCGTTTTTGCTTTTAGCTTTTTTCAGCAAGTTTTGGTTAGAAAGTCTTTTGTTTACATCCTTCTTGCTAATAGTTTACTTTTGTGTGTTCTGGGTTTCTTGCAGTTTCAAAAACAGGCTTCTGTTTTTACCAACTACCTTTTTTTTGGCGAACAGCCTTACACTTACTTCACTTCCGGTGTTGCCAGGGAGAGTTACTTTGGTGCAACTAAAATACCCCCGTATGGTACGTTTCAACACCCCAATGTGCTGGCGGGTTTTGTTTCAGTTGCGGCTTTATTTGTTGCTTTTCTCTTGTCTAAGGCGGCCGCAAGGGTTCTAAAGCTATTTTATAGCCTAACCTTTGCTGCACTATTTATATTAATGGTTTTGGCAAAAAGTTATGTGGCTATTTTTTCCCTCCTTTTTGTTTTGGTGGGCTTTTTGGTCATTAGGCGTGTTATAACAACCAGAACGCGAGCTGCGCTTTTGCTTGTTACTTTTACTGTGGTATTACTTTCCGGCTTTCTTTTTTCCCTCTATACACCTTATCTATCGTTCTATAAGAACATTCGTGCAGAAAGCCCGTCTTTCTCCAGAAGAGCCACCCTTCTCGATGCCTCCTATAAAATGATTGCTGAAAAACCTCTGTTTGGGTGGGGGCTAAATTCGTTTACCTACAGCTCTGAACCGTACTTTCAAACAAAAACTGATGCTTTTTTTATCCAGCCTACCCATAGTGTTTACGTTTTGGCGGGTGTGGAAACCGGATTGTTGTCGGTACTTGTTTTTATTTTTATCCTATTTGGCATTGTTTACAGGTTAGCCAAGCTTGATACTTTTCTGCCACTGCCTATTATCCATTTTTCTTTTCTATTTAGTTTTGACCATTATTTTTACACTTACGGACCGGCTTTTTTACTTTTTATATTGACTTTGTTGTTTTGTCTGGCCTATACTAAAAAGGAATCTGCCTATGACTATTAAACCAGTTACATACAAGAGCGGCACTTTCGCCCTTTTACTCTCTTTTCCACTACTTCTTACGGGTTGTAACCCTTCTAGCCTGCCACTGGTGGGCAGGTTTTTTGGCGGTGGCGCGGTAAAAGAAGTAAGCATTAATGTTTGGGGGCTTTGGGAGTCAGAAAGTACTTTGCAGCCGGTTTTGAACAAATACATGGCCGCGCACCCCACCGTAAAAATTCACTACGAGGATAGATCCATTATGCCGTTAGTGGACTATAAAGAGCGCGTTTTTACCAGAGCCTTTGAAGGTATAAAACCCGATATTGTTTTAGTCCATTCAAGCTGGGTTCCCAGGCTTGCGCAGGGTGGGGGCGCTTGGGCTGTTCCATCAAACGTGTTTGAAAAGAGCTACATCGACAATAACTTTTTTCCTGTAGTTAGGGAAACCAGCATTGTGGGTGGCAATCTGTATTCCTTACCCTCTACTTACGACGGCTTGGTGCTCGTCTACAATAAAAAACATTTTGAGGAGGTTGGTATTTCTAAACCACCGGCAGATTGGGAAGAGTTTAGAAGAGATGCTATTAGTCTCACTGTTCGGAACGATACTCACGAGAAAAAAGTCATTGTACGAGCAGGCGCGGCCATGGGTTTAGCCGACAATATTGATCATTTTGGTGATGTGCTGGGACTTATGTGGGCTCAAGCTGGGGTTGGTTTACCGGACGCAGTTGCATCCACACAGGCTATAGATGCCCTAACCTTTTATACAAATTTTGCTAAGGAGGATGGCGTATGGGATGCTACCATGCCGGAATCTCTATTAGCTTTTGCATCAGGTAAAGTGTCCATGGTGCTAGTCCCTACATGGCGCTTGTATGAGTTACTGCCAAATATGCCTGACGCTTCCGTAATTGGTACGGCTCCTGTTCCCCAGGCCCTTACGGACAATCCCGTGTCGTGGGCCTCTTACTGGACATGGGTTGTTCCAAAGAGCTCACCAAACCCAAACGAAAGTTGGGATGTGGTTAAGTTTTTGGTAGACCCCGAACAACAAACAGTACTATTCAGCGGAACTTCAAAGCTAAGACAGTTTGGGATTATTTACAGCGATGTGAGCTTGGCACAAAATTTAAGCACCAACGCTTACCTCAAACCCGCGGTTGAAACGGCCTCTTATGCCAAAACCTGGGAGATAGCCGGCAGGGCCGGTAATAGACGCCAGATAGACGCTCTCAAAGCAACAGTCAACGATGTTTTGGCCGGCAAAGATGCCAAGGAATCGCTAACTAATCTAAAAACCGAGCTAAGTAAATGAGGTGCCCGCTTTTGCTCGCCGGACGTTTCTAAACCGGCGTTTGAGGTTTTACGCTCGCAAAATGATTTCCATCTTGCGTCGCTTTGGATTAATATACTTGTATGCTGCCCCTTGATGATGCAAAAATTGCAGATCTGTTGGTTGAGACTAAACTAATCACTAAAGAAAAACTTGCTATTGCCCAGGAACTCTCCAAAAAGGTTGAGATCAGCTTATATGAAGCGCTTCTGCAAAAGTCGCTAATTGATGATGTTAAGTATGGCAAAGTATTGGCTGACTACTACAAACTTCCTTTTATTAACCTTATCGAGATCGAAATCCCGGAAGGCGTATTGTTTACCATTCCCGAGGAAGTAGCAAGAAAGAATGAGGCTGTTGTTTTTGGTGTTGATAATGAGTGTGTAAAAATTGCCACGCCGCGGCCCGGCCCCGGCATCGAGATGTTAAAAGCGAACTTAGAAAAAAAGGTACGCAAAAAAATACAGCTTTATTACGTTACTTATAGGGATCTTGGCAACGCGCTCTCCACTTACAAAAAAAACCTGCAGTACACATTTGAAAAGCTGTTAAAGCAGGGGGAAATAACAACACCGTTTGGTGTGGAAAGAGACCCGCCCGTGGAGAAAATTGTGGACTTTATGATTGAAACGGCTTACCAGGAAAAGGCGTCGGATATACATATTGAACCGCAGGACAAAGTATCGCTTGTGCGATTTAGGATTGACGGGATTTTGAGCGACGTGATCCAAATACCAGAGTCCATTCATGACCGAATAATTACAAGAATTAAGGTTATGTCGGGGTTGAGAACAGACGAGCACCAAAGTGCCCAAGACGGAAAAATTCACAAAATCATCAACAAAGAAGACGTTGATTTAAGGATTTCCATTACACCCATAGTTGACGGCGAGAAGGTTGTTATCAGGATTTTGGCCAGCAGTGCAAGAAATTTTACGCTCACCGATTTAGGTATGAACGAACGCGATCTAGGCAGGGTAAAGAAGGCCTTTAGCAAGACCTACGGGATGATTCTATCGACCGGTCCCACAGGTTCGGGTAAAACAACGTCCATCTACGCAATATTGAAAATCCTGAATAGCCGAGAGAAGAACATTACTTCCATTGAAGATCCTGTTGAATACCGCATAAAAGGTGCCAACCAAATACAGGTAAACACCAAAACAAATCTTACATTTGCCAATGGTCTAAGGTCTATCCTAAGGCAGGATCCCGACCACGTTTTTGTTGGCGAGATTAGAGATAACGAAACAGCCGGTATTGCGGTTAACGCGGCGCTTACCGGCCACTTAGTGCTTTCAACATTGCATACCAACAACGCCTCAACTGCAATTCCGCGACTCATTGATATGAAGGTGGAGCCCTTTTTGGTTTCGTCAACTGTTAATGTTGTTATTGCCCAAAGGCTAGTTAGAAAAATATGTGACAACTGCAAGGTATCTTTTACCATACCTAAAACCGACTTGCACGCTTATTTTCCGCAGGAGGTGGTAGATAAGCACTATGTTGGGGTTGGCAAGAGTAAGGATATACGAATGTATAAAGGAGGGGGCTGCAAGCTTTGTCATGGCTCTGGGTATTTTGGGCGGATAGGTATTTTTGAGGTTTTAGAAGTTACAAACGCCGTAAGAAAGCTTATTAACCAAAAAGAGGATGCAGATATTATCGAGCGAACCGCGTTGTCGGAGGGCATGACCTCTATGCTTGACGACGGCATTAATAAAATGGCTCGGGGGCTAACTACATTGGAGGAGATTCTAAGGGTTATAAAAACCGAGGAGGTGTCATGAGCATTGGGTCCGTGCGGCTGTCTTCGGGCGAAAAGATAGAGTTTATTAGCAATATGCACACCATGCTTAAGGCCGGCATCCCCATACTTAACGGTGTGGAAAGTCTGTTAGAGGACTCTAAAGGAAACGTTAAAAAAATATTAGTTGCCCTTAGGCAGGACTTAATTGCCGGGAGGCGAATGTGCACCACGCTTGCAAAATTTCCCGAATCCTTTGACAAGGTAACGGTGAACTTGGTTAAAGCCGCGGAGGAGGCGGGCACTCTGGAGCAAACTCTGCAGGATATCAAAAAGAATACCCAGGCCGAAATGGAGTTTTCCGACAAAGTAAAGTCGGCCTTAACCTACCCGCTGTTTGTTTTTTTGATTTTTGCTGCGGTTATGGGAGTCATGCTCTTTGTTGTTATGCCAAAGATAACCCAGGTTTTTTCGCGACTAAAAGTCGACATTCCATTGCCAACGCGGTTTTTGATGTTTCTGTCCGACTTTGTTATTAAGAACACACTTTACGTTGGTATTGGCTCACTTTTGTTTGTTGTGTTTATGTATTTTCTGTATAACAGGAAACGAAGATTTTTACTTGGGGTTATTGCCAAAGTGCCTATTATAGCCCCCCTTTTTAAAAAAGTTGACATTGTAAGGTTTTCCAGAAGCATGGGGTTGCTGTTGAGTTCGGGTATTCCCATAGTCAACGCTTTAGAACTTTCCATAGACGTTGTTAATAGAAGGGACTTAAAAAACCTGCTGATAAAGTCCAAAGATATGATATATGCAGGCCAGGAGTTTAGTCAGGGGCTCAAGGGACAGCGGGGCTCCGTTATGCCCGTTTTGGTTATAAAACTTATCGAGCTTGGTGAGGCCAGCGGGACTTTAGAGAAAGCAATGGCCGACGTAACCGAATACATGGATTATGAGGTCTCAAAAAACCTTAAAACCCTAACAACACTTCTGGAGCCTGTAATGCTAGTTTTTGTTGGTTTGCTGGTGGGGGGAGTTATGCTTTCAATAATATCCCCTATGTACAGCATGATCGGCCAGGTTGGCAGCAGATAGGCTCAATCTAAATACTTCTTTATTTTTTCCAGTAGTTGATCGGGATTTACCTCTGATTTAATAACATAGTCTTTTGCCCCCAACGCCAGGGCCTCCTTAACGGCCTCATCGTGGGATAGGTTAGAGAGCATTACTATAGTAGGTATTTTCTTACCCGCGTCTTTCAACGTTTGCAAAACACCTAAACCGTCCACTTTAGGCATCATCACGTCCATAAGTATTAGGTCGTACTTTTTTTCCTGAATTTTAGTTAAACCCTCCTCCCCATTGGTTGCCGTAGTAACGTCAAACCCCGCGCCCGCCAGAAACTCTTTATACAGCATTAAAATATCAGGTTCGTCCTCTATTATAAGAATGCATTTTTTCGTCATACGAGTATTATATAGTATAAATGACCTGCTGCACTGCCAAAAAAGGCTTTACACTTATTGAACTTATTGTATCCACATCCATTATATTCACTATTTTTGCTTTTGCGGGAATAAGTCTGTTAAATATTATACCTGATGCCGGCTTGCGGGAAGCTATGCAAAGTTTTTCGGCAGATGCTAGGTCACAACAAGATCTCGCTATGATGGGCCAAGCGAGCCTTTCTTTACCGGTTCCCTATGGAATACACATCGAACCCGGCAGATATATAGTTTTTACGGGTACTACGTACACACCCGATGACGAGCTAAATTATGTTGTTGAGCTGCCGGAAAATATTATGGCATCCACAACCTTTCCTGATCAGTCAATTACCTTTCTTCCCTTAACCGGTGATGTTAAGGACTACGACCCTTTGACTAATCAGGTAGTATTTAGCGCGCCCAGCAATCATAGCTTTGTGTTAAGGATCAACAAACTTGGTACTATTTACTATGTTAATAAATTATAGTTTGGAAGCACTTTTATGAAAGCCCGCGCCGGACACGTTTTGGTGGAGCTGCTTTTGGCCGTGTCCATCTTTACCGTTATTGCGTCGTCAATTTTAGGAGGTTTTATCTCTGCCCGCGACGGTAGGGTGTCGCAAAAACATACGCTAAAAGCTGCCGGCTATTTAACAGAGGCGCTCGAGGCTTTGAGAAGCATTAGAGAACGGGATTGGCAAGAAGTTTCTGTTAATGGCATTTACCATCCGGTGCTGGATGGTACCGCCTGGCGGTTAGCAGACGGAGAGGAAACTGTGGGGGTTGACTATACCCGCCGGATTGAGCTAACCGATGTTTTTAGGGATGCTTCTGGGAAAATAAGCGAAACGGGCACCGTGCTTGACCCGGCGCTGAAACGCGCAAACATAACTGTTTCCTGGGGTTTAACCTCCAATCAAAGTGTTTCCGCCATGCAATTGCTCTCGCGTTTCCCTAGTGATGCTACCTTTGAGCATACAACCACGGGAGATTTTGAAGACGGCTATTTGGATGGTACTGCGATTCAGGATGATGAAGGGGGAGAAGTTATTTTAGGAGCCGGCGGTTACGGAAACTGGTGCAAGCCTACGCAGGTCCCATTTGTTGAGGTGTCTTTGGGCAGTAATGGAAACGCCGCCGCGATTTGGGCGGCAGAGGGCAGAGTGTTTGCCGGTACGGGAGAGAATTCATCGGGACTGTCGTTTGTGGATATTGAGGTTAGCAACGATAATCCCCCAACGGCGGAGGTTATAGGAACCCTAGATGGCTACAAAACAAACGACGTATTCGGTCAGAGTAATTACGCCTATTTGGCCACGGACTCAAATGATAAGGAAGTTGTTATAGTTAACACGGATACTCATACCGAAGTTGGCTATTTTAATGCGCCGGGCAGCTCCGACGGCAATGGGGTGTTTGTATATGGAGACGTTGGATATGTAACCACCGGCGGTAAGTTGTACAGCTTTGATCTTTCTTCAAAAACCGGCCCCAGGCCTATTTTGGATTCTAACGGGGTTTTGGTAAGCATTTTTGGAGTAGCAAAAAAACTCGACGTGGTGGGCAATTATGCTTATGTTGCTATAGACGGCTACGCACTATTGGAGCTGTCAATTGTTAATGTTAGCAATCCGTACAACATGTCCTGGGTTGGCGGGGCCAATGTTAATGCCTCCGGCGGGAAAGAAGTTTATGTTAATGCCTCCGGAACAAGAGCGTACCTTGCAACAAATAAAGACTCCGGGAAAAGCGAATTCTTTATTATAAACACCTCAACAAAATCTGGATTTAGAGGTTCTGTTGGTTCTTATGATGCGGGTGGTATGAACCCCATGGGAGTTGCCATAGGTACCGGGAATAAGGCGCTTTTGGTGGGTAGCGGCGGGGTTGAGTATCAGGTTATTGACATAAGCACTGAGTCCAACCCAAAAAGCTGTGGAAGTCTAAACACGGACTATGATATTAACGGCGTTACCGCGGTGTTGGAGCAAGATGGCGATGCCTACGCTTATATAGTTGCAAAAGACGCGGGGAACGAGCTAAAGATAATAGAAGGCGGCCCGGGAGGGCAGTACGCTTCGGAGGGCACTTTTGAGTCGGAAGTTTTTGATGTCGGAGCAGGCAACACCGTAATGTTTAATAGATTTGAAATAAGCAAAGAGACCCCCGAGGGTACACAGCTGCGGATGCAAGTTGCACCTTTTAGCGATGGCGCGAGTTCCTGCTCTTCCACCACTCCCACTTACATTGGGCCCGACGGCACATCGGCCTCTTTTTTTGAGGGCGGCGGCGCAGTGCCGTTTACCGGTTTGCCTGTTGCGGACGCCAACCCCGCAAAGTGTTTTCAGTATAAATTGTATCTGGATACTTCTGACAAGGATGCAACGCCAGTTTTTAAGTCTATAAAGGTAAATTACTCGTTATGAGCAAAAACGCGCGGAAAAACACCGCAGGCATTACCGCAGGCATTACCGCAGGCATTACCGCAGGCATTACTATTGTAGAACTTCTAATCTATTTAGGTATTTCGGCTATCATGCTTGCCGTTTTAGGTGAACTGTTTGTAGGTATTTTAAAGGAAAGCGTTGATGTAACCAGCTTTTCGATTGTTCAGAGCAATGGCAGATTTATTACTAATAAGATTAGATACATTGTCAATAATGCGCAGACTGTTAATACACCGGCGTCTTTGGGCGATAGCACAAACAGCCTTGAAGCGGTGGTTAACGGAGTGCAGCTGCGAGTGTACATTTTGGATGGTATCTTGTATCTTAACGACGGCTCCGGCGACTACGCGGTTAACTCCGTTGACACTAGAGTCTCAAATGCGGCATTTTCCCGTTACGGCAATGCTGGAGGAAAGCATGTAATCACGGCTTCTTTTACCGTAGCTAGCGACACAGAGGGTATAGAAAAAGTAGAAAGTTCAGACTTTCGCATTGCGGGGGGTTTAAGATGACACAATCTCTGCCAAAAAAGGCTTTGCAAAAATCAGGGGGCCAAATACTAACATCCGTTATTGTTTTTGTGGCATTTGGTTTGAGTGTCATTGCTCTTTCTGCAATATTAACCATTATCAACCTGCAAAACTCCATGAAGAACATTGAAAGTCTAAACTGTTTGAGCTTTGCCGAATCAGGTGTGGAGGAGGCGCTGTTAAATTTACTTAGAGACCCATCTTATACTGGCGGAACATTTAGTGTTGATTCTGCCGAAGTTATAGTGACTGTGTCAACTAATGCAGGTGTTTCCACAATTAATTCCAAGGCGATATATAATGGGTTCACCAGGTCCGTTGTGGCAACCGCCAGCATTGAAAACATGGAGCTAAGTTTGTTAAGCTGGAGCGAGAGCTTATGATTTTTAAAGGCAGAGCAAAAAGGCAGAAAAACCTTCTTTATGTAAATAGGGACTCCTTTACCTTTCTTCAAAGAGGCCTGTTTCAAAAGAACGCCCCTAAACCGATAGTGCTAACTTTGGGTGAGGACGTGATGAAGGATATGGAAATTGTGTCGGGGGAAAAATTCGTTCAGGCTTTAAGTTATTGGCTGGATAATTCCAAAATAGCCCCCTGCGACCTAGTGATTGTTCTAAGTAGCGACGTTTATTTTGAATACGCGGTCCAAAGTCTTACCCAAGGGAAGGAAGAGGATGATCAAATTAAAATGTTTTTGGACGCTATTCCGTTTGAGCAGAGCGTGAGCAGGGTTATTGTTGACGACTCCGCCAAACGCGTAGTGGTCTTGAGTCGTGATTGCTATGATCTCCTGCTGGAATTTTTGGAAAAAAGATACATGCGGGTGCTGGCGCTTTTGCCGGCTTCCCTTGTAGGTATAAAGGCGCTGGAAGACATTAAAATAGATCAAATCATAAAAAACCTTGACGACTATAAGAAATTCAATTTTCTAAGCGACTTTGAAAGACGGTTTGTCCCCGAGTCCTTTATCTCTAGAAACGCGCCCAAAAACACAAGAAATCTAAAAATAATGATAGTGCTTTTTAGCACTCTAATATTAATACTGGGCGTTGTTTTATATCTAAACTATTTTAGAAACGCTTGACATTCTGATGCACAGTGAAGCATAATCATACGAGATATGATACTGCCCCAACATATTGGAGACTTAAGTAGTGGGCTTAGAGAGGGGGTGGAAACAGTATGAGTAAAAGGAACTCAGGTTTCACTCTTATCGAGCTTTTAGTTGTTATTGGTATTTTGGCAGTGTTACTTGCCATAGTTTTGGTTGCTATTAACCCAGCAAGACAATTTGCACAGGCTAACAACACCAAGAGAGCCAGCGATATAAATGCGCTGCTTAATGCGGTACATCAGTATGCAGCGGATAATAAGGGCAATATAACTGCCCTAGGAATAACCGACACTGCAACTGTTATCAACAGCACTAACGGTTTTGCCGGACTTTGTAACGCTTTGGTTACAGAGTATATCGCCGCCTTGCCAGTCGATCCGTTGACGAATAACGGTATTCCTGTACAGGAGGCTACCTGCGGTGGTACGTGGGATACAAACTACACTATCTCCAGAAGTGTAGCTGATAACAGAATCACGGTTGTTGCTACAGCAACCGAGGCTCCTATCACAACACCACTTTCAGTAATGAGATAGGTTTTACCCATGGGTAAAAGATGCGGGGGCTTTTCAAGCCCCCGCTTTTTGTTTGCTTTGCTGGACTGCTTTTAGTTAGTCGGTAATGGCAAGCGCTGGGTTTGGGTTAATCTTATGCAGATCTTGGGTGCGCAAGAGCATATATCCTTGGTTAAAGTATCCGGCTGACGCGATATAAATAGCGTTGTCGGAGCACAGTCTTAACGGTGGGAGACTAATCTTAAGCTCGGGGATCTCGTTTGTTGTTTGCCGAAACCCCACCACCAAGAAGTAGTGTGGTTACCCCGGTTGCTTGCACCGCTTTCAGCGTTTTGTTCACCAACACCTCAATAACCGCTTCTTGGAATTCTTTGGCTATGGCGGAGTGTTCATACATGTTTTTGTCTACCAGCCTTTTTACAGCAGTTTTTAGTCCGGAAAAAGAGAAATTGTAAGTGGTTTCATGCAGCAGGGCTCTTGGCAATTTTTCTGGAAGGTTGGGGCCGGTATAGAGGTCGGCGTTTTTAGCAAGCGCCGACCCACCAAGATAGGAGCCCATATTTAGCAGTCGAGCTACTTTATCAAAAGACTCTCCGGCGGCATCGTCTAGTGTTCCGCCCAGATATTCCAGCCTGCCGTGATCTTTTAACAGAATAATATCCGTGTGTCCCCCGCTTACCACAAGGGCTACAGCAGGCAGCACTGGGGGCTTTATACCTTCTTGAAGTAAAAAATTAGCATAAATGTGTCCTACTAGATGGTTTACAGGTATTAGCGGTTTGCTCCATGCAAGCGCTAGTGTTTTTGCCGCTTCCACCCCCACTAGTAATGAACCTATCAGACCGGGCCCAACTGTTACCGCAAGTGCATCTATGTGGTTTTTCACATTCTCAGTGTCGATGCGCAGGTGATCAGCAGCTTTCTTCATGCAAAGTTCTATGACAGGAGTTATATATTCGACTTGCTTGCGCGCCGCTACTTCCGGCACGATGCCCCCGGTTTTTTGGTGCAGCTCTGCTGAAGTGGCAATAGCCGTTGCTATCTCTTTAACACCGTCTTCCACAACCGCACAAGCAGTTTCGTCACAACTGGTTTCGATAGCCATTATTAGCATGGTGGGATTCTACCAGCGCACCATTTTTGTGTAAATGTTATAATTCGAGCGTAGCGAGGATTACAGCAACCTCCTGCGTAAACTGGTGATTGCTGATATAATCAAGGAGTTTATGAAACCCATTAACAAGGTTTTTTCTGCGCTTCTTGCTTTGGTCTTTGTTTCAGGTCTTTCCTATTATCTTTTTTCTACATATCGTCCCGAGCTTCTAGAGCAAGTGCAGGGGGTGGCCTCAAAGAAAAGCGGCAACTATCTTGATACTATACCTCTGCCTGTGGATTCTACGGAGGTTGGTAGAGGCACAAGTGATGGTTTATCCCAAATAACAGCGTCTTCTTCAAAAACGGCCCAGGAAGTTATTAAGTTCTTCAAGAGCGTTCTGGTTTCTAAAGGTTGGAGGGTAAAATCCGAAAATGTTGACTTTAACTCTATTGTATTTACTCGAGATCAGGAAAGAATAGAGATTAACGTTCTGTCATCAGAGGATGGCGGCAACACAGCGTTTTCTATCTCCTTTTTTGATTAGTTTGTTTTTGTTCCTACCAGGAAAATCGCTCGCCACGGTCGGTACACGCTTTTATATGTGTCTTCAAACAGTAACTCATCTCCTCTAGTAACTTTGCGGGTAAACTCTGCGGTTCCCCCCGGAGCAGAAAAGTCTATTTGTTTCACTACGCCCTTTGGCAATGTTGGATCGTCCTGATAAAGCGCCGCGGGCGGAGCGTAAACGTTATACAACTTGGGTTCTGAAATCTCAACTTTTCTACCGTCAGGCGTGCCGTATATGTCAAATGTTAACGTGTTGGTGGTTGTGTCGGTTGCAGCTTGGATCAGAATATAACCGGAGGTGTCATTAACGAACTTGAAGTCAAGCGAGGGCTGATAAACGCTGGCGTCAAAGCCAACAGGCGACTCAAGTTCGTAATACCCAACTCGGTAGGCATGTGGATGCCGGGAAGTAATTGGCAAACCGGCGGCAAGAACAGCTCTAAATAGTGTTGTAGATGTTTGACACACCCCGCCGCCCTCACCTAATACGGTGCGGCCTTGCGCAATAATATAGGCAGTGGCGTAGCCTGTTTTGCCGCTTATTTCCCCGATGGCCTGATTAAACGAATATTCTTTCCCTGGCGCCACTAAGACCCCGTTTGTTCTCTGCGCGGCTAGAGCTAGATTTGTTATTCTCCCCTGCGCGGATCCGGTGAACTTGCTAATCCCCCTGCCCAAAAGGGTAAAGATGCCGTATTCCGTGCCGTTTTTTGACGACTGTATCTCCTTTACCGGAATGGCAAAGCTTTTTTCCGTGCCAAAAAACGCTTGTTTAAACCGGGTGTACATTTTGCCTCTATCTATTTCCAGCCCGTTTTGGATAATTTTGAATTCCAGTACCCTGCCATCTTGTTCCTTTACTACTTGACCGAGCGGGAGTTTATTTAAATCGCTGGCTATTTTTGTGTGCAGGTTCTCAAATGCTGTTTTGTCAATATTTATTTCAGCTTTGCCGTTTGAACTGCCTATCCGTATGAGGTTGACCAAGTCTTCTGCCTGTAAAACATACCGGTTTGTTTGATAACTTAATTCTATAGGGCGCGAGATAATGTTCTGGGCCTGGTTAATAATACCTTCAAGGTCCTTTTTTGTGTATTGCGGGTTGTCATCCTCAACCGCCAGGGTTTTGTCGGTTCGGTCCATATTGTCCAAGCAGATTCTTATGGTATCGTATAGCGCTTTCTCATCCAGACTTTTGCCGTACACTTCGGGGGTTATTTCCAGCTTTCCTTCTTTAGCTAGACTTATGCCCGCGCTTATGGATGGTATGTTGATTGCGCTTCTTATCTGGGCAATTTGGCCACCTAGCAAGTCTTTGTTGTAGGTGTACTTGGCAGGCACGCTCAAGATTTTAACAAAGCCGGCAAGCTTGTCTTTTGTGTCAGTGATAAAGTTGCCTGTTCTGCCTACTTCAAACGCCCTTCTAACGCCTAGGTCCCAGTCGTATGCCAAGTCTATTTCTGCTAGATTAATGGAATAGTTTTTGCCGTTTTGGTCCCACAAGGTGAACTCTTTTTTTGTTGCCAACTCTTGTTGTTTTGTTTTGCTAACGGCCTGGTCCAAGGTTAAGCCGCCTACTTTTACACCACCCAGCACTACCCCGGGGATTATTTTGTTCGCAAAATACAAGTGATAAGTTGCGGAGACAACTAGTACTACAGCTAGCGGGTATAAAGCAAACCGGGCGATTTTTCCTATAAGTGTTGCTAGTTTTTTTGTCACGTTTTGTTCCCAGCCAGTCACCGTACAGTAACTGGCCAGCCGCCTGGTTTAGGCAATTGTTGGCGTTTGGTAATCCGCTCCTGGTGTTCTTTGGGCAAAACCTCTTTGGGCTATAAGGAACTTGCGTGGCTCCTCACCCATGTTGGTGAATGAGTCAACCATTTCTATAAGCTTGCCCGAGGCGGTTTTCTCAAAGGCCATAGCTTCCGTTCTTACACCCTGACTTCGAGCGTATTCAATTAAGTCTGCATAATCGCCGTCTCCGGACACCAGCACCATCACATCAATTTTTGGCATTAATCGCACGGCGTCCATGCACAGCCCTACATCCCAGTCGCCTTTTTTTGCTCCGCCGTAGAATACTTGGAGCTCTTTAATTCTAACTTCAAAGCCTTGGGCCGAAAGGGCTTCGTGGAATTCTTTTTCTGCTCCTACGTCGGCTTTGATAACGTAGGCAAAGGCCCGTATCAACCGCCTGCCCGAAACCGCCTCTTTTAGTACGCGGCTAAAGTCAACCTTGGCAGTGTAGAGATTTTTAGCAGAGTAGTACATGTTTTGAACATCCACAAACACCCCAACGCGCTGTTCCTTATGTTTAGCCTGGGGACTGTTTTTTGTTGTATTTTGTATCATAGGTACATTCTATACGACTTTTGGCTTTGGATAAAGTGCGGTAGAATACTTCGGCAAGCCGATGCAACGGTGGGGAGTGGTGTAACGGCAGCACGTCGCGCTCTGGACGCGAAGACTCTAGGTTCGAATCCTAGCTCCCCAGCCAGTTTGTAAAGTTTGCGTTTTCCGCCTCGCTCGGGGCGGAGTTTATCCCGCATACAGCTTGCTGTTGTGCGGGGCCCCTCGCTTCGGCGGACGAATTTTCAAGCAATTTCCAAGGGTTTTTGTATTCTACAAAAACCAGCCGCTCCCGCAGGAGCGGGTTCGAGCCAATCTTTTTCAGGAAATTTTTCTTTTCGGAAAAATTTCCCTGCAAAGCGGCAATTTGTGCTTGATTAGCCGTTAAAATGAAGTTCCGGCAAAGTTCGAGCCAGCGATTGCCCTTTCGCTCAAAATCCTTCAATTTTTCGGAAATCTCAATTTTTAGATTGAAAATTTTTTGTTTTTTGGCGGCGTATTCTTCAGTGGAAATCACGCCCGATAATTGAAGGTCTAAAAGCTTGTCCAAAGTTTCCTCATGTTCCGCAATTTGAGATTTTAGATTTTGAGCGAAAGTTATTTCGGCTTGGACATTTTCCTCTTTTTCTTTGTCCAATCCCGTAATCATCTTTTTTGTCCAAGCCGAAGGCAAAGAAACTTTTTGAATAATGTTTGAAATCTGCTCGGCCAAAAGTTCCTCACGAATGTATTTTTGCGAGCAGTTGTTTTTCTTTTTGGTGCATCGGTAATAATTGTGTCCTTTGTGCGTTTCCGAAGTTATGGAACAGCCGCACTCGCCGCATTTCAAAAGCGAGCGAAAAGCATATTCTATTTGACCTCGCTTTACTTTGTGGGCTTTTTGCGCCATAACTTCTTGGCATTTATCAAAGAGTTTCTTGGCAATCGCTGGCTTATGACTTCCCTGATGAAGTTCGCCGTTGAAAACAAAAGCCCCGTAGTAAAACGGATTTTTCAAAAACATCTGGATATTGGAAATGGTAAAAACTTTGCCGTTTCGGCTAATCAAGCCCAAAGAAGTCATTTTATCTCTTAAATCTTTCAGAGAATATTCGCCGGTGGCGTAAAGTTCAAACATTTTTCTGACAAGCGGAAATCTTTCCGGGTCGGGAATTATTTTGTGGTTCACTTTGTCGTTGAGATAGCCGGTTATTGCCACGCCCGATTGTTCGCCTCGTCTGACTTTTTGACGCAAACCTCTTTTTACATTCTCTGAAAGATTATCAATATAGTATTTTGACTGCCCAAAAGCGATATTCAACATAAATTTTCCCTGTGGGGTCGCGTCA
>LCJU01000002.1:28658-30032 GCA_000994815.1 candidate division WWE3 bacterium GW2011_GWC2_44_9 | reverse complement strand
GGAATACAAGAAAAGATACTACGAAAAACTACCCGCGTCATTCTTAAACAGCAATGTACATTGCACAAGGATATCGTCTAAAGAAATGGGTACTTGACAGTTTCGCGTATCCACATGACATGCTTTTGATATTTTTTTATAATGTCTTGCGAGCCGTCCGTCGATTTGCCATCCACAATTATATACTCGATATTAGGGTAATTTTGTGATAAAACACTTAGTATAGTTTCTTCCAAGAAGTCGGCTTGATTATAAGAGGGTGTCACAATACTAATTTTTGGAAGCATTTCTGAGATCATAGACAGTGTCAGATAACAATCTTGTTATTATACCAGCATATAACGAACAGATTCGTATTACTGGAGTCGTTGAGGATTTACGGAGGGAGGGGTTTGAGGATATTCTGGTGATTGATGATGCTAGCGATGACGAAACAAGGGACTTAGTTCGGGCTCTAGGAGTGAAATTAATTGAGCATCCTGTGAATATGGGGGTTGGATCAGGATTAAGAACGGGATTTGAATTCGCTATCATAAAAGACTACAAATATGTAATAACTGTCGATGGTGATGGGCAAATGAAAGCGTCTGACGCGGCAAAATTATGTGACGTGGCGCGGAAGGGCCACGGATTCGTGTATGGGTGTAGGAACCTTAATGAACCAGGTGTTCCCAGAATAAGAAGGTGCATCAACACTCTTGCCGATATCTTTACGGCGTGTCTTTCCGGAAAGTACGTTGTAGATACTCAGTCGGGATTAAGATGTATAAGTGTGAAGTTATTGGAGAAGTTCAATTTAAAGTCCCGCGGGCATTCCATTTCTTCGGAGTTGATTGCGGAATCAATAAAGAATAATGTGGTACCGGTGGCTGTTAAAGTAGACGCTATATATACAAAAGAGTCTATTAAGAAAGGACAGAAGATCTCCAACTCATTAAAGGTGATAGGGGAGCTCTTGGGTTGATATGTCGCTATTTCAGATAATATCACTTACAGTACTCTTATGGCTTGGTTACAAACAGCTTCGTAAGCTTAAAGGTGCTCCAGCGGGTTTTTTGTAACCCTTTTAGCCGTGCTGCTTGTATCGGAGCCTGAGATTTCATCGGTGGTAGCGGAGAAAATGGGAATAGGTCGCGGTGTGGATATAGCCATTTATTTCTCTCTAATATGGCTCTTATCTCGAAGTTACAACCAATCCCAGGAAATAGAGGGGTTGTACAGTAAACTGGATAAACTGGTTCGTAAGATCTCCTTAGGAGGTGTGGATGAGGAAAAAACTAATACATCTTCTATACAGCACAAAAAGTGACCCTGCTCAAACCATCTTTATTATCGCGCTTCTAGTGCTTTATGGTGTGTACTTTTACAGCCGCG
>LCJU01000002.1:0-28590 GCA_000994815.1 candidate division WWE3 bacterium GW2011_GWC2_44_9 | reverse complement strand
ATTTGCGGTGTCCTGGTTTTGTGGTGTCTGTTTTAGCCTCTGTGCATTATTCCACCCAAAGCTTTCCGCCTTTATTAGGAGGAATTATAGGATAATTATTATAATCGCCGCGTTTATATGGCTAATCTACTCATCTCTTAATTATCGTACCAACTCTTGGGATGGTATGAACCTTTACTATAGGAGTACTTACATGGTTAAGGAGAAATTGCATTCCGGCGTGTTGCAAGGAGCGTTGCTACCTTATCTCAGCGAATTATTTCTTGGTGTGGTTGATAGATTGTTTGGGGATATCGTTATGTTTTTGTTGTTTGGTGTGGTAGCTCTCCTTAATCTTTTTACCTCTTATGTACTTTACAAAAGGCTTGGTTTTAGTCGTTTCACAATAAAGTGTTCTTTGTTGATTTTGGCATCCTCTTCAACGTACATCATGCTTTCCATCCACGAATTTAAAGTGGAGCTCTTTCTCCTATTTCTATGCAACTTATTCATTTTATTGCTGAAAAAGCTTATTGATAATCCTTGTCACAAAACTGCCGTGCTTTTGGGAATTGTAGCTTCTTTATGTTTCCTGGTCAAAGTTACCGTGTTTCCACTGGTTATACTTGCGCCACTGATCATATTGCTAGTTCTGATCGTCAGGAAAGAGCAATCTTTTCCCGCCGCCGCGCGCCTTTTAGGTGTATTTGTTATCACATTTCTTACACCAGTGTTTATGTGGTTATTATATACACCAACTTATTTGCCAGTGATGGGAGAGATAGATCTGCTAAATCGAAAAAGCCATCTAGACTTCACTGATCTAGAAAGGAACACCGAGTTGCAGGTGGAATGTCAGAACCTGGGACGGTATAGAGACCTTTCTGATTGGATTTATTTTGAAAACAATTTGTGGTTTCTGGTGCAGCCCTTTCAATATTTATTTTTGGTGGGATTAAATAAATCTCATTTTGGTTTTGCCTTCGGAAACCCTGGTCCTTTTATTTATTTTGGAATTTGGTTGCTACCCATTGTGCTCATTTATTTTAAGAAAAATAGAGATTTTGGCAAATTTCTGCTATATGTCTCAACTTTCCCGTTTATCATAACCATTTATTATCTATCAAAGACCGTGTTTTGGTATCTTTTCCCGGTCTTTCCTTTGCTTTCTACCGTGGTTCCTGTTTTAGCAGAGCGATATATTAGGGCGGAAAATGCAAAAACCATCTTTAAGGCGGTGCTTCTTTCCTCTTTTTTCACTCATGGCCTGCTTGGTAGTGTGTATGCAATGAACTGGTTTACACCCTATCCTAATGTTGCCGAGAGCAGCCCGATCCTTTGGAAACTAAGTAAATACGCCCAAAATCTACCGGAGAACTATTATATACTGGATGCATCCGAGCATATCTACCTGGTTTTCCTTCCGTTCATGAATAACTATGATACCAGGTTAGTAAAAAGTAACTATTACTTTGTTTCCTCAGAGAAGGGCCTTGATACAATGAGGCAGGAACTGTTAAATAAAAACATTAAATATATTATCGCAAGAAAGCGAACGTTGTTTGACAAATGGTACACCGGCTGTCCGCTGCGTAATAACGAAATATTATTCCGATTCTTGGAAAAGCATACTGTCCAGATCTACGACTCAGTCCAAGCGGGAGAGATTTACGAGATTATTTAGTATAATAGCAAAGCTACGCCAACATAGCTCAGTGGTTAGAGCGGGCGTTTCATAAGCGCTAGGTCGCAGGTCCAATTCCTGCTGTTGGCACCATATAGCCATGGAAACAGAAAAGAAACTAAAAAAACCAAATAGCATGATACCGAATCCATTTGCGCCCCAGCCTTCTCAAAGCCTTTTTGGCAACGTGTTTTTTTGGGTTTTGCTTATTTTAGGGTTGTACCTTTTGATAGGAACGTTTAGTGCAAGACAGGATCAGGGGATGCGAGAGAAGTCAATTACCGAAACTTTAAGCCTGATCCGCGAGGAAAAAGTTCAGGACATTATTATTACAGGCGACGATGTTGAGGTTTTACTTAAAGACGGCACAAAATTTACGGCTAAAAAAGAACCCACGCTAAGTTTTGACGAGCTGCTCAAAAACAACGATGTCTCAAGCTCAAAAATAGCCGGCAGTTTAACGGTAAAAACACCGATATCGTGGGATCAGATACTAACCACGGCGTTATCCATTCTTTTTCCACTGGTTCTTTTATTTTTTATCTTTAGACAGGTTAAAATGGCCGGGGGCGACTTGTTATCGTTTGGTAAAGCGCGGGCCAAGCTTTTTAATAGTGAAGGCGCAGGCAAAACTACTTTTAACGATGTTGCGGGCAATAAAGAGTCTAAACAAGAGCTAATGGAAATAGTCGACTTTTTGAAAAACCCGGAAAAGTATAGAAAGTTGGGCGCGCGTATTCCAAAGGGTGTGTTGTTAGTTGGGCCTTCGGGTGTAGGCAAGACGCTTTTGGCCAAAGCCGTTGCCGGTGAGGCGGACGTGCCGTTTTTTTCGGCTTCGGGCAGCGAATTTATGGAAATGCTGGTTGGTGTTGGTTCCGCCAGAGTCAGAGACCTTTTTGAGCGGGCCCGCGCCTCTCAACCGTCCTTGATATTTATTGATGAGATAGATGCAATTGGGCGGCAGCGCGGCATGGGTTTTGCCGGCGGGCACGACGAGCGAGAACAGACCTTAAATCAAATCCTTACAGAAATGGACGGGTTTGGTCCGCGGACAAATGTATTAGTTATTGCCGCAACTAACCGGCCGGATATGCTGGATCCGGCGTTAGTGCGGGCCGGGCGGTTTGATAGGCGCATTGTGGTTCCACTGCCAGACCTTACGGACAGAAAAGAAATTATTAACTTGTATGTAAAAAACAAACCGCTGGCAAAAGACTTTGACGCGGATAAATTAGCCAGGAAAACGGTGAGCTTTAGCGGAGCGGATCTAGAAAACATGATCAACGAAGCTGCCATATTAGCTGCGCGGGATGGTAAGACCGAGATATCAAATAAGGACTTGGACGAAGCATCCCTCAAAGTAACAATGGGCTCGGAAAGAAAGACCATGCAAACGGAAGACGAGCGCAAGCGCACGGCATACCACGAGGCGGGGCACGCACTGGTGGCAACTTTTAGCAAGGATATGGACCCAGTCCAGCGCATTTCAATAGTTGCTCGAGGTGGGTCTTTGGGGCACACCAGCCTGCCGCCGGAAAGAGATAGGTATGGGGAAACTCAAACGCGGCTAAACTCATTCATCGCTACTATGCTTGGCGGCCGCGCCGCGGAAGTGGTAATTTTTGGGGATGTAACAACCGGCGCGGCCGACGATCTAGACAAGTCAACCAAACTTGCCAGGGAAATGGTTACGGAATATGGCATGAGTTCTTTAGGACTTGTTTCGTATAGCAGTAAACCAATGTTTGGTATGTGGAAGAATCCGTTTGGCGAATCTTCAGAATTTAGTCAAGCTACCCTGGCAAAAATTGACAGCGAGGTTAAGCGTATTTTAGATGCTAGTTTTGAGTCGGCAAAGGGTATACTAGCAAGTAAGCGTAGCCATTTGGACAAAATTGCAGCAAGTCTGCTTGAAGTAGAAACTTTGGATGGCGACGATTTTAAAAACCTGTTAACTAACTAGAGTGTTTAGCTATGGCAAAGTTGCTAATACTTGACCTTTTCAATTTAATCCATCGGGCGTATCACGCATTACCCAAGGAATTTACCGACAAAAACGGCAATCCAACCAACGCGATCTACGGGGTTTCTTCTATGCTGTTAACCGTTTTGAACCAAGTTCACCCAACTTATGTTGTGGCCGTGGTAGATACCGAAAAGCCAACGTTTAGGCACGAAGCTTTTACCGGATATAAAGCGCATCGTAGACCAATGGAAGATTTGTTAAGCGTACAGATACCTAAAGTGCTGGAGCTTGTTAACGCGTTTAAGATACAAGCGGTGTCAGCGCCTGGATATGAGGCAGATGATTTGGTAGCCGCCATTGCTACCAAGCACAAAAAAGCCAATCAGGTTATTGTATTTTCCAATGACCGAGATTTATGGCAATTGGTTCAACCTAATGTTGTAATAATGCTGCCTTCTACAAAAGGTGACAAGATTGAGTGGGTGGGGGAAAAGGAAGTTATAGCGAGACTGGGGGTTCTACCTAACCAAGTGCCTGATTACAAAGGCTTAGTAGGGGATTCCAGCGACAACATTCCCGGGGTGTACGGTATTGGCCAAAAAACCGCAGGAGATTTGTTAAAGAAGTATAGTACGATCGAAAATATCTACAGACACGTTGGGGAAGTTACACCAGATTCTTTAAGGGAGAAACTTGTTAATGGTTACGATCAGGCAGTTATGAGCAAGAAGCTAGCCACACTTGACTACAACACCCCCGCGGATTTTTCCCTCGAGGCCTCCCGTTACGGGAACCTGCCGATTCAAAGCGTTAGTGAGGCGTTACAAAGCTACAACTTCAAATCCTTGTTGAAAAGAGTTGGCGTTGAACCTTCGGTACGGGAGGCGGCGCAGAAAGGCCTTTTTGACTAACACACTTGCTATTGTTCAAAAAATAAAAGAACTGTACCCCAATCCCCAAACGGAGCTTGTCCACGGTAATGAATTTCAGATGTTTGTGGCGGTTCAGCTCTCGGCACAAACTACGGATAAAAAAGTCAACCAGATAACGGCCCACTTGTTTAAGAAGTACAAAACTTGGTCTCACTTGGCTAATGCAAAACTGGAAGAGTTGCAGGCGGATATTAGGGGAGTAAATTTTCACCTTGGTAAAGCCCAAAGGTTAATTAAAGCCGCACAGTACGTTATTGCCCGCCACAATGGCGTTTTGCCCAGGAAGTTGGGTGCTTTAGTTAAGATTCCGGGTATTGCCAGAAAGTCCGCAAATGTGTTACTGCAGGAATTATGGGGTATATCGGAGGGGATTGTAGTGGACACCCACGTTACCAGGGTAGCGAATATCCTGGGTTTAACAAAGCACAAGGAGCCGGTAAAAATTGAGCAGGATTTAATGAAGCTGATCCCAAAAGCATACTGGCGTAATTTTTCCGGCGCCGTTGTTTTGCATGGCAGGTACATATGTATTGCAAACAAGCCCAAATGTTACGACTGTGGGTTAAGGTTGCTGTGTCCGGTTGGGTCAAAGCTGCCTACTCGGTAACCAGGGGCAACGTTACGTCCTGCACATAGAGGGTGCCATACTTTTGCATGTTTAGTTCCACATACGCTGCTCTGCCGTTAATCAGGGGCCTAAACTCAAAAGTTTGGCCCGGTTTTATTAGTATCTCACCACTTAGCGCCTCGTGGATTGGGGTAGCTTGTACCATGAGCATATCTTTGTCGGTTTTGTTTACAAAAACCACTTTTTGGCCTGTGTATGCGGTGGCATCTGTTGGATTAAAGCCAGTGTCGGTAAAGTTTATGGTCACGGTCTGAAGTCTTCTGGCATACTCCTCTTCTTCCGCGAGTCTTTGGCTTTCTATTATCTCGGGGTATTGTTCTGTTGACTTTTTATACGCTCCGGGTTCAGGCGGTTTTGGGTAGCCTTGGGTGTCACGTAAGTTTGGGTTGTATTCGCCATAAAAATACGGCTTGCCCTTGTTCTCCGGCGAAGCGGTTTGAGGGGCGTAGTCTACTTTAGCAGGCGGTTGGGTTTTGGGTTCTTCCTGCGGTGGTTGGGCGGTATCTCTTTCCGTAAAAATGGTCTCCTCAACTTTTTTAAAGCCCGGTGGTACGCTTGGCGCAGGTTTTAACCCGGAGAGTATGATAGCAACAAAAATCACCAGAATTATCAGTCCCAGCAAAAATACCGCGGCATTTCTTTTTATAAAACCTACAATAGTTTTCATACAACTATTTGTTTACCCAATTTAGTGGTTGATTATTCTTTATCAGGACTTCAATAACGTTGTCAACCGCCATCCCCGCCATTTGAATCCGGGCTTCTCTAGTGGCGCTGGCTATGTGCGGGGTAAGTATAACGTTTGGCAGTTTAAGTAGCTCGGGATGCACTTTTGGTTCATTTTCAAATACGTCCAAGCCTGCTCCGGCAACCCAATTATTTTTTAGCGCTTCCGTTAACGCCGCCTCGTGCACCACAGGCCCCCTGGCGGTATTGATTAGGATGGCATAAGGTTTCATTAGCTTTAGCGTGTTGGCATTAATCATGTACTTTGTCTCCTCTGTAAGGTTACAATGCAGACTTACAATGTCGCTTCTGGCAAGGAGTTCTTCCATTGACACTTGGGTAGCATTAACGCCGGATGTTTCCTTGCCCGCCTTTCTGATGTCGGTATACAGTATGTCCATGTGCAGACCATTTTGGGCCATTCTTGCCAGGTGCTGACCAATTCTGCCAAAGCCCACGATCCCCAGGGTTTTGCCCATCATTTTGGGCCCCAGGAAAATTAGCGGGTCCCAGTATTTGTAATGGCCGTCTCTAACAAAGAAATCCGCCTCCACAATTCTTCTGCCCACGGCCATCATTAACGCAAAGGCGTGTTCTGCCACAGCTTCCGTTAAGTCGCCGGGCGTATTGGATACAAAAATACCTTTGCTTTTGGCATAGTCGGTGTCTACATGATCGTAACCAACGGAATAGCACGCGATTAATTTCAGTTTTGTCCCCGCGGCAATAACATCTTTGTCGACCTTATCTGGTATTACCACTAGTACGGCATCTGCGTCACTTACCCCCTTTATTAACTCTTCCTTGGCAAGCGGTGGGCCGGTTCGGGTGTCCAGCTCAAGTTCCGGGAACTGCTTGAGTTTGGCTATGCCATTGTGCGGAATGTCGCGGGTAATAAGAACTTTCATATTTTGCCCTCACTGCCAAAAAGTCTAATTTTTCTGGCCACCACTTTTTTAACTTCTTCAATAGCTTGGGTGGTTAGTTTGTAGATAGCAATTTCGTTTGTTGCATTCAGGGTTGCCTGCAGCGTCATTTTATAAGCAACTCTTAATTCGGAATTTACGTTTATTTTTACCACGTTGGTCTTAACCGCTTTTTTGATGTCTTCTTCGTTCACACCGGAGCCGCCGTGCAGGGACAAAAACGTGTGCGGAAGCGCAGCTTCGATCTGCGCAAGCAAATTTAAGTCCAGCCTAATCTCTTGAGCATAAATGCCGTGCAAATTGCCAATAAACCCGGCAAAAACGTCAACACCGGTTTGTTCCACAAACTTTTGGGCTTTTTCCGGATCAGTGTACAACCCGCCTTGCTGAATGGTGCGTGGGTCTTCCTTGGTGCGATCAGACGAACTGCCTTGAATATGATCTATTTCGCCCTCTACTGGAATAGCGTGCGCATGCGCCAGTTTAACCACCTCTTTAGCAGTTGCGATGTTTTCTGCCACCGGCAGGTTGCTGCCATCAAAATGGATGTAATCAAAACCCGCCTCAATAGCCTGTTTGCACGTTTCAAAATCTTTGCCGTGATCAAGATTCAACAGCAGCGGAAGTCCCGTTTCCTCTTTTTGGATTTTTACAAGATACGCCAGCTCTTTTATACCTACATACTTAACCTCTCCGTCGGATGCTTCCAAGATAACGGGCGATTGCAGCTCTTTTGCCGTGCCTACAACGGCTTTAAGTGTTTCAATTCCGGCAACATTAAAGGCCCCTATAGCATAGCCGCCGTTTTTTGCTTTAGTTAAAATATCTATAGCTGTCATATAGTGTGTTTTTTTCAAACCAGTTTTTCAATTCCTGCTTTTGTTGCCAAACCGTTCATTGGCCCCACTTCACGGATACACATGGACGAATTAATTACGCCCCACTTAAGGGCCTCGGTAGAGGTTTTGCCGTATAGCAATGCGGCTAGAAAGCCGCTGGCAAAGGCATCGCCGGCGCCAGTTTTGTCCACGATCGGAGACTTTGTTTCAAATATCGGTGATGCGAGATACTCCTCTCCGTTGCTTACACTCGCGCCGTTTGCGGCGTCGGTTATTACCGTCATTTTTGGCCCCAGTTTATAAAGTTCCCCATGCAGTGCTCGGGTATCCATTCCAGCGACTTTTGTACCGGCTTGGCTAAGCATCTCCACGGCCTCTTCTTTGTTGACAAAGAGTAAATCGGTTAGTTGCAAAAAAGGTTTATATTTCTCATAGCCAGCTTTAAAGTGATAGACACCTGGATTGAATGCAATAAGTACGTTGGGATGCGCCTTTAAGTAGCTCACGAGTTCTTGTTGAAACAGCTCAAACTGCTTTGGCAGTGAGGAATAGTATAACCACTTTGGGTCCTCCCACTTTTGTACCGTATAATTTTTTGGTCGGTGGTAAGAAAGAATGGTTCTCTCGCCTTGGTACACAATTATTGAGTGAACATCTGTTTCACCGGGGGTTTTAATTATCAGAGAATTATCCACCCCCCGCTCCTTTAGTTCCCTAACAAACCGATCGCCGTTTGCATCATTGCCAACCTCTGAATATACCGAAACGTTAAGTCCCAGCTTTGCCAAGCCCACAGCCACGTTGGCGGCATTGCCTCCCAAACTGGTCTTAAATTCGGCCACCGGGATCTTTTCCGCGTAGTTCAAACAAATTCTGCATTTGTGTGTATCAAGGTCACACATAACTGCAGCATCGTCTACCTTTAAAAACTCATCAATTGATACATCACTAATTAGTATTACGTCAAAAGGCATAGGCGGCAGTGGTGGAAAAATGTGAGGCAAAAAGAGCAATTACAGTGGTTTTGCCAATTATATAGCCCACGGTACCCAGAAACATGCTTAAAGTCATTTTAGTTACGGGTTTTACGTTTTTAAAAGCGCTAAGATACATGCCCCAATAAGTAACTATAACCAAAGCTATGATAAGTGAGAATTCCAATACGGGAAAGATTTTAGATTGGGCTAGTATTGTAACAAAGCTCATGTGCTGTTTTTCTCCTCCAATAATTCTAGCACACTCGCACATATGCCTTTGGCGTCGAGCTTATGTTTTGCCAACAGCTCATGGTATTTGCCTGATTGGCCAAAAACATCGTTAGCACCAAGTATAGTTACTTTTACAGGGTGTTTATCTGCAAGATATTCGCATATGGCCGAGCCCAGTCCGCATGCTTTTTGGTGCTCTTCAACCACTAAAAGTTTGGTGTAGCTGTTTGCCAGGGCAAGAAGGCAGTCTGTATCCAAGGGCTTTATTGAACAGGCGCTAACAACTTGGGCGGATACCGACTTTTCTTGTAGTTTTTCCTTTGCCAAAAGGGCTTCGGCACATACCGGTCCGTGGCCTATGATGCAGACATCGTTGCCTTCGGCTAAAGTTTGCCACTTGCCGATCTCAAACGGCCCGGCTTTTTTTGTTATCACAGCAGTGCTTTCTCTATATAGTCGGATATACACAGGCCCTTTGATTTTGCACGCCGCGTATATCGCTTTTTTTGCCTCCCAGTAGTCGCATGGTGACAGTACAGTCATATTTGGCAGGCTCCTCATCAAACCGACGTCCTCCAGCATCTGGTGGGTTGCGCCGTCCCCGCCGTCGCTAAACCCGGCATGACTGCCGATTATTTTTACATTCAGGTTTGAGTAGCAAATTTGGGTTCGGATAAAGTCAAAGTTCCTGCCCGGGTTGAATGCGGCATACGAAGTCATAAAAACTGTCATGCCGGTTGAGGCCAGACCGGCGGCTATGCCCGCCATATTTTGTTCGGCCACACCTATTTGAATGAATTTCTCCGGAAAGTGCTGGGCAAACTTGTGGGATTCTGTTGACTTTGTAAGGTCCGCACACACAAGCGCTATGTTTGCGTGGCTTTGGCCCAATTCGTCCAGGGCGTCACCATAGCCTTCTCTAGTCGACTTAAATTCCATCAAGGGCATTGCCCAAAGTATATATCCCCAATGGCTTTTGTGCTAGCTAAGTCCCTTAGTTGCAGCTTCTGGTTTCTTTTATTGCGTCAAAGTCAAACTCTTTATCGGTTTTTGTTATTTTAACAAAGTCCACTAGTATATTCTTTTTTATTTCAGGGATACAAGTTGCATCAGGCTTGGATTGCACGATAGTTACCGCCAGAACGTTGTTGTCTCTATCCAACGCTACCCGTTTAATTTTTATAGTACTTTCAGTTTCTTCTTGGGTGTCACTGGAAGCGGCAATTAGCGTTTCTTTGGCAAAATCGACTTGCGAGTTTAGCTGGTTGTAGGCTTCTTCGGCCACAATGTCGATGCTTTGCAAATAGGTTCGTAACTCATCGCTTGACTTGAGTACCATACGCGTCTTCTTGAGATCTTTTTGCGTTTCAATTGTTGTTGGGTAGCCGACAAGTCTGGTGATTTCCATGGTTTTCTCTGTTTTGAACCATGGCAATTGAAGAGTGTCTTTTAACAGCAAATAGCCGGCGCTAACAATTAGAATGGATATCAGAAGCACGGGAACAAGATTCATTGAGCTTTTACTCAACGAGCCTTTATTTTTGGTTGTATGTTCAGTCATAGTCGCTTTCAATTTGGCCTTCCAGCGTCCTAAGTTCTTGGAGTGCCTGCTGGGCAAGTTCCTTTGAGGGCGGCTTTCCGTGCCATTCAAATTTATACTCCATCTCTTTTACGCCTTTGCCTGGGATGGTATGAGCTATTATAGCAGTTGGTCTTTCCAAAATGTTTTTTGCCAGATCACATGCGCTTAGTATTTCCTCCATATTGTGGCCGTTTATTTCCAGTACGTGCCAATTAAAGCTTTCGATTTTAGCTCTTAAAGGTTCAAGCGGCATTACATCTTCGGTATAACCGTCAATTTGGATATTGTTGCGGTCAATGATCCAAGTTAGGTTGTTTAGCCTTTTGTTGCCTGAAAACATAGCCGATTCCCATACGGCGCCCTCTTGCAATTCACCGTCACTGGTTATGCAATAAACTCGGTAAAGGTTGGCAGCCATTTTACCTGCAAGTGCTAGCCCAACGGCAAAACTCAAGCCCTGGGCTAAGGGGCCGCTTGTAAAATCAAGCCCGGCAACAGAGCCCATGTGCGGATGGCCCTGAAGCGGAGAGTCTATTTTACGCAGGTCTTTGAGCAGTGATCTTTCGAAAAAACCTTTTTTGGCTAAGGCGGCATACAGTACTGGACATGTATGACCATTAGAAAGTACAAATCTGTCCCTTTGCGGATCGTTTGGACTTTTTGGATTTACATTAAGGATATGAAAATAAAGCGCAGAAATAATATCGGCCAAGCCTAGAGACCCTGCAGAATGCCCGGAACCTGCAGACAGCAGCATTTTAACCACATCCTGCCTAAGCTCCACGGCAATTTTTTCCAGGTCGAGAATATAGGAGTTTTGCGCATGAACATGCGACTTATGCTGGGGCATCTATCCGATTATACACCTTGCTTTGCGTCAATGGATTTGATGTACTCTAGTACTTCTGTGGGCGAGCCAAGTATTTTTAGTATCTTGATTTCCTCTGCACTTATGCACATATGCACGGCTAAGGCGTTAACAATATCTTGCCAAAAGAGCCCGTACAAGATTATTGGTTTTTTGTTAGGTTCGTGGATCCATGAACTTATCCAAGTCATGCCCAGCTCGCTTAGTGTGCCCAAACTGCCGTTGAAGACTATATGCAAGTCGGTGTTTTGCAGCATAACTTTTGTGCGGTCAAAGTAGTCTAGTGTTACCACCTCCTCATCGGGGATGTTCAACGGGTCCGTGCCCTCATAATGCCTTTTTGGTTTGTTTGGATGGTAAGTAACGGCTAGAACTTTACCTTTTCCAGCTCGGGCGCCGTAGGTGGATGCCCGCATAACGCCAGGCCCCCCACCATTTACTATTTCGTAGCCGTTTTGTGCCAAGAGTTTTGCTGTTTCGTAGGCATCTTTGTAGGTTTGATCGTTCTCTTTCCATGCCGCCCCGCCAAGAAACGCAATTTTATTAATGGTGTAGGTTGGGTTGGCTGCTAGTGTAAAAGTCTCTTCGGGCATGGTCAAATTTTAGCACGAATTCTGTATAGGCTTTAACGGGATCCGGGCTTTTTGCTATTCTGGAACCCACAACTAAAGAGTTGGCCCCAACTTCAACGGCAGTTTGCACATTGTCCAAGGCTATGCCACCGTCAAGCTGAATAGGTGTATCGGGAAACGACTTTTTAAACCCTCTAACCTTTGTCAGTGTGCTTGCTAAAAAAGCTTTGCCTTGATCTCCGGGATAAACCGACATAAGTTGCACATAGTCGCATTGTTTAATAACTTGCGCAAATTCTTCAAAGCCGGTGTCGGGATTAAAGCAAATACCGCGCCTTTTGCCCTTTGATTTTAGAAGATCGTAGTATTCGCCAAGACAAAGCGGCCTGTAAATAAACGACTCCGCATGGGCGCAAACGTCTGTTATCTCTTTAGGCAGGAACATGCTATAGGCTTCGGGTTTTTGAACCATGAGATGCAGTTGGATAGTAGTTTGTGGGTTGTGACCAGATAAAAAACCCAAGTCGGTAAAGGTTTTCCTGGGGACAAACAGCCCGTCGGCAATGTCCAGTTGCACAACCTTTGCTACGCCGGCAAGCATTGTTAAGAGTTTTAACACACCCTCTTGATTGTCTTCAAAGATGCCCGGAATTATCATAAGTGCTCCCGAGATTTGCGTACTGCACTAGCCTTCTAATGTGCCGCGCGCTCGCGCTAAAGCTTGTTTGCAGGAACCGTTGGCAGATGGCATAAGCTTGGGCTGGATCAAGATAGTCTGCGCCAAGTGCCAAGAAATTGGCATTGTCATCGTTTTTTGCGGACTCGGCGTGAACAGGATTCCAAGACAGGGCGCATCTTACCCCCTTGTATTTATTGGCGATTGCACAAACCCCCACACCATTCCTACAGATTAGTATACCGGTTGTGTTTGTGGGATCGGTAAAAAACTTTGCCACTGTGGTTTTAACAAATAGTGGATAATCGTCGTCTTCGTTGTAGTTAAAAGGTCCTAAATCGTACGTTTGATAGCCGGCGGTTGTTAGCGCCTGGACCAAGAACTTTTTGAGCTCAAACCCCGCGTGATCGCTGGCAATAAGTACTTTAGTCATGAGGTTCCTACGTTGTGAACTTATCATTTAGTATGATGAATTGTCAATGATTCTAGGTTAAAATGCCAGTATGTACGGTTTTATACTATTAGTGGGTGTGTTAAGCGCGTTAACTATTGGCGAGAGGTTGTGTAGGCGTGGGGGTTTAGTTGTAACCGACTTTTGGCGCATGGCTTTTTATGCCGGGTTATTTGGATTAGCAGGAGCGCGATTGTACCACGTATTTGATTACTGGGCGTTTTTCTACGCTCAACCGGTTAGGGTGTTGGCGGTTTGGGAAGGCGGTTTGGGTATTTGGGGTGCTGTTGCTGGTGCAGCTCTGGGCGGGTTTGTAGCCGGTGGCCGCAGTTTTGTTAGGTATGCGGATGTCTTTGCGGTTTGTGCTCCTTTGGCGCAAGCTATAGGTAGATGGGGGAACTTTTTTAATAAAGAGGTTTTTGGTTTGCCAACGAGCCTACCCTGGGGTATTTACATTCCCGAAGCCTTGAGGCCTGAAGGGTTTAAATATTACGCACACTTTCACCCGCTCTTTTTATACGAATCTGTTTTGTCTACGGGTTTGTTTGTTCTTTTATACAAGAAGTACGTTTCTTTACATAACAAGTCAGATAAGCCCAGAGACGGCATATTTGTGTTTACTTATCTTGCCGGTTACTCACTAATAAGGCTGCCCTTGGAGTTTCTCCGGATTGCTCCGTGGAGTTTTATGGGTTTACCTGTTGCCGTGTGGGTGGGTGTGATATGCCTTTTCGCGTCCGTTCTTTTTCTGCGGCGCCAGGTGATATAATGCCGTTACTTCAATACTTACCATGACCAGCCTTGATATCCGGAAAAAATTTATTGACTACTACACAGCGTTGGGTCATGCAGAAGTCGAAAATGCGTCCCTAATTCCTGCTAACGATACAACCACTCTTTTTATGGGAAGCGGCATGCAGCCTTTGGTTCCTTATTTAATGGGGCAAAAGCATCCATTAGGTACAAGACTGGTTAATGTCCAAAGGTGTCTTAGAGCCGAGGACTTGGACGAAATTGGCGATGGCAGACACCACTCTTTTTTTGAAATGTTGGGGTGCTGGTCTTTAGGCGACTATTTTAAGGTGGAGCAAATCCCCTGGACCTTTAGTTTTTTTGTGGACGAATTAGGTATAGACCCGGCAAAATTATATGTAACAGTATTTGCCGGCGAGGATGGGCTTCCACGGGATATGGAGTCTGCAGAAATTTGGCGGCAGGTTTTTGCCAAACGGGGGATACAAGCCTTGGCTACCGAAGATGTGTACAAGGTTGGGGAAGGCAACTATAGAATCTTTTATTACCCAAAAAAGAAAAACTGGTGGGAAAGAAACAATGGCAAGGCGCCTGTTGGCGACCCAGCCGGGCCGGACACGGAGATCTTTTATTTTACGGGCGAGGAGCATGATCCACGTTTTGGTGAAAAGTGCCATGTAAATTGTGACTGCCAGCGGTTTGTTGAAATAGGCAACGATGTTTTTATGCAGTATAAGAAGACTGGTGATTCAAGTTATGTTGAACTCGAACAGAAGAACGTGGATTGCGGTTGGGGGTTTGAACGGATTGTTAGGGTAGTGCAAAACAAGAAGGATAACTTTGCAACCGATCTGTTTTTGCCTATTATCAATCAGATTCAAGCATATTCAACCATTCGATATGGGGAGATGAGCAAAACTGATTGGGTGTATCGACTCTGCGCCGATCATCTACGGGCAGCAGTTTTTTTGACTGGCGACGGGGTGCTACCGAGCAATAAATTGCAGGGTTATGTGCTGCGGCGAATACTTCGCAGGGTGATCTTCCAGTCAAAAAAACTGCATGTAACAGATAACTTTTTGGCTTCCGTAGCGGGGGTGGTTGTAGATGCGTATAGTCCAAGTTATCCGCATCTGCTAACAGCCAAGCCGCGCGTACTAACTGCTTTAGTTGATGAGGAGACAAAGTTTACCAATACTTTGGACAAAGGCCTAAAAGAGATGGCGAAACTGGCCCAAAAGACCAACGGAAAATTTGGCCAGCCGGAACTTTTGGTGTTATATGAAACTTACGGAGTCCCTATGGAGCTTGCAAAAGAGATATGTACGGAGAAAGGTTGGAACGTTGTTTAGCGGCACGCAGCCTATGGAACATCCTTTGATATTTCGGGCTAACTTTGTATAATTTGGTTAATGCTTTCTACTCTGCGCTCCATCTTGGGTTTAGCTACAAAGGATGAATTCAATCAGTACTATGGGTGTGTGTTTGACTCTTCTAGTGTTAGTGTGGTATTTTTTAGCGCGGGTGCGCCTGTTAACTGGTTTTCAGAGAGGCTTGCCCAAGGTATTGTTGCTAACGGTAGGATTATTGATCAAGACCAATTCAGCCAAGTTTTAAGAATCTGCATAAATAAATGTGGCCGGACCGTAAAAAACATAGTATTTGGTGTTGACGGTGCTAATTGCTATTGCTCGTTTATTTCCGTTAGGCAAAAAAGAAATCCGGAAAAGCAGGTGACACATAAAGATCTTATGACTGTTTATGCCGAAGCCGCGCGCAACTCTATAGACAGCGCAGTCGAGCAGGTTTATGCGGCAACCGGTAATCCGGATATTGAGTTGGAGTGCGCGTTTACTGAAACTACAATGATTAAGCTTGATGAGATTGTGTGCCCAAGCCCGGAAGGGAAACTTGGAGCAGTTCTGGAAATTTCCACCTTTTCCACTTTTTGTGAACCGGCCTATTTGGAGGCTTTAGCAGACGCGGCAAATAACGCTGGGCTTGTGTTTAAGACTGTTGTTCCAGTAGATTTTGCGGTAGCAAAGCATTTGGACAAAAAGATGACTGATGCACACAATTCGGTAATTATCTCGATTCGAAGAGATTACACAAACCTATCTGTTGTTTTTGGCGGTTCGCTTATTCAAAGAAAGACGCTGCCTCTTGGGTCCGGCGCGTTTGAGCGCGAATTGGAGTTTTGGGTGCAAAGTCTGGAGTTGCTTTTTAAGGAATTTTTGGGTATAAAAACGTTTTCTCCCAATGTTTACATCTGCGGTTCGGATTTGGAACGAACCGATTTTTGGGAAATGCTGGAATGGTATGAATGGGAGAAGCAGATTCCGTTTAGGTCCAAACCGGTGTTTACTAAACTAGACGCTGCCTTTTTTGATTTTCCCCTGGAATTAAAAGGCAATCTGTTAGTTGCTGGAGTACTAGGCATATGCAAAGAATAGGGTTAGAAATATACACAACAGTTGAAGAAGCCGTACGGGTAATAAAGGAAGTTGCCGACTATCGGGTAGAGCTGGATATTCCTTTAGGCTCAGTATTATTTGAAAACGTGATGAATCTGAAAATGCTTAACGATCAAGCCAAAAGAATGGGCAAGGAGCTGACGTATAGCACCGAAGATCCGTTTGGCAGAAATCTAATAAACTTAATGAAGAGCGAAAGTTCCCATGATCTAAATGAGCTTAGGGCCGAGCAGGGCGCTGCCTCGGAGTATAATGTTGTGGTTGATGCTCCAGGGCTGCTGGAAAAAATCAGGCCAAGGCTTGCGCTGTCGCAAATAGCTCTCCCTAAGGTGGGTATAGTGGTAGGTATTACGCTTATCCTGTTGGCGGGGGCCGGTTTCATTGGTTTGACCTATTTTTATAAAGCTCACGTAACATTATATTTTACCCCGCAAGTGCTAACGAAAAGTGTTTCGATTGAGGTGGGAGATGGCTACAAAACTGCCGCGGAAAAAAAGACCTTGAGCGGTTTGCGGATTGTTTCGTCTGTAGAGAATACACTAAGTTATCCCACAACCGGCTCAAAAATTGAAGGCAACTATGCAAAAGGCAAGGTTACCATTTATAATTCTACAACTTCAGCTGTTGAACTTATGGACGGTACGGAGCTTAGATATAAGCCTAAGGATACTACTTACGCCTTTACTCTTGATGATAATGTTTCTGTTCCCGCCCGTGAGGATGACCCGGCTAACCCCGGAACGATCATAAAGGGCAGCGCCACCGCGAAAATCACGGCAAAGGCCGTGGGGGACGATTTTAACATTGATAAGGGAGAAGAACTCTCAATTAAAGGTCGCTCGTCGGAAGATTTGAAGGCAGTTAGTTCCGAGGATTTTAAAGGAGGATCAAGCAAGGTAGTGAAAGTTGTAGCGCAAAAAGACATTGACGGATTAAAAGCCGAGTTAACTAAATCCACTTCTATCCAGGCGCAAGATTTGTTGAAGCCTAGAGTACCCTCTGGTTTTCAATTTGTAGACAAATCCGGGAAAATTACTGAAGTTCAGATTTCGATAGATAAAAAAGTGGGCGAGGAGACAGACCAGCTGAAAGGCGTAATCACAGCGCAGGCCGAAGGTTTAACTTACTCCCAAAAAGAACTGGCAAAGTTAATTGATGCTATAAGTCAGGGTCTTGTACCAGCGGGCTTTGACTTTAGATCATTGGGTGGGGATATAAAGGTGGATGTGCTTGGTGAGACTGAAAATACACAGCTATCATCCACTCTGGCAGATGTTCAAGTGACTTTTAAGTTGTATATAGTACCTAATATAGACGAAAACGCCATTGCAAACGATATCAAAGGCAAGAGTTTTGATGACACGCTTGCAGTTTTAGCTAAAATCAACGGTGTGGCCCAAACAGCTCTAAAAGTAACGCCGAATATAACTTTTTTGCGTAAGATGCCGTTTAGGAGTCAAAATATTGTGGTGGAGGTTACAATACAAGAATGATTAAGCAAGACAAAAATCCGTATATGGACAAGTTTGTTGTGGGTGTAGATTTTGGTACCGCAACAACCGGCTTAGCGCTTGGCAAAAACGGGGCCGTTAGTCCGGTAAGTTCCATTGAGTTGCAAGACAAACTCTATGCGGTATCTCAAGTGTGTAAACTTGCCAGGGAGAATAAGGCGGCATTGATTGTAATTGGTTTGCCGTTGACTGAACTTGGCAAAGAGACCGGGCAGTCCATAGAAGTGAGGCGCTTTGCTAAGTTGATTGCCACACGAATAGGAACACCCGTGCGTTTTGTTAACGAACACGGGACTACGGAAGAGGCTGAAGATAAGGCTATTGAAGACGGACTGCCAAGAAAAGTCAGAAGAAAAGTAGACAGCATTAGCGCGGCGATTATACTAAAGAGGTTTTTTGCGGACGAAGGACTGGATTAGCCTTAGTCTTTGCCATATAACTCTTTCTTTGTTAATCTTAGAGCATGCTGGTGGTTGTTCTCTCAATACTATTGGTTATCTATTTGACTATTGGCTTAGTTTACGCAGTTTGGATATTACTGTTTGGTTATGACAGGTGGTATTGGTTTCCCATAAACTGGCTGGCAGGTCCACCGGTTATTGTGATGATGATTTACTTTGTTGTTACGGGTAAGAAAAACCCGTTAGGAAGATAGCAATGTTTGGCGACTATTTTATTGATAAAACGTTAATTACATTTGATTTGGACGGGACAATTATTAAATCGGAGTCTACCTGGGATGCGGCTTTCAAAAAGGTTATGGAACTTAATGGTTGGGTATGGACTAGCGCTGGGCAATATGGCGCTTCGGTAAGGGAGAGGTGGGAAAGAGTGCTAGCAGAAAACAAACTGGAAAAGGCGCGGCCTATAACCGAGTTGGTAGAGCTTACCCATACCGAATTTATTAATCAATTAAGCCAGTTGGTTGTTACCGATGGCTTTTGGCCTTTTGCCGCTGAATTAAAATTTAAGCACAAGCTACCTCTGGCGCTTGTAACCAATACGGCTAGGGTTGTAACGGACAAAGTGGTTGCCTACCTTGAGTTCGGCAAGGTGTTTGACTTTGTTATTTGCGGAGATGAAGTAAAAAATCCAAAACCTGCGCCAGATATCTACAAAAAAACCCTTGACCACTTTAAGATACCGGCTAAAAATACTTTAGCCTTTGAAGATTCCTTGGTTGGTGCAGCTTCTGCGGCAAAGGCTGGAATTAGCATTATTTTAGTGTGGGATGGTGTTACATCGGTTAGAAAGTACCCCGATGAGGTTATTGGCTACACCGATAGTTTTGCACCGCTTCCCGGTAATATTGACACTACGCATTATGCTGACATTATAAAGCAGGTTAAGGAATTGGAGACGGAACCTCAACCTTGATTCTTAGAGGAAAAAGAAAAAACAACTTCTTCCACGGTACTAAAGACCGTACCGTTTTTTGCCCATTTCACGATTTTCCACAGGCTAGTTTTTTCGCCCTCAAATTCCATCTCGATAAGTCCGGCCTTATGTCCGATAATCTTATGGGTTTTTAACCCAAGCAGCGTTGCCTTGATTAATGCGTGCAGTTTATAAGTAAGGTGCTTCAAATTACCCTTAACCTTAAGATTCACCCGGCTATTTTTTGCTCCAGTTAGGTTGTCCATACGTTTTCTATCGGAACCGAGTAGTGTACCAAATTCAATTGCATTTGTCAAAGCGGCTTTTGTACTGCTATTATGTCATTTGTGCTATGTATAAATCGTGCAGATATTAAAGCCGATACCCGGGTTTTTGTAAGGTGCGACTTGGATGTGCCCCTGCATGAAGGTAGGATAGGTGAAACCTTTAGGCTTAACGCGTGTCTTAAAACCCTTAGCTATATTAGTAACAGGGGTGCCATACCTGTAATAGCCGGGCATATTGGCAGACCGCACGGGAGGTTTGTGGCTACTCTTTCCACTAAGTATCTTCAGGTGTATTTTACTTCCCATCTTAGGGGGCGGTTTGAAGTGCTGGAAAACCTGCGGTTTGATATTCGGGAGGAAATTGGTGATCCGTCGTATGCCGAGGAGTTGGCAAGAAACATTCAGCTGTACGTTAATGAAAGTTTTGCCACCTGCCATCGCAATAGCGCTTCTATAACAGGACTTCCTCGGTTGCTGCCAGCTTTTGCCGGTTTCCAGCTAACAAAAGAAGTGGAAATGCTGAATAAAGTGTTGTACGACCCGCCAAGGCCATTAACGGTAATTGTTGGTGGGGCTAAGGTTGAATCAAAGGCACCGCTAATTGCCAAATTTGCTGATGTTGCGGATTGTGTGTTAGTAGGTGGTAAGGTAGCGCTTGAGCTAAAACCGAGTAACAACAAAGTGCGGCTACCTGTTGACTATGTAGATACTATGGATATTGGTTCACGGACTTTGGAAGCATGGCGCAACATACTACTTGGTTCCAAAACGATTGTTTGGGCAGGGCCTATGGGTATGTTTGAAGATGAAAGATATCAAACCGGCACTAAAAGCATAGCGGAGATTGTAGCCCAAGCTGTATCGGCGGGCAGTTTTGGTGTGGTCGGGGGTGGGGATACGATTACAGCGCTAACAAAGTTTGGGCTTACCGACAAGTTTAGTTTTATTTCTACCGGTGGAAGTGCTATGCTGGAGTACCTTGTTGCGGGAAACTTGCCCGGCATTCAGGTTTTACACTAGTGGGCTTTAGCAATATGGCAAAAACTATTAAAGCTTCGTATCAAAGTAGATGCTTTGGTTGTGAAATGTGTTTGATGGAATGTCAAAGGCAGATGAAAAAAGCGGGCCTTGAAGGGTCATATATTAGGGTGCTTAGGGATGCCAAAAACGGTTTGGAATTTAGAGTCTATGTAGACCCCAAAATTAGAGAGTTGAATATAGATAGAATTATTAAGGTCTGTGTTAGGCAGGTTTTGGAGGAGGTTGACGAGGATGGAGCCTAAAAGAGTCTTATATATTAACCTGTCGAGTAAGTCTTCCAGCATTCAGTACATGCCGGAGCTGGTTGATTATGTGGGTGGGGTAACAATGGGCGTAAAGCTTTTTGCGTTGTATAAGGATGTAGATCCGGTGGTGCTATCAATAGGGCCTTTAAATGGCTATTTCCCCTTTGTGTCTAAAACGTGTTTTGTAGCTGAAAACGAGGGGGTTATTGAAGACCTGTATATTGGAGGTTCTCTTGGGTTCAGACTCCGCTTTAGCGGGCTAGACGCCATTGTACTTGCTGGGAGTAGCAGCGAGGCCGTGTTGTTGGACATATTAGACGGTAAAGTGACTTTTATGGATGAAACAGCGGATAGTTCTGCACTGGGTCTTCCGGGCAAGCGGAGCGTGCTAGCCTTAAGCAGGGGCGGGCTAATTCTTGACAGCTATTTTGAATTTCCATCGGGGATTTTGGAAAAGAAATTCATTGCCAAGAAATTGCTTGGGGCAGTAATAACGGGGACAAAAACTTTTAGTATTGCTGATATAGGAAAATATACGGAGCTCTTTAATCAAATAATGGGAGAAAAAGACCGCATAAAAGTTGCCCCCGGCTCACATCCTTCTTGCTCCGGTTGTCCAATGGGCTGTACGCTTTCAGTAAACGGCGAGATTGGCGGAAATATATTAGTCCACAGCCTTGTTGCGTGCGGCTTTGCTGAGGACATCTATAGTAATTTGGGAACGGTGTTTGCCTGTTTGAGTTTTCTTGGCTATAAATATACTCACGAGCAGCTTGAAACGCTCGCCGATTTGTTTTCAAGAACTTTAAAGGAAATTGCATGAAGTACGTAGTCGCCAATTGGAAACAGAATTTTAACTTAGTTGACACAGAAAACTGGTGCAGCGAGTTTCTGCATAAAATTACAACTTATGACCTGCGAAACACACACATAATTGTTTGTCCGCCTTTGCCTTTTTTAACTAAAGCAAGAGAGTTTCTTTCCCCGGCCGGTATTTTTGTTGGCGCCCAGGATATTTCGGAATGGAATAGTGGAGCTCATACAGGCTACGTAGGCGGCCGGCAACTTGTAGGCTTGTGTAGTTATGCGATTGTTGGCCACAGTGAACGTGGGGAGCCGCGGGAAAGTGTTGAAAGAAAAGTAGAGGTTAGTTTGAACTCTGGGATTCAACCTATTGTATGCTTCAAGTCGCCATCCGATTTTGCTGCATATAAAAGTTCTATATACGCGCTGGAAGATCCGGCTAATATATCCAAGGGTGGGGTGTATTCTCCTAAACCTATCTCGAATGTTACCGAGTTGGTCAAGGAGGCGCGGGCCTTTTTTGGTAGCGGAGCGCCCATAATTTATGGTGGCTCCGTGACTAGTGAGACTGCAGGCGAGCTTGCCGGTGTTTCCGGCCTAGATGGTGTTTTAGTGGGAAATGCAAGCTTGAACCCTATTGAGTTTGCTGGTATTGTAGAAAAATTCATTTTATGAATTATGTAAATCTGAAGACAAACGCGGGCAGACCAGCTCGGGCTAAAAAATCGGGGGGCAAGAGCGTTTTGGCTTACCTGCCTATTGTGGCATTTACCGGATTGGTGATTTTGGTTGCAGTTAACGCATCCAGAATAAAAACAGCTTTGGCAAGTATGCTAAGTCCAGTTGACATTGTTAACTCAATTGCCAAGACCGCAGACACTAAACTTAAGGAGACCGACGGCAGGACAAACATTTTGCTTTTAGGTTCTGATCAAAGGTCATTTGGCGACCAACTGTATTCGCAGCTAACAGATACGCTTGTTGTAATTTCTGTAGGCACTGAGAACAAAGATGTGGTTATGATATCCATTCCCCGAGA
This sequence comes from candidate division WWE3 bacterium GW2011_GWC2_44_9, assembly GCA_000994815.1. Lineage (GTDB taxonomy): Bacteria > Patescibacteriota > WWE3 > UBA101185 > UBA10185 > UBA10185. The sequence continues at coordinate 6,022 of LCJU01000002.1, read as the reverse complement.
CTTGTGGGTGGAATCAAGCGATGGGAGCCGTTGGAAAATAAACGAGCTATATGGAATTTATGGCGGCAAGGACGGAACAGGTAGGGAAGAAGTGCTAAAAGCTGTAAGCAGCGTCTTAGGTATACCAATCCATTACCACTCGATTGTTAACTTTAGTATGTTTGAAACCGTTATTGATACTTTGGGCGGTGTAGAAGTATATGTAGAAACGGCTTTTGAGGACTTTGAATACCCCATTGAAGGTAAAGAAGTCGACACGTGTGGAAGATCCGCAAGTGATGCAAAGAGAATGCTTAGTGAAGGTAAAGCATATGTTCAAATCTTCCCCTGCAGGTATGAACATATCGCCTTTGCTAAGGGTGTCCAAAAGATGGATGGGGCCACAGCTTTAAAGTATGTCAGATCAAGGCATGGCAACAATGACGAGGGAACAGATTTTGCCAGGGCAAAAAGACAGCAGAATCTGATTGCGGCCGTAAAAGAAAAAGCGTTGTCTTCCACCACGCTGCTGGATTTTTCCAAGATCGCTTCTTTGTTTGACTTGTATGCTAAGAATGTAGACACTAATTTGGATTTAAGCAGTGTACAGCTGTTTTTATCCCTGGCTAAGTCGTCAACTTTTGCAAATACCCGATCATTGGTTTTGGACGACAGAAGCGCTGGTGAAAACGGCGGCTTGCTCTATGCACCCACCGATCTGACCATGTACGGCGGCAAGTATGTTTTAATACCTAAGGCGGGCGATTATTCGCAAATTCACGCGTATATGCAAAAATATCTTTTTGATTGATGCTCACACTTACGTACGGAACAAACCAAATTGCCATTAGAAACCTAATACTAGGTGTGGCGCTGCAGCATAAAACCGCCGCAATTAAAGACTACAACGTGGACTCGGACCCTTTAAGTACAATAGAAACCACACTCCAAACCGGCATATTTGGCGAAAAAACGCTTAATGTTTTAAACGTTTCAAAGATCACCAAGCCTCAAACGGAGAAACTTTTTGACCTGCTCAAAAAATATACACAGGCAATTATTGTGTTGGTAAGCACTAAGGACCTTGAAGAAACCAGCCCGCTAGTAAAGATAGTACGAGCTTTTAAGGGCAAGGTGGTTCCCGCCACTCTGGCAAGGCCTAATCAGGTGTTTAAATATCTCGACGATGTGTATTGTAAAAGGGAAAAGGAGTGTTATCAGAGTCTCCAAAAACTGCTGACAGTGGATAACGACCCGGTGTACATTTTATTTATGCTGCAGTATCAGTTAAGGAACGTTGCTTTGGCAAAATTTGGTCTGCAAAGTAAGCTTTCACCCTTTCAGGTAGCGCAGGCAAAAAAGCAGGCGCAGAATTTTACCGAACATGAGATCACTCATCTGTATGGGGTGCTTTTTGATCTTGACGTAAAGTTGAAAACCGGAACAATCGCTCCCGACTCGGTACCAGTGTTAGCAACTAGCAAGATACTCTCAATGTAAAGCAGTTGTTGTTGGTGTTCCCACACGTACGTACGTATTGCATCACGAAATTACTTAGGTATAATAGACCAATGGATAAACTGCCCAAAAAAACTTCTATAACACTAGCCGTATTTCACTTGCCAATTTTAGTTGTAATAATTGCCATTGCCAGTTTGGCGATAGGCACTTTTGCTTTAAACAATGGGAGAGTGTACCCTGATAAATCAATATCTAAGGTTGTGTTATCTGATGAAGATAAAAGAGAGGAAGAGAGCGAATCAGAGGATAGCGATAAAGAAGATTCATCAGATGATGGCGGTAGTGAAGACCGAGATGCAGAGGAATCTAAAGAAAAAGATGAAAAGGATGAGGTAAAAAGAACTAACACAACTAATACTCAAAGGGTGGAAATTGACGATAACGAAGACGAGTTAGAAGATGGAGATGGAAAAGAGACTAACGATGAACTAGATGACAGTGAGGAGAGAGTAGAATTAGTTTCTACAACTACAAATCCGGATGGTACAATCACCAAAACGTTTAAGGAGACCGATGGAAGTGAAATTGAGTTGAGGACATTAACCTACGATCAGGACGGAGTATTAGTCAAGAAGGCTGAGTTAAATCCGGACGGAACAGTGAAGGAAGAGGAATTAGTTGGTAAAGAAGACGAGGGCGAGACAGAAGATATAAACGAAGAGGACGATAATGACTTTGAACTTATTCTTGAGCCTTCTGCAGGTGGCACGGTAAATGCCCCTCTAAGTAGAACTATTAAGGCTAAGATAAAACAAGAGATTAAAGAAAAAGATGGGCTGGGAATTGATGTGAGTAAAATAAAACTTGAAGTCAAAACAGCACAGGGAGCAATAAAATATGAGGGAACCGCGCTAAAGAGTGAAAAGCTCTTTGGTCTGTTTGGGGTAGAGGTGCCTGTTGATCTTGAAATTGATCCAATCACAGGCAAGATTGTTTCTGTAAATCAAACTTTTTGGGCTAAAGTTTTTGACTTTTTTAGTCTTTAGATTTTCGGAATGAAGCCCTTAACACAGACTGACTCTTTTCCGATGCATGACCATTCCTAGCAACAGCACTATAGAGCATGGGCTTACGAAAATCCCTCTATTTAGTGTATTATTTAGCAGGTATTCCTGCCTATGGTGTACAGAGTCCCATATAAATACATTAAGGATGAGTCGTTTGATCCGATTTATAAAACATACAACCATCGGTTTTTTCTGGGGCCTAAAGTTATTCCTTCATTGTTTATTATTGGCGGTTTGGCCATATTTACTTCACAAGTGGCTCTGCCCTTTGTTTACATTGAGAGGGATAGGTCAACCGCGCGAACGGTTAAGGAAAGTGTTTTGGGTGCGGCAACAGGCTTTGGCGACTTTAGCTTTTCAGAGCTGTCCGGTTTTGGTCCGGCCAAGGATCTTCCAGTAGATACTACAGAGCCAAAGGATCAGAATGTACCAGAGTTTTTCTACTTGACTATAAAGAAGCTTGGTATCGAAAATGCATTAGTGGAAACAAATGCGGCTAGTCTTAAGCCCGACACCGCCCTAGGCCATTATCCAAACTCTGCTTTGCCCGGAAATGCGGGGAACATGTTTATTTTTGGCCATTCGGTGTTGCCTATCTTTTACAACCCCAAAGACTACAAGAGAATATTTTCTACTCTCGATGCATTAACTACCGGGGACGAGGTTGTAGTTACATATAACAATAGGGAGTTTATATACCTGATAGAGGGCAAGGAGGTGCTTAAACCTATTAACGTGGATCCCCTGGCGGAATATAAACCGCGATATTTGAACGAGTCCACGATTACCCTTATGACTTGTTATCCAGCCGGAAGCAAAGCATTGAGACTTTTGGTACGAGGGGTTTTATCTTCCAGGTAGGATATTAATCCAATTCCTTAATGATTCTTTTTTCAAACTTAGCTAAAGCCACACCATTTTTTTGAGTAATAAGAAGATAGATGCCAGTGAACATGGTTAGGCAGGATATGACAAAGGCGACAAAGATGGTGTTCGAACCCGTGGCAGGTACTGTAGATTGGGTGGTTTCACGCGTGTCGGACCCAGCTAAAACGGCTTTAGGTTTAACATCGGTTTTTTGGTCTGCGAGACTCTTAAAAACCGAAACTTGCGCTGTGTCACCCTTTACTTCTTGAGCTGGAGCACCCGCGTTATTAACCTTTTGACTGTCTGCTAAAACTGTGTCGGTTTGGGTGTTTTGTGCTGTAGTGGTCTTTAAGTCCGATGAACTAGTTACGTCCGTTATAAGGTAATAAAAGATGCCAAAGAGCAGAACGGAAACAAAAACCATTATGGCTATACTTTTTACATTTGAATTGCTGGCAATATCCATAGGCAGGCTAAGTAAAACCAGTCTACATACTTTTATTGGCAAAATCAATAGGTGGGTTAGAGTTTGAGCGCGTATTTAGACTTAAGCCTGGAGGCCCTGTTTTTATGAATCACTTTGTTCTTAGCCGCTCTGTCCAGCACGCTAAAAAATGTGCTTAGCATTTCTTTTAGAGCGCCGGTATCCTTGTTTTTTGCTTCTAGGCTTGTAGCAAGGCTCTTTCTGGCAGTCTTGATGCGTCTTTTCCAAAACGTGTTTTGCTCATACTTTTTTGCCGAGCTTCTTATTGCCTTTTTTGCGCTGTGTGTGTTCGCCATATGTAATTCAGCCAGCGTATGATAACATAATGGCCGTTATGGTCAAGTCAAGGCTATTCTCCTCTACCCAGAATACAGTGATCTCTGCGGCGTTTGTTTTGGCCTTGGCTTATGGTGGGTCCGCGGTTTTGGGGCTTATTAGATCTCGGCTGTTGTCCACCTTTTTTGGGGACGGTGTAGACCTCTCGGTCTTCTACATTGCTGACAGAATACCTTCGCTGATTTATTCAATTTTGGCGGTAGGGGCTCTTTCCAGTGTATTTATTCCGGTTTTTTCCTACGAGATAACAAAAAGCAAAGCAGGCGCCTTTAAAACGGCCTCAAATATAGTTTCACTCTGCCTTGGGATTTTTATACTTTTCTCCCTGGTAGTTTTCATGTTTTCTCCCCAAATAATTGACGCCTTGTCAGCCGGAAAGTTTTCTTATTATCAAGTACGGATGGGCGCCGCCCTTATGCGGCTTATGTTGGCGGCCCAAATGATCCTGCTTGTAAGTAGTTTTCTAGGTTGCATCCTTCAGTCATTTAGGTATTTTTTGGTGCCGGCGTTGGCGCCAATTTTCTATAACGTTGGAATGATTGGCGGACTTGTGCTTTTTACCGCCAGATTTGGGATATATGCTGCTGCATTGGGCGGCTTGCTCGGATCCGTTTTGCATTTTGCCGTTCAAGCTATATTTATTGGAAGAACCGGTTTTACTTACAGCTTTGGCGTTGATTTTAAAGACAAGGCATCATTAACAATGGTCAAGCTTTTACCGCCCAGAATTCTTAGTCTTGCCGCCTCGCAGATTTCAATCACCATCACTAATTTTCTAGCCGTGTTGGTGTCTACGGGCTCGGTAATTTACATCAGGTTTGCCGATCAGCTCCAGTCTTTTCCTGTCAACTTTTTTGGCGCGTCTATTGCGTTGGCCGCGTTGCCGTCATTAAGTTCTGAATCTGGACAAGAGGATTCGGAAACGTTTAGGAAAACCTTTATCACCTCGTTTTTTCAGATGATGTTTTTGGCAGTACCTGCCAGTGTAATCATTATTATCTTAAGAGTCCCTGCGGTAAGACTTGTATATGGAGCCAGCAGGTTTCCTTGGGATGCTACTCTACAAACAGCTTTGCTACTTGGCATTTTTGGGGTCTCCGTATTTTCCCAGGGGGCTGTTTTGCTTTTGAATCGGGCATTCTATGCTCTTAAGAATACCAAAACTCCGCTTGGTGTTAGCTTGATTTCCATTTGTACTACAACGCTGTTCTCTTTTGTTGCGGTGAAATATTTGGGACTAGGAGCCTGGGCCATTGCCGCGGCAATTACTTTAGGCAGCTTTATTGACTTTATTTTGCTTTTGGCCATTCTCCAAAAACATATCGGCAAACTCGGCTTTAGTGACTTTTATACGCCATTTCTTAAAATAGCGCTTTCGGCTTTAGCAATGGGTTCTTCCATTTATATTCCGCTAAAATTGCTGGACATTAGGGTTTTTGACACTACCAGAACTATAGAATTACTAGCCCTAACAGCGGTAGTTACGCTTAGCGGAATGGCCTCTTATCTATTCTTTACCCGAATGTTGCATGTAAAAGAGATAGATTTGCCTATTCGCATTGAAACAGAAGATTCTCGTGTAGCTTACTTCAGGCAAGTTGAAAATGGATTATACATAAGAATGGCCTTGTTAAGACCAGCCACCAACCAAGCCTCACTTCCTGGACGATATTGAAGAAAGACATTGGCAAATTTGTTTAGAGAAGTAGAACGGACATTAGCCAACACCAGTTGTGCGTCGGTTTTGGTGGCAGCCTGGATAACACGGTAAGCAAAACCGGCTGATTCACCCTTCAGATCGCAACCGATCACAATAACGGCACTGGCA
>LCJU01000001.1:4233-36148 GCA_000994815.1 candidate division WWE3 bacterium GW2011_GWC2_44_9 | reverse complement strand
CGGACCCGGGTAGGACACCTGCAAATGTCCGTCGTAGAAATACGCCCGGGCCTGCCAAACTTCGGCTGCCTCCTCTTCCCCCTGCAACCAAAAAATCCAAGCCCCACCGCTTGGATTTCCGATCAAAACCGGCTCCCGAGGATTGATGGCACCCTCAAGGGAGACGAGAACTGGCATCTGCCAGCTGTCCCCCTGGGAACCGGTGAGGCTGATGCCCCAATCAGCCTCAAACAGCCCCGTCCTGATGGGAGTGGCCGGTTGGACCAGAAGCCCAACAGATCAACAGGCTCCGTCACGGGGGCGGGGTCGATTCCCATGGCCAACGCGCTGGCCGCAGCCACAAGCGCGGAAACCGTGTATTGCGCGTAGTACACGGTCGAATACCCAGGGGTGCTGTCCTGCCAGACAGCGAACAACTCGCCACCCCGGGCGGCCAATGCCGGCAAACGGCTCTCCCCAGTCGTGCGGGAGACGTTAACAGGAAGGAGCCAGTTTTGCCAGCGAGACGGTTTTTGTACGTGGAAAATCTCCCAGTTCCCGCCGAACTGGTGAGAAAACACCACGTGAACTCGCCCGCCGGCGGCGACCAGGTCGAACTCGCTGCTGTAACTGCTAGCAACGACTTCGGAAGCGGTCCAAAAGCAATTTGGATCGTTAAGGCGCCAACTGTACCAAAGCCAACCGCGGCTTTGGTCATACCAAACGGCATGTTGGGTGCCGTCTGTGACGTCGTTGGCCACACGAACCTTTGCATCGCCCCAGGGCTGGGGTTCCGGATCGGCCAGGGAGGCCGACATCACGCCCGCCAGCGGACATGAGTCTTCACTGAAATGCCTTCGGCATTTTCTGCAGTTCAGGGATTTCACCCCTAAAACAAAAAACGACTTCGACACAGAAATCTCCTTTCCGCCTGATGGGCGGAAAATGATGGTTTAACCCCGATCCGCGCACGGGGTCATTTTTGACTGGAATGGCTTAACACCCAAGAAATGACTTTAAAGAACTTTTTAGGCGCTAAATCATCCCAGTCAACAGACATGGAATTTCAAAGATCAATAATGATTACAGGGCAAGAAGTTTCTATTGTACTATAGGCTAGATGGTTTGTCGAACGGCGTAGGTTCTTCTGCCGGAGGATTCAAAGTAAGTCCGCATCATCAGCTCGCCTAAAAGTCCTGTCATTACAAGCTGAACACCTACAACAATTAGCAGGACCGAAGCAATCAGCAGAGGTCTATCCCCAATACTGTACCCCAACAGTTTTAGCACAATAAGATACACAATTCCCAAGGAACCAAAGCCGGTAATAACTGCTCCGGTAAAACCAAAAAACCTGCCCGGCATCATGGTAAACGGCTTACGGGCAAACTTAAGCATGAATGCCAAAGTAACAATATCCAGTAAAACCTGAATAGTCCGCTTACTCCCCTTGTAAGCTGAAACCCCAAAATCCCGATCCTTAAACTCCACATCAAACTCGGTCATCTTGGCCCGATAAACCGTTAAGTAATCGGGAATAAACCGGTGCATATCACCGTAAAACTTTAAATTATCAACTAGCACCCTGCTAAAGCCTTTCATGCCGGAACCGCGATCCTGCATACATACGCCTGAAACCCTGCTTATGATCTTGTTTGCCATACCACTCTTGGCTTTTTTCTCCCCACCCCAGCGGTTTTTTCTGTTGGTGTTTACAAAATCGTATCCCTGCTCTAAAAGCTCTACTACCTTTGCTAAATTCTCAAGCGGAATTTCTAAATCGGCGGAAACGGTAATAACGTACTCTCCAGTGGAGGCGTCAAAACCGGCCTGATAGCCGCAGCTTTGCCCAAAATTACCCATTAGCCTAACACCATGAATATGGTTATCCTTTTTTGCGTACTCTACAATTTGCGCCCAAGTTGCATCTTTGGAACCGTCATCAACCGCAATTACCTCAAAGTCATACTTAGCGAGAATGCTAGACGATTTGAATACCTCCAAAATACCGTCTAAAGTCCGAGTTATATTCTTTTCCTCGTTATAACAGGGTATTACCAATGAGATCTTTTTTACACCATCCATGCTTCCTCGCCTTTTTTGTACCATTCTGGCTGGCGCATAAACCAGTCATAATAATTTGCTACCATCTCATTCAAAGTGGTAGACGGATTATAGCCGATCATCCTTTTTGCTTTGCCGGTATCGGCGCAAGTGATCTGCATCTGGCCCGGGCGATCCTTCCTTACGGTATTTATCTTCTTTCCGGTAACCTTTTCCACGCACTCAAGCAGTTCCTGCAAAGTTACCGGTTTGGCATTGCCTATGTTAAATACCTCATACCTATATGGGTGCGCCAGCAAATGACTTATTGCCTCCATCATATTAACGATATAAGTGTAATCTCTAGATGATCCAGTACCTTGATACAGCGTAAAAGTGTAACCGTACTCGGCCGCTCTAATTAGCTTGGGTATTGCCATATCGGGCCTTAGCCGCGGGCCAATTGGATTAAAAAACCGCAGAATAGATACATTTAACTCAAAACATGAAGAATAAGCATGTAACAAAACTTCGTCCGCTTTTTTGGTAGCCGGGTAAATACCTAACGGGCCATCAGTAGTCATGTCCTCTTTGTACGGCACTGGATTTGTGCCATATACGGACGAGGTTGAAGCAAAAATAAAATTGGCAACCTGGTGTGAAACGGCAACTTCTGCCAAATTGCTGGTGCCGTCAATGTTATTAAATACCCAGGTATTTGGATCTTCATTAGACTGCGTTAATCCGGCCCAAGCCGCAAGATGCACAATAGCGTCTACTGACTCACGATCAAACAGCTGCTTGAGCTCCTCCCTATTTGTTAAGTCTGTTCTATATAAAGTGAATTTTGGATGGTCTTTGAAGTCGGAAATGTTAAACTCTTTTACTTTTGGATCGTAATAGTTATTAAAATTGTCAAGACCCAGTACTTCATGGCCTTGTGCTAAAAGATACTCTGCCAAATTGCTGCCGATAAACCCGGCGCAGCCGGTTACCAAAACTTTCATACGGGAATTATAACATGTTGACTTTGGTGAGGAGGGGATGTGCTTTCTCAAAAAGTTATTTTGAAGTAATTCCCACCAAAAGAGCTTTGGCGGCTTCGGTTGTAATGTTTAAATCCCAAAGCGGGGCGCGTTTAACAATTAGTTGGGAAAGGGTGTCGCACATTGTATCAACCACGTTGATGCTCCCAAACCGAGAATTCTTACCAGAGTTTGAAATGTCTACAATTGTGGCTTTGGCCAAATCCCTTTGAATTTCGGTGAACATGTAGCCCAAATCCTCAAACTCATTTGCCCCTAAAACAATGGCGGTATCAAAGTCAAACCCGGTATCCAACCTTGTTTTAACTTTTAGCGCGGGGTCAAAATCTTTGCTGACCGGAGCTAGTTTAACTTTTAAAATCTCCGTTTCTGGCTCATACCAGGCTTTGGCCTCGTGCTCGCCTGAATAGTCAATAGAAACCGTTAACTGTCTTTGGGAAAAGGACGAAACAATGTCTTTCTCGTCTACCAAGTCCTTGCATCCATCCGGAATAGCCCCCGGGTAAAAGATTTTTGACTTTTTCTCCAGCGACTTAAGCATTAAATGCACGCCCGCGCCGGCGCAAAAAGAGTCAACCGGCGAAAGCTTTGCCGGAATTACGGCTATACTACCGGCAGTGCGGATTACCTCCGCCAAATGGTCATTTGTTTGTAAATCTAACTGCATAGTACTAGTAGACAGGGGAAATTATGTAACAGGGCAGTATACTATATATACCCTATAGTGTCAATTGACTTGGGGTTGGGTACGGCAAAAAATGACCACATTATCCGAATTGGACCTGCCGGCAATAATAACCGACTTGATATTGTAAAAGAAACCCTCCAGCAACTCAATAAAGTGGTTTACCTGCTCCTGATGGTGTTCTAGGTAAATCCGGTCAAAAACGACTAGCCCGCCGGGCACAACCAAATTCTTAATCCCGGCAAAGAAGTTGCCCGAAGCACCAAGGTCGGGGTATTTTTCGCCACTGAAAATGTCAACAATTATAACTTCAAAGCTGTTTTGGGATATACCAAACTCTTCCGGCACGGCTATTACTTTGAGGGCATCATCAACTATGATGCGGTGGTTTGGGATAGCGTCCAAGTTAAAATACTGCTTCGCCACGTCAACCATCACCTTGTCAAACTCAACACTGGTAATGTGAATACCGGGATACTTTTTTGCAAGTAACTGCTGCATGGATCCGCCGCCAAGCCCCAAAACCATAATAGACTTCAAATTTGGCTCTTGGTCGTGGAGATTTTCTACTAACCTACCCCAAACCTGCCTGCTTGTCCCTGGCGCGTCCCAGTTTAGCGACTGAACCACACCGCCCACGATTAATTTTCTTGTGTTACCGACTTCGATAACACTTATTTTGCCGTTAACCGGAGACTCTACCTCGCATAGCACCTTTGGCAGTTGGATCCCTTCAAAAATGTTCATCACTGCGATTCTAGCTGTTTGGACTAATTATCTCAATACCATGCATGTACGGTACCAGCGCCTTTGGAATAACAACTGAACCGTCTGCCTGCTGGTAGTTTTCCAGTACAGCTACCAGTGTGCGCCCAATTGCGCACCCTGTGTCATTTACAGTGTGAACATAATGCAAGTTTCCAGCCTGGTCTTTGAACTTAGTGTTATACCGTCTGGCCTGGTAATCTTTGGCATTGGTGTCGCTGCCCAGCTCAATAAACTCATTTTGGTGAGGAAGCCATGCTTCAAAGTCGTACTTTTTAGCTGCGGCAAAGTAGCCTAAATCCCCGGTGCACATAAGCAGTATGTGATACGGAAGCCCAAGCGACTGCAAGAACCACTCATTAATTGACAGCAGATAGTCATGCAGTTTTTCGGAATCCTCGGGAGCACATAGTAAATCCATCTCCAACTTGTCGAACTGATGGACTCTTTTTATGCCTCTAACGTCTTTACCCCAGGAGCCCACCTCTGTTCGGAAGCATGGTGTAAACGCAAAAAACTTTTGCGGCAGGGCATTGGGCTGAAGGGTTTTATCCATGTAGTATGCAAAAAGTGATGGCTCCGAAGAACCAACTAAAAACATGTCCTCGCTGTCTTCGATACCGTTTTTGGCTATTTTGTAGACTTGATCCTCGTCGCCGGGAAAATGTGAGCTGGAGTGCAACGCTCGACGCTTAACCATAAGCGGCACAACCATAGGAGTAAAACCCTCGGATAGCAGCTTTTGCTGTAAATGCTCAAACAGTGCATATTGCAATAACGCTGCTTCTTTTTTTAAATACACAAATCTGCTGCCCGAAACCAAAGCGCTTTGCTTGATGTCGATAATATCTAAAGACTCGCCTAACTCTAAATGGTCTTTGGTGTGAAACTGGTGCCTAGGCATCCACTTTTCAGAGAAGTCCTTGTTGCCCAATTGCGCTTCTTTAAAATAACCGCTACCGGGGCTCCACGCCTTTACCTCTTTATTGCTGGTTTCGTTCTTGCCAACGGGTGCTGAAGGATCCGCCATGTTGGGAAACCAATCCATGTACCAAGTCCATTTAGCATTCAACTCTTTGAGAGCTTCCTCCAAGGCTTTAATTGACTCTTTTGTCTCCCTAACTTTAGTAATTACCTCCTCTGAAGGTTTGCCAACAGTGTCTGAAAGCTTATTTCTTACTGACCGCAAAGCCTCCAGCTCCTGGTTTATTGCCTTCCTTTTCTCATCTACTCGGAGAAACCCGTCAACATCAAACTGAGGACCTGAAAGCCCTCTTTCCAGAATGTTTTGCTTTACCTTATTAGGATTTTCTCTAATAACTTTTGGATCAAGCATGTTGCTAGTATGCCACTAATTGGAAAATAGCTCAATTTCTTTAATATGCGCGAAATGCTTTTTATTTAGTGTCCATAATGGATAAGAGTATACATAAGAAGTTGCAGATATTAATGCATCAGGGAGATTTAGTTTCAAATTTAGTGTGTATTTCCCAAGCAAATCGTATGCGAATCTTGATATCTCCTCGTTTATCTCTACAACGATAATATTGGCCAATAATGATTCGTTCTTCCGAAGCTCGGATTTATCCCTTGAACCGTAAATAAGTTCATACGAAGTAACTCTGGAAATCACAACCTCTTCCCTATTATCAATGAGACCCCTAATGAGCAAACTATTGCCGCGCTGTGCCTCCACAACGACTGAACTATCCACCAATATCCTACCTCTCACCCCAAGCTTCCCTTCTTAGCTCTTTTAATATCTGGGTAGACGATTTACCTTTCCAATCTTTTCTATTCTTATACATACCAAAAAATTCAAGGTCTAAAGACAACCTCTTAGGTAAACACTTTTTCTTCAATTCATAAGTATCTGCATCGGCTACTAGAAAGTGATCCCTTCTGTGTTTAGTGAGCATTACGGGTTTATTTTTGGCTGAAACAAGATGTTTTTTCAGGTTATGCTGAAAATCTCTGATACCGATTCTGATAAATTCTGAACTTGTATCCGACATATGGACATATTACCACATGTATAACAAAATGTCTAATATTTGTAGTTTACTACAACCCCAATAATTCGTGGTTATCCTGCATTGCCTTAAGTGCTATTCTTACAAACTCCTCAACAGAAATGGCCAGTTTTTGCTCACATTGGGTAATTTGCTCACGGTTCACGGCTTTAGCAAAGTCCTTTTTAGTAAACTTTTTAATAATACTTTCTACCGTAACTTCTGCGAGTTTTCTGGTTGGCATCATCAAAGCTACGGCTACTATAAACCCTGTTAATTCATCTAGACATTCTAAAGTCCATTCTAAAAGGGTTTGAGGCTCTCTAAGATGCGTAGTCCTGTTGTTATGGGATCTAAATACATTAAGCATTTCTTCGGGAAGGTCCAGTTCTTTCACCCAGCCTAAAAGCATAAGCGTGTGGTTGGCTTCATCGTTAGCCGTTAGCTCCCAATCAGCGTCATGGAGTATGCCAACGATCTCCCAGTTCTCCCTTGATAAAGCTCCCATACCGTCAAAACCTGCAGGAGCCCCGCTGGTTTTATAGTAATCATAAAAGGCCGCCAGCACTTTTCCAACTGAATAGCAGTGCCGCCTTAAGTTCTGATTTTGCATGTGGGCATGCAATAAATCCAGAGCGTTTTGGTGTAAAAACATGGGAGTGATTATAACATCCTGCAATAACTAAAGTCCGTAGATTTCTTTTGTGGAATCATCAAGTTCATACTTCAACTGCGGAAATGGCACACCCTCTTTAGCAGTCACATCCTCAAAAAACCAAAAAACCCTCTCACTATGCCCGTAACCAAAAGTGGGGGGCATGCCATATTCCAACATTTCAACAAAATCGATGTCTAAAAATTGGGCTTCAGAGTCACCCAACTCGCGCAAACCCTGTTGTTCTCGAAACCTCGCTAGCTGATCAAGCGGATCGTTAAGTTCGGAAAAAGCGTTGCCAAGTTCACTACCAGCTAAAATCGGGTGAAATCTTTGAGTGACTGCGGGGTTCTGCGGGTCGCTCTTTGCCAGAGGCGATAACGACTTTGGCTCACCTACAATAAACGCCGGGCCCGAAATGCCTTTTCTAAGTTCTTTCCATATGTGATCAATCGCTCTAGATGTTGAGTACCTCGGTAGTCTTATTTTATAGGACTTTAACACTTCTTTTATTTTTTCGTCGTCAGGATCAAGCACATCCAAGCCAACTTTACTTCTCATTAACTCAACATAATCTACCTTTTCCCAATCCGCGGCCAAATCCACATCAAACCCTCTCATCTTAAATTTTAGTGTCCCATAAACTTCTTGAGCAACAAACCTAAACAGCTCTTTGATAAAACTCATGCCATCGTTATAATCCGCGTACGCCCAGTAAAACTCCATTGCGATATGCTCTGGCAAATGCTCATCTGACATACCCTCGTTCCGAAACCTCGGACCTATTTCGTAGACCTTTTCGTAACCTCCGCCGATTAGCCGCTTTAAGTAAAGCTCCTGGGATATTCTCAAATAGAAATCTTGATCGATCGCATCCATATGGGTAATAAATGGGTTTGCATCGGCTCCACCGGGTACAAGCTCTAACACAGGAATATTTATCTCGTAAAAGCCCTGCTTTTTGAAAAATGCCCTATGTGCATCCCAGAACTTAGCCCGACGTAAATACCGATTGTAAATTTCTGGATTTATATTAGTGTCCAGATAACGACGACGCAAACGAGTTTCTTTATCTTTTAGCCCATCCCAAGAACCTGGCATTGGCCTTAGTGACTTAGTTAAAATCCTTATCTTGTTGGCGTCCACAGAGATTTCGCCTCGCAGTGTTTTCATCACAACTCCGTGAGCTTCAATGAAATCCCCCTCATCTAGTAAGTCTAGTTCATCAAACGTAAGTTCTGATTTTGCGTGGTCTGTAGTTGATAAAGCCTCTTTTTTTGCAAGAACCTGAACTTTGCCACTGGCATCTTTTAGGTCGATAAAGATAATGGAACCGTGGCAGCGTAGTGAGACCGCCCTACCTGCTAATACAACGCTCTTGCCTTCAAACGAGTCGAACCTAGAACTAACTTCAGACGCACTAGTATCCCTATATGATTTTGCAGGGTATGGATCAACACCCAAACTACGGAGTTTTCCCAGTTTAGCAACTCTTGCGTCTCGTAACTCTCTTAATGAGGACATGCGCCGATTTTAGCTTACTGAAAGGATAGTGTAAACAAGTTTGCCCATAGGTGCTTCAATCTCAACTTTATCCCCAACCTTTTTACCTACCAATGCATTACCCAACGGCGATTCGTGGGAGATTTTGCCTTCTTTAGGATCGGCTTCCGGGGCGCCAACCACAATATACTCTTCCTCTCCTCCATCCACATGCTCTCTTATTTTGCTTCCCACACTAACGATACCGCCAGAAGAAACTCCAGTTGAAACAACCGCCTTTTTAATTATGTCCTCAAGCTCGGAGATTCTACCCTCTATAAAGGCTTGCTGATCTCTGGCAGAAACGTAGGCGGCGTTTTCCGAAAGGTCACCCATATCTCTCGCCACAGAAATCTTGGTTACAACCTCCGGTCGCTTTACGTCAATTAACTCTTGAAGCTCCCTTTTAAGCTCCTCGAGTCCTTCTTTTGTAAGCATAACTTTTTCGTTTTTATCTTTTATATACATAGCTATATCTCACACCCAAACTCGCTAATAAAATATAGGATGAAGGGCATGACAACTTTTCTCAACAAGTCTGAAGCCCCGGCTAATGAAAAAACCCACCAAACTCGGGGGCTTTCGACTTATAGGCTAGCACAATCCTTAGGGGGTGTCAAAGACGGTACAGCCTAAGTGTATAATAATGGCAATGCCTGTCGAAAGTCAGAAAGCAACAAGACATATCAAACACCACTTTTTGCCCCACCCAGAGCGGAAATGCCGCGCCAGTCTGTTAGCAAGCAGGGTAATTATTCTATACTCGCTGTTGGCACTTTTTACCTTGTCGTTTCTAAAAACGGTGCCCGGCCACATACCCGGAATACTTGGTTATGCCAGCAACATTAACATCCAAGACCTGTTGGAGAAAACCAACCAGAAAAGACAGGAAATGAGCGTCCCCGAGCTCGCCATTAATCCACAATTGACCAGTGCAGCTGAAAAAAAAGCCAAGCACATGTTTGAATATAACTATTGGGCGCATATCGCTCCGAACGGAACAGATCCGTGGTCATTTATTCTTGGCGAGAAGTACGATTACTTATATGCCGGTGAAAACTTGGCAAAAAACTTTACTAATTCTGAAGATGTGGTTGAAGCGTGGTATAAATCTCCGTCACACAGAGAAAACTTAATAAATGGCAAATATACCGAAGTGGGTTTTGCAACAGTAAACGGTGTGTTGGACGGTTACGAAACCACTTTGGTCGTCCAACTTTTTGGCAGATCACGCACCGCCCCGCAACAAATTGCAGTGCGGGGAGAAAACACCACGACTAAGTCCCCAGTTCCGGTCAGCAAACCTAAGTATACTAGTGTAGAACCAAAGCTAGCTATATTTCCGTACGTAAAAACCGCGGTGCTGTCTTTTGCCGTATTTATTCTCATACTTTTCCTGCTAGACGTTTGGTACTCAAAAAGACACGCTATACTTAAATATACAGGCCACTCCCTTGCACATGTTATATTTATATCCTTTGCTATTATTGCCATGTACATATCTTTGACTCCCGGAAGGATTATATAGTGACTGAAAACTCGCACATTACTCACTTTTTGCTGTTAATCCTTGGGCTAGCGACCTGCCTCTTCTTTTTTATGTACTTCAGGCAGAACACCTTGTATCAAATGGTATTTGCCACCATCGGATGCTTATACTACAGTCTCTGGGGTATAATGCATGGGCGGCTGGAACAGAGATTGAATAGACATATTGCTTTGGAATACATTGCGGTATCGGCGTTTATTCTCTCTTTGATCTTTGTAGCCGTTTCATTTAAATAAGCAGTGCATCAAACTGGTATGAAAATAGTTATTGTAGTGCCAACATACAACGAAGCGGAGAACATAAAAAGACTCTTAAGTAGCGCATTGGAAGCATGCAAGAAAGTGCTAAGACACGAGTGTTTTATTTTGGTTGTGGACGGCAACTCTCCGGACGGCACCGGCAAGATAGTGAGTAACACGGCGGCCCAAAACCCAAATATACTACTTTTGCCAGAAAGAGAGAAAGGCGGACTGGGGGCGGCATACATTTATGGCTTTAAGTATGCTATGGAAACAATAGGGGCTGACGTGGTTATGGAGATGGACGCCGACTTTCAACATAACCCAAATGACATTCCCAGGTTTATAGACCAAATTGATAAAGGCTACGACTATGTTATTGGCTCAAGGTTTGTAAAGGGCGGATCAATACCAAAGAGCTGGTCTTTGGACAGAAAAATACTAAGTGTTGGGGGTAGTATCTTCTCAAAGATAGTGCTTGGCATATTTGAGGTGTCAGATTTTACTTCCGGGTTTAAGGCATCCAGAGTAAAAGGTTATCTGGACAGGCTAGACCTGGATTCGGTGAGGTCAAAAGGGTTTGCGTACAAAATTGACTTGTTGTTCAAGATGCACAAGCTTGGGGCAAAAATCGTTGAACTGCCAATTGAGTTTGGAGTGCGGGACAGAGGCGACTCCAAAATGGAAAGTAATAATTTTGTTGACTCTTTGAGGGTGGTCCTTGCTATAAGAATTAATGAAAACAAAGAGTTTATTAAATTTTTATGCGTAGGCTCTGCGGGGTTTGTAACTGACGCACTACTATTTAATGTATTGAGAATAACAGTCTTTGATCCGGCCCTTTCTGCTATTGCCTCCGGGTTGGTGGCCATGTTGGTTACCTACACACTCAATAATGTTTGGTCGTTTGGTGAAAGACGGATAGCAGGCTTAGCCAAAACGCTAGTGACTTTTGTGGTATATTGTTCCTCGTCCATTATTCCTATCATTGTTAGGAGCCAGTTAGTGGACTTGTTTGTAAAGGCTTTTGGCCATAGTCTCGTACCTGCAAATACGGGCTTTCTCATTGGTATAGTTTTTGGCCTCGTGTGGAATTATATTGTCTATAGTAAAATAATCTGGCGGAAAGTCCCTGACAGAAACTAATATGATTGACTATTCAATAGTTATTGCAGCATACAATGAAGAGTCGCGCATTACAAAAACGTTAACACAAACAATTTCCTTTATGAACACGTTTGCTCCGTCCTTTGAAATCATAGTTGTGGATGACGGCAGCAAAGACAACACATATCAAGCCGTAGAAAATTATGCCAAAGATTATCCAGAAATAAAACTAATTCAAACAGTCCACAAAGGGAAGGCCAACGGCGTTAGAACAGGCATACTTAAAACATCCGGCAGGTTAGTTTTAGCCATGGACGCTGATTTGGCAACACCGCTGGACGAACTAAAAAGACTGACCTCGTGGATCGTGGATAATGATTTTGACATTGCAATCGCCTCAAGGGAGGGCATCGGGGCGCAGAGACAAAACGAGCCTTTTTACAGGCACATAATGGGCAGGGTGTTTAATAGACTTGTTAAAACTGCCCTGGACCTGAAATTCGAAGATACTCAATGCGGCTTCAAACTGTACAAAGGCGACATCGGCAGAGAAATATTTACAAAGCTCGTTGTTTACGGGGACAATCTCCCGGAAATAACCAAGCCGTTTTTTGGCGCGTTTGACGTTGAAGTCCTATATTGTGCAAAGGAACTAGGCTATACAGTTAAAGAAGTCCCCGTAAAGTGGAATTATGTTCCCACAACAAGACTAAATATAGTAGCTAACTCGGTAAAAATGGGCCGCGATGTTTTGCGTATCAAATTGACAGGCTTAAAGGGAGCCTACAAAAAAGTATAGACTACTTTAGGAGTTGCTTACTATGAAAATCTGTGTAATCGGAACTGGTTATGTTGGGCTAGTTGGAGCAGCAGTTTTTGCAGACATGGGAAACACGGTTGTAGGGGTGGACAAAGATAAAGCCAAAATTGCCAAGGTAACCAGCGGAGTTATGCCCATATACGAACTTGGGCTAGACGAGATCGTGTTAAGAAATGTCAAAAACGGTAACTTGCGCTTTACAACTTCCACCCCCGAGGGCGTTTCACAATCCGATGTTATTTTCATTTGCGTAGGCACACCGCAAGATGATACAGGAGCAGCTGACCTCACTGCAGTTATGGCTGTAGCAAAAGAAGTCGGACAAAATCTAAACGGCTATAAGATAGTCGTAACAAAGAGCACTGTACCAGTTGGCACAAATGAGAGAGTTGAGCAGGTAATAAAAGAAAATGCACAAGCCGGTATGGACTTTGATGTTGTTTCTAATCCGGAGTTTCTAAGAGAAGGCGCAGCAATAGAGGATATGAGAAATACAAACAGAACTGTGGTGGGAACAAAAAGCGCAAGAGCCCTTAACATGATGAGGGAGCTTTATAAAGGCTTTAATGCGCCTTTTGTTGAGTGTGATCTTAGAAGCGCCGAAATGATTAAATATGCCTCAAATGCATTGTTAGCAACAAAAATCTCATTCATTAATGAAATCGGCCAGTTATGTGAGCGGGCTGGTGCCAACGTGCAGGTTGTAGCCGAAGGCGTTGGGTTAGACAAAAGAATCGGCAGGGCATTTCTCAATGCTACCGGTGTGGGCTATGGTGGCAGCTGCTTCCCCAAGGATGTTGCAGCTTTATATAAAACGTCCACAGATCAAGCATACGATTTCAAACTCTTGAGGTCAGTTATGGAGGTAAACGAGCTGCAGAAATTCAATTTTATGAAAAAGATTACTAAAGCTATGGGTGAAAATCTATCCGGTTGTACTATAGGGGTGCTTGGACTGGCGTTTAAGAACGACACCGATGACATAAGAGAATCCGGGGCCATTAAGATGATTCGCATGATCAGGGGCTATGGGGCTGAATTAAGAGTCTATGACCCTGCCGCTATGGAAAACACCAAAAAAGTTTTTGGTCATGACCAAATATATTATGCAAACGACATGTATGACGCCATAAAAGACGTAGATGCGCTATGTATCTTTACCGAGTGGGGCAACTTTAAATTACTGGATCTGACTAAGACAAAGCAGCTAATGAAAGGTAATCTGATCTTTGACGCCAGAAACTTGCTGGACCAAAAAGCCGTTGAAAGCTCCGGATTCGTATATATTGCCGTGGGTAAAAGAACTAACGGCTACACTGAAGACGGCGATATAGTTTCCACAGCGATACTGAAAAATGGGCGATAACAGAGAACACGTGTCGAGCCTGCTATGCGATACTGAATTAGAAAAAATTGAGAATACTTTGAGGGAAAGGGTTGCGGCTTTTTATGCCGGCGTACAAGAACTTGCCAAACAACATCCTGAAGTTTTAATTACTGGATCTATTCAGCACCCATACGAACTGGCTCTAGAACTAGAAGGTTTCACAGATTCCTTGCTAACAGATAATATGCCTCTACCCGACGCCGTAATTAGCCTGGTAGAAGCAGCGGAGTGTAGATTAAACCCCAAGTCCACGGTTCATGTGATAGTTAGTGGAAACGACGGAAAACCTATAGCCGAAGTAATGGGACAAGTAACAAAACTTGCACAAGAGGCTACAGGAGAGTTAATAAGGCAGGGAAAAACAGAAAATAGCAGAGGCAGAACATATAAGGAAAAAAACAACTTGCCGTTGAAAAACACACCTAGATTCCAAAAGGCCAACACATATGTTTTTAAATGGGAAAATGCGGGATAATACAGGCATGGTAAAAAAGAAAGTTTTGTATTTTGTCCCCGAATTTCCACGCATTAGCGAAACTTTTATCGAAAGAGAAGTTGCCAAGTTGATTGAGTGGGGCAATCTTGACATTCAAATTTTAGCCCTGACTAAGGCATCAGGTAACACATCAGACGCAGTACTCAAGCGAACCGTATACACGAGACTGGGGATTGGAGAATTAATCAACGGTCTAACCTATTTGTTCAAGAAACCAAATAAAGTTGTCTCACTCTTTTTTAAGACTCAAAAAACTAATCAGAGAAATCTAATCCAACACTTGTACTTCTTTGTAAAAGCGCTGGGCTACACCAAAATAATTGGGGGGCTTAACCCAAACCATATCCATGTTCACTTCCTCTCCTGGCCTTCGACTCTAGTAATGGTCGCATCAGAGATTCTTACTCTTCCATTTAGTGTTTCCGCACATGCTCGAGATGTTTTTTTAGAGGGCGAGCTGCTAGCTGTTAAGGCACAGACGTGCAAATTCATGTCTATATGCAATTCTTACGCTTACAAAAAAGCCCTGGAAAAAATAACAGACGAAGATACCAGAAAGAAGGTCAAACTTATATACCATGGTATCAATCCGGATTTATTTACAAAAACCGATGGTGAGACTAGACATGAAGGAATAAATATCTTCTTAGGCGGTACACGGCTGGTTGAAAAAAAAGGTCTTAAATACATGATCCAAGCATCATATACGCTTAAAAACGAGGGATTTACACATACGGTAGATATTGTTGGTCCGGGCCCTTTGTATCCAGAGCTAAAAAAACAAATTGCCGAACTAGGGCTGGAAGATACTGTACTGCTACACGGTGAAGGCAAAGGTACCCCTTTTAGTGAGGTGCTCGACTATTATAAAAAAGCGAACTTGTTTGTATTCCCTAGTATTGAGACTGCCGAAGGCGATGTGGATGGTGTACCCACAGTAGTTATTGAAGCCGCAATGGCAAAACTACCTATAATAGCAACCAATGCTGGAGCTATAACCGACCTAATTGAAAACGACCGCACCGGAGTACTTATTCCGCAAAGGGACGCTAAAGCAATAGCTGAAGCAGTCAAAGCGCTAATGCAAGATACTAAAAAAGCAGCAACTCTAGCAGAAAACGCCTATACTAAAGCTGTTGCAATGTTTAACATTGAGACAAACATAGGTCAATTGGAAAAACTACTCATATGAGACTCGCCGTTTTTATCAAAGCTACAACGTTGCACAAAGACTTTGGCGGGTTGGAAACACAAAACAAGACTTTATGTGAAGGTCTCGCGGGACTGGGGCACAGGGTTGTGGTTTTTACTCCCGCAAGAGAACTGACCAAGGCCAGCGAGGAGGAAAGTGGTGTAAGCTACAGGTTTATACCATGTACCTACCGAATGCTTTTGGCATCGGTGGATCCTGCCAACTGGTACACCAGATCATACGCCACGTTTTTACAAGAGCATCACAAAGAGGCGTTTGATGTTGTTGTCAGTCAAAGTTCTGCAGGTATAGGCGTTATCAAACGGAAAAAAAGTTTGGGTGTGAAAATTGTTGGCATTGCGCATGGAACAATCGGTGGGGAAATACAAACGGTGCTAAACTCCGGAACAGGGCTTCCCTATTTGGTTAAGCATATCCCAGCTTTAGCGTATGGTGCAGTGAATTTCTTTGGCCGGCAGAGGGATTATATTCACGGCTGTGATAAAATTGCGGCGGTCTCTACCGCAGTAAAAGCGTCACTTACTAACGAAACTTATTGCGATCAGGCAAAAGTGACTGTTATTCATAACGGGCTCGATCCAACAGCAGTCCCCCAGAAAGACTGGGCAGCAAAACCAGACAAAGAACCCATAAAGATTATGTACACTGGACGGATTGAAGAATCCAAAGGCCTAAAAGAATTGGTACTTGCCTGTCAAGGTATCCCCGGTATTTTTCTAAATATCATTGGCGACGGACCAATTTTAGAGGACTTAAAACGGCTGTCTAGAGATCTGAAAATGAGTCAAAAAACACTTTTCTATGGCAGGCTGCCACACAAAAAAGTGCTGGAACTGTACGCTTGCTGCGATCTTTTTGTGTTGCCAACAAAACGGTTGGAGGGCTTACCTATGACTTTGGTTGAAGCCAGCTTTGCAGGATTGCCAATAATCGCTACAGATATAGGTGGCAACAAAGACGTTGTGGAGAACGGAATCAATGGGATATTGATCAAAGACGGCCGGATGGAAACCATTACTAAAGCCATTACTGATCTTCTAGCAAACAGGGCCAGTATGCCACAAATGGGCATGAATGGTAAAATCAAAGCTGACAAATACTTTACACTTAACAAAATGCTTAGCGATTATGAGAAGCTCTGTACTTTTTAAGCGGGTAACTTATGCATATACTAAGAATTGTCTATGACTGGCCACCGCCCTGGAGCGGACTTTCGCCAGCACCATACGAAATGACGCAGGCCCAAGTACACCGAGGCCATAGTTTTGATATTTTCTGCGGGCGGTGGCCACTCTCTGGCCCCCTGGAAACTTTGCCTAACTGCAGGTTCAAAACGTTTATTCGGGAACCAATACCGGCATCATTAAGTCTCTTAATATCCCCGCTGGTTTTTATCTACTATATGTACTGGCGATTCAAACACACTCCAGAGCTCATACACTCACACGGCCATTTTGCCATTTGGCTTTATGGTTACAGATGTCTGCTTAGAAAATTTGTGCCATGGGCAAAAGAATTACGCATTCCCTTAGTTGTTCATTTCCATAACACAACCGCCGGGAGAAGAGAGGCTCTCAAAGAGAAAAACGCAAAAATTCGCTTTTACTCCGCGTGGATCTCCTGGCCGCTATCTGAACTTTCCGACAAATGGGCAATAAAATGCGCTTCCGCGTGCGTTTTTGTAAGTCAGCAAAACAAAGACGAGGCACTAAAATACTACGCCGCGGACCCAAACAAATGTTTTGTGGTTGAAACCGGGGTAAATACGGAACTGTTCAAACCGGTGGGTAAAGAGGAAAAGGAAAAAATTAATCGGGACCTTGGTCTTGACCCAAACGACATTGTGATCCTAAATCATGGTGTTATGACAGAAAGAAAAAACGTCCATTTATTAATTGACTGTCTTAAATTTCTTCCGCCATTTTATAAACTATTTCTTGTAGGCTCCGGCGATAAAGATTATCTTGAAAAACTAAACGTTATGGTTAGAGACGAAAACTTAGGTGATCGGGTTATAAAAGCCGGCTATACTCCCTACCCAGAAACGGCTATTGCCTTCCAGGCTGCTGATATTTTTGTACTGCCTTCCAGCTTTGAGGGCTTGCCAAAAGTAGTTTTACAAAGCCTTGCCTGCGGAACACCGGTTGTAGTTTCGGGCTTCAAATTTAAAAATGATATTGCAGGCGTCAACTATTTAGAAAATTTGGAATCTAAGCATATAGCCGAAAAAATTCAGGCAGTTATTAATAATGACAATACTACCGTTGACATCAATAAAGTCATAACCATGTATTCTTGGCATGAGAAAGCGACCGAAATGGAAAGGGTGTATGACTTTGCTCTTAAAAACACTCCAAGCAAATGAAAAAGCACTAATACTTGCACTCCTTACAACTTTAGTAATCGTAAGGATCGCATCTACAAACGTAAACTCCGCTGAATGGGGAGACTCTTATAGAATACTTGAAGCATCACGGGCTATAAGGCAGTTTACGTACCCGGAGAATGAAAAAAGGCCTCCGCTGTTTTCTGCTATCTTGGCTGTACGCCCACAGGGCGTTGATGAGATAACCTGGGCTAGAGGTTACATGCTGGTTACTACTCTTCTCACGCTGTTTGTTTTTGGCAAGTTCGCCAAAGTGTTTATAAAAAGCGCCAAATGGCTGCTTCTTGCAGTAGTGTTTTTACTGATTAATCCGATATTTTATTACTGGTCTTTAAGGGTTTATGCAGACGTATTATTTGCCTTACTTGTCCTAACTAACTTTTATTTTTTTGAGATCTGGAAAGGCAGCCAGTCACTAAAGCACGCATTAGTGCTGGGCATTGTCTGCGGCTTTAGTATATTGACAAGGTTTGAAGGTTATCTACTGCTGGCAGCGACTTTAGTAGGACTGGTGTACACAACGATTACTGATAGAACTGCAAAACCGCTTTTGACAAAACTCAAACAGCCTTTGTTAGCATTTATATCAACGGGTCTTATAATAATCCCATGGCTTGTGTATAAAAACCCGTTGGCATCCTCCTATTTTGAAGAGCCTGCTGGCAGAGAGTATGGGCTTACTATGCTGGCAACTTATGTGGTTTCCTATCTGTTTATCTTGGGGGTTGTACCAAGTTTTGCTTTGGCATTTAGCTGGGATAAAAATAAGTTTGCTAATCTAGGCAAATACAGTAATATCGCCGCTTTTGTTATTTTAGAATCTATCCTGATCTTGGTCTGGCCTGCAGCCCTGCCAAGGTTATTTATGCCGATCCTTCCGATCTTTGTACTTTTGTTTGTACTTTCGGTTCAGCATTGCTTCTCGGGAAACAATCGCAGAGTCATCGTAGCACTCGCCACTTTTTGTTTAGTAGTTCTCTATATTCTCTTTCAAGGCTATCTCCGATTACAGTTCCTGGGATCACATACCCTAGTTTTTATCTGCATAGCGCTTGTCTCAACACTAGCCGCTTTAAGTATGTTACTTAGAAAACTTAGGCTATTCCTACTATTCTCGCTGGTGTCAGCCCTCGGCATGCTCGGCTCCGTCATATACCTCCACAAAGACGTGTACAAAACCATTAAGGATGTTTCCGTCCGCGCCTCACGCGAGCGTGCAGGTAAAGTAATTCATAACGACACATCGGGCATTGTAGATTGGTATCTAAACACAAATAAGGCAAGTTCCACATATCAAAATTTGGTAGACAAAAAATTCTTAAAAGAGACTTATCTTCAAAACGAACATGTTACTTATATAGTAATCACTAATGAACACGACCCAAATCTTGATATTGACCTAAAGAAACGGCCATATCTTAGTTTGATCGACGTATCTGAAAACCGGGTGGGTGGTAAAATGTTTCATACGTGGCTTGTACAAGTTAACTAGCTATGAAACTATCGGTTGTAATACCTTGCTATAACGAAGAAAAAACCATCCAAGAGATCGTGAATCTTGTTGAACAGGTTGAAGGCATAGACAAGGAGATTGTGGTCGTAGACGATGGATCTAAAGATCAGTCGCGCTCAATCCTAAAGGAGTTAGCCAAAAACAGACCGCACCTAAAAGTGATCTTAAAGGATAAAAACAGTGGCAAAGGCGCCACACTGCGCGAAGGTTTTAAGCACACCACCGGAGATTACATTATAGTTCAGGATGCCGATCTGGAATATAATCCACATGACTACCTAAAGCTAATAGAAGAGGTTAACAAGGGCGCTCAAGTTGTTTACGGCTCAAGATTTAATGGCGACTACAAAGACATGACTAGTCTGCATTTTATGGGCAATAGAATTTTAACTCTTATAACAAATCTGCTATACGGCACACATCTTTCCGACATGGAGACCTGCTACAAGCTTATGCCCGGCGATTTTGTTAGGGGGCTGGAGCTTAAAGCGGATAGGTTCGACTTTGAACCTGAAATAACGTCAAAGATTTTAAAGTCGGGTATGAAAATCTCCGAAGTGCCGATTTCGTATAAAGGGCGGTCGTGGAAGGAGGGGAAAAAGATCACCTGGAAAGACGGCATGCACGCGCTAGTAACACTGGTGAAATACAGATTCACAAATTAAGTTGTTTTGTAGCTTGTAATATGCCTCTTAACAATTTACTAACAAAAAGTATGGCTAAAAGTAAGGGACTCGTTGCTCTCGGTCCCGTTGTTACTCTTTCTCTCATTGTTTCAGTCATTTCAGTTAGAATAAACCTTTTCCGCTATGATAATTTTGATTTTGGCAAATTCGATTTAGGCAACATGGCACAGATGCTTTGGAATACTCTGCATGGCCGATTCATGTATTTAACAGACTATTTTGGCGGCAATGTACCAAGGTGGTCGATGAGTCATGTTGATCCGATACTGGCGCTGATCACTCCAATATTTACCGTCTTTCCTCACCCATTAACACTGGTGTTTGTTCAATTGGCGCTAACAACTATTGTAGCCCCGATTGTTCTGTATAAAATTGCTAAGTTGGAAACACACTCCAGCTTTGTTGCTTCAGCAATAACTATTAGCTACCTGCTCTACCCGGCACTGGGTTACTTAAATACCCAAACAGGCTTCCATGGTGTTTCCGCCGCTATTCCTTTTTTCCTACTCACCTATTATTTTCTGGCCAAAATGTATCAGGCAAAAGTGTATTCCAAAGTAAATCTTATAGGGCTGTGGCTAAGCGCGCTTATTACCATGACCGGCAAAGAGCAACTGCCAATTTATATTCTTATCTTGTCCCTATTCGGCTTAGTAACAAAGGTCCAATTACCAGAGGGCCGAGCGTTTTCTTTGGCGTGGCTTAAAGCGTATGTTAAAAACCCACTGGCCTTGAATTTATTGGTATTGGGTGGCGTAAGTCTCGCGTGGTTCCTTACAGCCTTCCTTATCATAATCCCAAAATACGCCTCGTACCGAATTGAAAGCTACCGACAGTTCACACAGGAGGTGGGTATAGACACATCATTGACAAAGGACGTAATAAAGTCCAATTACTTTTTGGGCCGGTATGAAGAATTTGGCGATAGCTATCTGGATATCATCTCCGGCATGTTTGCAAACCCCAAAGTATTAGTTTCCGTAGTGTTTGGTGGTGATAAGTTGGACAATTTTGTTAAGACTTTTGGCCCGCTGGGGTTCCTATCCTTTGCCGGGCCGCAAATGCTGGCTACTGCTGTACCGGACCTTTTGATAAACTACGGCACCACGGCTGGGGGTATAGGCACCTCGGAAATCTCAAACCACCGAATTTCGATGATTATACCCGTGGTCTTTTTGGCAGCAATTATTGGTATTCAAAATCTATCCCGTCTAGTCGATTTTATTGTAGGTGGTCTTGCCCACAGAAAAGGCAAGCATTATACTCCGAACAAATATGGCAAGTATGTAGTACACGCCCTTGCCTTGCTAATAGTAGTAACCGGCCTGATTACAACGTACAGCTACAACAACCCGGTTTTTCTATGGTTTACCCAAGCGGTAGCCAAAAGGATAACCCCCACCGCTCAAGCAAAAACTGATGACGCGGTAGGCCTAAAGCAAGATATTAAACTGGGTGATAGGTTTAAAATTTCCAGTTTGGAGAATAAAGACAGAGAATGCGCCCAAAAGATCATAAACATGATACCCAAAGACGCTTCCGTTTCCGGACCCGACTATTTAGGTGCGCATCTGGCTCTAAGAGAGACTTATGCAATTTTTCCAGCACTTTATTCAAAAGCCGACTATGTAATTGTTGACGTATTCTCACAAAAGATTATGCGGATACTCGACGCCGACGTGTCACTAGTTAGGGACGTCGTTGGGGACATGGTTAAAAATCCCTCGTACACAAATATTGCCGGCTGCGGAAATCTATTTGTATTTAAGCGAACAAGCAACGGGGGCAAAGAAAACAAGCTACTCCCGATCCAAGAGAAATATCATTATCCGAAAAACCTCAGTCTGGAAATATTTCAGGGTTTGTATTTAGCCGACTTTATGCTGCCTAAACAGGTAACAAGAGGCGTGCCGTCGGAAGCATATTTTGTATATGTTAAGCAAACAAACGAGTCCGGAAGTTATGTTTTGTTCACAACGCTAATAAACACAAAAACCGGGGAGATATATCAAAGCGCAAATATTCCTTCGTATGGAATACTGAATCTGGATGATTGGATGGAGGACTATTATTATATTGAAACAATTGACTTAAGTATTCCGCAGGATGTAAAACCCGGTACGTACCACGCGTTTATTGGCATGACAAATAACATTAGAACCAGAAGCATATACTTGCAGGATGTGGAGGTTAAGTGATGAAAAGCTTAGGTAAATGGCAGATTATAAGTTTTGGCTCAAGAATTGCGGCCATGAGTATTGGCTTAATTCAAAGCTTTGTCATCCTGCGCATCCTAACAGTATCGGAGTGGGGAATCATTAGAATCGCCCTTTCTTTAGGAAGCGCATTGGGTATCTACCAGCATTTGGGTTTGGCAGGTGCAAGCACTCGTGAAATATCAGTTGCTAAAAGCGACAAAGAGATCTTCAAAATATTTGTCACGTCTGTATTGATTAGATATTTAATATCCGTCCCGCTAGCTATAGGGCTTTTCCTCTCGGCGGGGTTTTTAGCTCAAAAGTATGGCGCTCCGGAAATTGAGTCCTTAATAAGAATATATGCCCTGGTAATGATAGCCCAAGGGGTGCAAAGCATTCTAAATTCCGTGATAAGCGGCACGCAAAGGTTCAAAAGACTTTTTATCTATCAAACTGGAGTGGCTCTTATTAGTGTAGTTTTGTATGTACCGCTAGTCTTTCTCTACCGAATTAACGGGTACTTTTACGCTCTCCTACTCTTTAACATCCTAGCGTCAATCTTACTGGCGGTTATAGCCTTTGCTCCTTTAAAAGACTGGTTTGAATTGCCCAGCAAACGCGAGTTTGTAAATTTCTTCAAAGAGCTCTTCTCTATCTCGATGGCGCTGTTTTTAGTAAAGGTTCTGTACACAAACTGGGAAAACATTGGGCCAAACCTGCTGGGCTTGTCTGTTACTGCCGAGGCGGTTGGTATATTTGGCTTTGCGGCCCTATACGCTAAGAAAATTCTGGCCATATCCGACTCTGTCACAGACGTAAACTTGGCGATATTCTCCGAGAAATATGGCAAAGAGCCCAGTTCTTTTGTAGAAACATTCAGGGCAAACTTTAATAAAATTTTCGTCCTTGTTCTGTTTCTAGCTTATTCCGCGGTATTCTGGAGCAGTGAGCTAACACACGTTGTTGTAGGATTGGACAAGTATGGGCGGGCTATCCCACTTATTATGCCCATTATGTTTGCCTTTGTGTTCTACTCTTTTCTGGACATAGTTAAATCCAGTGTATTTGT
Source organism: candidate division WWE3 bacterium GW2011_GWC2_44_9 (assembly GCA_000994815.1). Taxonomy (GTDB): domain Bacteria; phylum Patescibacteriota; class WWE3; order UBA101185; family UBA10185; genus UBA10185. The sequence continues at coordinate 12,758 of LCJU01000001.1, read as the reverse complement.
ACCGGCAAAGATGGGCAGGGAAATGATTGCCGCTTACGGTGTAATGCTGGCAGTAACTATTGCAGCCTACTTTGCCGCCAAAGCCTACTTTGCCGCCAATAAGTATGTGGAACCGCTCCTTGTCATGTCTGTGGCAATGTGCCTGGGTACATTTTTAGCTCTTTTATTTACGATTGGTGTGACAAAGAAGAAAATCGGCTCTTGGTTATTTTCACACGAACATTACCTAATCATTGCACAGAGTGTTGTGATTGCCTTTGCATGGCATTTGGAGAATCTGGTCCTAAAAATCGGTACGTACACAGCGCTTACCATCTTTTACGTTTGGGCGGTTAAAGTGTCAAATTTGGTAGACTTAAAAGAAATATGGCAGAAAATAACAACCAAACTGGCAAAGCTAACAAGCTAAATAAAAAGGCACTGCTAAAAATAGGTGTATCAGTCATCCTATTGACTGTAGTGCTGCTAAAGATAGACCGGGTTCAATTGGTGCAAAACCTGTTGATGATGAACCCGTGGTATATTCCCGGCATCGTAGTGTTAATTTTTGCAAACTACGTTATTAGCTCCATTAGATGGAAAAAGCTTCTAATACACAGGGAACACAGCGAGCAAATCAGCGTAAGATACCTTACCGGATTGTACTTTATTGGCTCCTTTTTCAACAATTTTATGCCTACTAGCATTGGCGGAGACGTTTACAAAGTGTACCGGTTGGGCAAAAAACTTGGTGACACAACTACGGCTTTTACCGCAACTTTTATGGAAAGGTTTACCGGAGTAGTCGCCTTGCTTTGTATTTCGTCCGGCGCATTGATAAAGCTATTAGGCCCGCTTGGTATAGGCATTTTCGCCCTGGCCATAATTAGCATCCCGGTTGGCTACATCTGTCTCTGGATTGCAACTAGAAAAATAAAGAAGCTCGCAAAAATCTACGACTCAATTTCGGTTTACAAAAAGACGCCGCGAGTATTGGTGGTTGCTTTTATCACATCATTCCTTGTCCAAATGTGTGCCATTTTTTCGCAGTTCCTCGTGTTTAAGTCGCTGGGCGCCGATATATCACCGTTTTACGCTGCGTTTATCTTCCCGGTAATCATTCTTGCCAGCTTCTTTATACCGTCACTTAACGGTATCGGCGTGCAAGATGCTTTATACATCCAGCTTATTGCGGTTCCAACTCCGGGGGTTACCGCTGACCTGGCGGTGAGTGCCTCAATTCTTTACCATCTTTTGAGGCTTGGGGTGAGTTTAGTAGGCGGTGTACTTTATGCTATCAATAAAGACTAAAAAAACTCTCGCCGTTACAGCCTTCTGCATACTATTTCTCGTAACGAGAATCCCGTTTCTAGGCTTTGACACTATTAACCCCGATGCAGTAAATTGGCACTTTAGATCCGAGCAATTTGTTGTTGGTCTCAAAAGCGGAGATTTGCTGAAAACATATCAACACTACCACCCCGGAGTCACTTTAATGTGGATCATAGGACTACCAATAGAAATTGTCAGGCAAGTTAACCCTGAATACAGGGTGTACGATGAACACAACTTTATCTTCTTGCATCAGGTCGCCAAATATGCTCTGGTGCTTGCCCAGTTTGTGCTAACTATGATTACCTTTTTAGCATTGAAAGATGTGCTTGGCTGGAAAAGGTCACTGCTTACTGTAGGTCTGCTGTCATTCGAACCTTTCTTCCTCGGCAATTCACGGCTCCTTCACCTGGATGTCTTGTTAACCCAATGTGTATTTCTGGCGCTTGTTTTTGCCCACAAATACACGTCAACTAGATCGACTAGCAGTATCATCATCAGCGGTTTGTTTTCTGGCTTAGCTTTTCTCACAAAAAGCGTTGGTGGCTTAACCTTGGCGCTTATCGCCATATACCTTCTAGTGCATACGTTAACAAAACAAACTATAAAAAAGGCGCTTAGAAACATGACTCTATTTGCGGTGACAGGTGTGGGAACTATCTTCATCTTTTTTCCTGCCTTATGGGTTGCCCCGATTGATGTATTAACCGGTATTTATACCGACGGGCTAAGGATAGGAACGAGGAGGGGCCATGACCAGATAGTGCTGGGTGAATATACCGATTCCGCCGGACCTGCGTACTACCCCACCGTACTCGCCCTAAAAACCTCTCCGGTGTTGCTGGCCGGAACTCTGGTTTTTATGGTGTTTTTGGTACTAGCTTACAGAAAAAGCACCACGCACAGATTGGGTTTTGTGCTAATGACTTCCGTGTTTTACGCAGTATATTTTGTTGGCATGTCACTGGCCTCAAAAAAGATTGACCGCTATATGCTACCTGTGTATCCTCTGTTTTGTGTGGCAACTGCGTATGCACTAACTACTATTGAGGCGCGCATCCAAGGGTGGAAACAAAAACTGGCTTTGTGCATTCCGCTAGCAGCTGGATTAGCGTACCCGTTAATCGCTTTCTATCCGTACTATTTTACATACACAAACCCCATCTTTGGCTCCGCAGAAAACGCCAATAGGATCATCGGCCAAAAACCTTTTGGTGTGGGCATCCCGGAACTAAAAAACCTAATCGTTAGTCGGTATGGAGCTAATGTAGGTCTAGGGTTCATCGACAAAAAACCCATGTCGATGATATATCCAAATTCCAAGCTATTTGACATCAGGGTAGATGGAACAAAAAAATATGATCTGATTGTTTTGGGCCCTAACGAGGTTATGCCGGAGAACGTTATCCAAAGTCAACTTAAGTACAAGCTTGATTATAATTTTTATATTAATGGCTTAGCATATTGGCGGGTATATAAAAAGGACGCTACACATGTGGTTAACTAGACTAAAAAATCCGGCGCTTATTCTGGTAATTCTAGCCCTGACGATCCGACTTATTGGCATAGACCACGGCTTCCCATTCATCTATCACCCGGACGAACCTACAGTTATTAGGTCGGCGCTGGGTATCCGCTTTGACCCAAATCCCGGCCATTTTGACTGGCCGCATGTATATTTTTATATGAATTACTTTGGCTATATGGTGTTTGCCAAGTTCAGAGCTTTTCTCGCAAGCACTTCGCTAGCCACCACGCTCCCAATTTTGTGGAACGACAATCTAGTCTTTTATCTCTTATCAAGAATCTTAACAGCTGTACTCGGCTCACTAACGGTTGTACCGATATACCTATGGGTAAAAGCACATATAAACCCCCGCGCTGCGTTACTGGCGGGATTAATATTCGCACTGGCGCCTTTTCACGTTAGGTTCTCGCATTACGCCCTGATAGATGTTCCAATGCTGTTTTTTCTATGCTGGGCGCTTTATCTCTCCGAAAAGCACCCTCTTGGTTCCGGATTCATGCTGGGATTAGCCACCTCTACAAAATATAACGGCATTCTTGGAGGGCTGTTCATTTTCCTTTGGTATCTGTTAACTAAAAAGAATCTTGCCGACTTCGTTAAGGTAGGAATTGCTGCAGTTGTAGGATTTGTCATTGGCACGCCATATGCGGTACTCGACTTTGCTACTTTTAGCCGAACCGACAGCCCTCTGGGAGCCTTGTGGCAATTCACCAATGTTGGGCATGTTACCTTCATTACCCAACTCCAGAACTTCTTTACCGCCCTAAGTAGCAAACTGCCAGATGATTTTGGTTATGGTGCTGCAATATTGTTTGCACTGGCAATAGGCATTATTGTACGACAAAGGCTAAATCGCATTAAAGTCTCCAGTTACGCTCAACTAAGCGCGGTAGTGTTTCTTGCCCTCACTTTGTTTATCTCGGGCGCCGACAAAACACCCTCGCACTATTATATGCCAACATACCCATTTTTATTTCTTACAGTCGGGTGGGCGGTGGACTTTTTGGGCACCAAAGTATCACCACTCATTTTCAAATGGCTGGTAGTGGCGCTCGTCGTTCCATCTATAGTCTTAAGCGCACTGAATATTGATGACCTAATCAAAAAAACTTCAACCAATATTTACGGGGGCGATGTGGAGTATACTAGGCAAAATCCTGTTAAAATTGACCAGAATGAAAACGCTCTTTAAGTTCAAATTCGAGATACTGTTCTTCGTCCTGTTTCTACTCTCCAGAATGCCGTTTATTGGCCAAGAGTCGTTCAATACAGATGTGTGGAAGTGGAAGGCCAGAATCTACGACTTTGGCAGTGGGGTGTTTAACCTTGACTTTCAAAAGACACTGCAGAAATATCATCCCGGTGTTACGTTAATGTGGGTTGGTACCGCGGCAGTCAAGGTAGAAGGGATGTACTGCGCCATTATAAAGTGCCCAAATGAAAGTGTTGATCCGGTGGGCGCAGTATTTGCACTGGACTTTTTTCAAAAGCTAGGCGTTGTGTCCGCAATAGGCCTAATTCTTACCTTTGCGTTTTACCCAATTAGAAAACTATTTGGCAAAAAATACGCCTTTGTAGCTTTTACTCTAATTTCATTTGAACCTTTTTTTTATGCCTTATCGAGGGTTATTCATCTGGAAGGTTTAATGACTGCGTTCTTGCTTGCTTCTTTTGCTTGGACTTTTTATCATCTGGAAACAACAAAAGGCAAAGCACTAACGGCTGGTCTGGTACTCTCGGCAATCTTTGCGGCTCTTGGGGCACTTACAAAATCGTCAGCTTTGTATATTGTTCCGTTCGTCCTACTAACAATTCTGTACTACTTTAGAAGGCAACTAGTTGCCGCTGTAAAAGTTGGGGCTTTTTGGCTGCTGGTGTTTGTTGCAACTTATGTAGTGACGTGGCCCTCTATGTGGGTACAACCGCTAAAAACACTGGACTACGTCCTTATTAGAGGAATAAAGGAAACTGGGGTTGAAGGCAGGCATGAGCAGATATTTATGGGCAAATACACTGAAGACCCCGGCCCATTTTATTACATCGTCGTAGGTGCATATCGTTTCTCCCCGGTACTGTTGGCAGGAATTCTTCTCTCACTGATTCTATACAAAAATGTCTTGCCGCATTTCGAGTCAACCAAATTCAATCGGTTTTTTGTACTAGTATTAGTCTTTGCCTTAGGTTATCTACTTGAAATCACTATCCCAACAAAGAAACTGGATAGATACATCCTGCCCGCCTTAGTCTTTTTATGTCTTAATGCGGGTTTTGTGGTTACTTGGTTGCTGTTTGTTGTAGTACCAAAGTACACCGCGCGGTATATAAAAATAACTCCAGCGTATGCGCCAATTGGGGTCTTTTCTCTAGCCGTGCTAGCCATGGGCTATCAAACGCTAAAGCTAACACCCGACTATTTTGCATATTACAACCCGCTGGCGGGTGGGTTGCCGACAGGCATTTACGCACTTGAACCAAAGTGGCTAATAGGTCAAGGGCCGATAACCGAATACTTTGCCAACCTGATGGCAAACCAAGGTTTGTCGGCTTTTGCAACCGGCGAGTCCTTTGATAACCAACAAAACCTTTCGAACAAACTAACAGTGGCCTTTCCGGAAAAATACTATACTCAAATATGGCCGTTTATAAGACGGATTGGCGCCTGGGCAACCATAGAAGACCTCACACCTAACGCCTTAAGAACCAGATACTTTGTTTATCCGGTGTGGGATGACTATTCAAGCACGGAAACTCGTTTCCCGCTAAAGTATATAAATGCTATCTATTTAGACGGTGTAAAGTTATATAACGTGTATGAAAGAACTAACCAACAAAACTAAGGCTATATTATTAAGTGACACTGTGCGAGGAACACTAATTGTTTCCATTGGCACTTTTGCCGGAAGCCTGTTTAGTTATATATTGCAGGTGGCGCTGGGCAGAAGTCTAACTATTGGTGATTTTGGCACTTTTAGCACGCTTTTGTCTCTTTCCATCATTTTTACACTTCCTGGAAGCGCAATATCCACGGCGCTGGTAAAGTCTGTATCGCACTACATGGCAAAAGACAACTACGCTGTTATTACCAGATTGTTTTATCAGGCTACACTTTGTTCCTTTGTTATGGGATCGCTTCTGGCCCTTGGTTTTATCGTTTTTATAAAACCGGCTATGGCCTATTTGAATATAAAAGACAGCGGGCTGATATACCTCTATGCGCTGTATATAGCCTTTTCGTTTTTGTATATTCCCATATCTTCCTTTTTACAAGGGCTGCTAAAGTTTAAAGCCCTCTCGGTTTTTAACGTCACAAGCCAAATGCTAAGGCTGGTCATGCCCATGCTTCTGGTGTTTGCTGGATTAAGGTTGCCGGGTGTTTTTCTTGGCATGACTTTGGCCATTTTGGCCGGCTACATAATTGGAGAGCTGCTATTGCACAGGGACTTCCTGCCAAAGCCCGACCAAACAGAAAATATGCTAGCAGTGGGAAAAAGCATAGTTCTCTTTTCTGTTCCGGCATTGATATCCATTTTAAGTTTAAATCTGCTAAATAATATTGACGTTATACTGGTTAAGCACTTTTTTTCCGATCATGATACCGGTGTTTACTCGGGTGCTTTAACAATGGCAAAGGTTTTGCTTTTTGGCGCCGGATCTGTGCAGATCGTTATGTTCCCCCAAGTAGCTAACGCCTTTGCCAAAGGCGATAACTATATTAGCAAGTTTCTAAAATTCCTGGCGCTTCAGCTAGTCTTGCTAACGTGCGGGCTGCTCGTCTATCTGGTTTTTCCAAGCTATATAAACCAAATTATGTTTATGGGCAAATACACTAGCTCGGTTCCCCTTCTTCCGCTTTTTGCTACGTTTGTAGCTTTATATGTACTTGCCAACTTCTTTGTTCTATTCTTCTTGGCCCTTGCAAAAACCAAGCCAGCCTTTTTTCTGATACCGTGGGTGGCTCTTCAGGTGCTACTAATATACACTTTCGATCACACCCTCGAGAATGTGTTGAAAGTCAATGTACTTGCTGCTTTCATGTCGTTGGCAACGCTGGTGGGTTATTTTGTATACCTAACCGCAAAATATTACCGCGGGCAATACAAGGGCCCGCAAGCTCCCGCCTACTGATATAATAAAACCAACCGTGAAAGTCTCAATAATAGTCCCAATTTATAAGCAGGAAAAAACCATTAAAAAGGATCTGGAAAATATTGCGCATGTTATGAGTCAAACAAGATGGGACTTTGAACTTATAGGGGTTGTTGACGGCTCACCAGATAACTCGTTTGAGGAAGCAAAAAAACTAAAGGACCCACATATTAAAATATACGGCTACGAGCATAACAAAGGTAAGGGCTACGCCATTAGGTACGGTATGGCCAGAGCGTCGGGCGAGTACATATCTTTCATCGACGCGGGTATGGACATAGACCCAAATGGTATCTCCATGCTACTTGAACACATGGAGTGGTACGACGCCGACATAATAGTCGGCAGTAAAAAGCACCCCGCCTCACAAATAAACTATCATGTCATTAGGCAGCTATACAGCTGTATTTATCATCTACTCGTACGAATACTTTTTGGACTAAAGCTTAAGGACACACAAACCGGACTTAAAGTGTTCAAACGAAATGTGATGGAAAAAGTTCTCCCCAGGCTTCTTGTTAAACAATTCGCTCTGGATGTTGAGATACTTGCGGTGGCAAAAAAACTCGGGTTTGACAGGATATATGAGGCTCCGGTTAAAATTAACCTGGACGAGGGCAATTCCAGCTTTTCGCTTTTTCCGCTATTCGACAAGGGCATTCAAAAGATGGTTATTGACACATTAGCTATCTTCTACCGACTTAACATTCTTGGATACTATAACGATGCAAGCAAAAGAAAGTGGATTTACGATAAAGACCTAGATATGCGCGTTAATACAGGAGAGTTAGGCTAGCGGTATGAAATTTTCGATCATTATCCCAATTAGAGCCCTAAATAGTTTTGTGCAAGAAAGTGTTGACCACATAAAGGCCCTAACTTATAAAGACTTTGAGGTGCTGATAGTAACGGATGAAGTCGAAGCCAACAGTTTTGCTGATGCCAAAGTTAAGCTCCTTGTTTCAGGCAAGGTGGGCCCCGGCGAAAAACGGAACTTTGCGGCAAAGGCGGCCATTGGAGAGGTTTTAGCTTTTTTGGACGATGATGCTTACCCCGCAACCAATTGGCTGGATGAAGCTGCCAAGCTCTTTTCAGACGCCAGTGTTTTTGCTCTCGGTGGCCCAGCCGTAACTCCCCCCACCGCCAGCTTTCTGGAAAAATGCGCAGGCAAGATACTGGAATCAACTTTAGCCAGCGCCGGAACAAGGTATAGACATAGACCAGAAGCACGCAGGGCGGTTGCTGACTACCCATCTGTTAATTTATTCGTCCGTAAGGAAGCCTTTGCCAAAGTAGGCGGCTATTCCATAGAGTTCTGGCCTGGCGAAGACACTAAACTGTGCTTGGATCTGGTGAAAGCCTATGGCAGGCCTTTTGGCTACGACCCCCGACCCATCGTCTACCACCACAGAAGAAATGTTTTTATACCATACTTAAAACAGATTTCCCGGTACGGGAGGCATCGCGGGCAATTCGCTCGGATATTCCCGGAAACCTCACGACTACCAAGTTACTTTGCGCCCTCTATTTTTACCCTTGG
>LCJU01000001.1:0-4214 GCA_000994815.1 candidate division WWE3 bacterium GW2011_GWC2_44_9 | reverse complement strand
GTGTATTTTTTCTGTCTGCTTGGGTATTTATGTCTACTTGCGGTTGAAATGGTTAAAGTTTTACTAGCAGAGCGAAGTTTAAAAATGGCCCTGCATGTTGGCGCGGGTATTTTCTTAACCCACATTGTGTACGGCGTAAATTTCATAGTCGGCATTATAGCCAAACCTAAACTAAAGCTCCGCTCGGTTGATAGCAAAACTCGGAACTACATCGGCGGATAACATCCTAAAACTGCTATACTTACTGGGTGATAAGTCACTTAGGCATGGGCTTTTTCTACTCTGCACTGTTTTCGCATGTATTTCATATCCAGATAACACCAGTCTTTGTATTGCTAAACATTGTGCTTAGTTACCTTCCGGATACGGACGTACCCGTGGAGCTGCTCCAACGGGGCAGGCTTGGAGGCAGAGAGCACGGATCACACAGAGGTTTGACCCACTACCCTATCCTCTATCTAGTCACCACAACAATTCTTTACTTCGTGTTAGGCAGTAGTTGGGCAGTTATCTTTTTTGTAAACATATTCACACATTTTTTGCTAGATAGTTTTGGAAGCGGCTGGGGACTAAAATGGTTTTGGCCAGTGTCAACGGATCAATACAAACTTTTAGCCAATCGGGAAGATAACTCCTTTGCCTGGAACAAGCTTATTGCACGCTGGAAGACACAAGAGTTCAATGAAAAAGCCCTTAAATATGGGGACGATAACTGGTTCAGGAACCTGTACTTTAAACCCACACCCACATTGGCCTTTGAACTAACAGCCTTTTTGGCGGGTTTGCTGTCTCTTTATGCTTATATACTGCTCACATAAATGGACAAAAAGCCAGAAAACAGGTAAATTGGTAAAACATGAAAGTAGTTATCGGCTACCCGCCAATTGATACAAACAAAGGCACGCCGCTTCTCTCGCAAAACAGGCAATTTCAGTACTTTAACTCGCCAACGTATATCTATCCTATGGTTCCGGCTTATGCGGCAAGCCTTGCCAAACAAAACGGCTACGAGGTGGTGTGGATGGACGGCATAGCCGAGAAGAAAACCTATTCCATATGGCTTTCGGAGCTTATGCAGGAGGCGCCGGACTTGCTGCTGCTGGAAACTAAATCTCCGGTTGTGAAAAAACACTGGAAGATAATCAACGAAATTAAGGCAAACCTCCCCAATACCTCTGTCGTCTTGGTGGGCGACCACATGTCGTTTTATCCAAAAGAAAGCATGGATGGTTGCAAGGTTGACTATATTATTACCGGCGGCGATTACGACTTTATGCTTACAGACTTATTAAACTCGTTAACCAAAGGCGCAGAACTCCCGGGCGGAATATGGCTGCGGAACAAAGACATAAAAGTCAAACTAGGTACGGCTCAAAAGCGTACGTATTTTCCGGCCCGCTGGTTCAAAAACACAACCTGGATGAACTGCCGTTTGTTGACAGGGACCTTACACACTGGGAGCTGTATGCCTACGAAAACGGCAATTACAAATACTCCCCCGGCACGTACATGTATTCAGGCAGGGATTGCTGGTGGGGCCGTTGCACTTTCTGCGTGTGGGACCACACCTTAAACCCCCAGTCAACCTATAGAAGATTTTCACCGGAGCGACTCTTTGCCGAGGTAAAACACGTTGTAGACAACTACAAGGTAAAAGAAATATTTGACGATGTCTGCAACTTGCTAATAGAGTCGGGCTACAACAAAAAAGTAGTTTTTAGCTGTAACATGCGCTTAAACGCCCTTAATCAAGAGTATTACGACTTAATGGGCAAAGCCAATTTCCGGTTTATTTTGTACGGGATGGAAAGCGGCAATCAGGAAACTTTAGACAAACTAGATAAAGGCCTAAAAGTCGAACAGATAGAAGAAGGCGTAAGAATGGCAAAGAAGGCCGGGTTGGAACCGCACTTAACTATAATGCTGGGCTACCCGTGGGAAACGGAAGAAATGGCAAGAAAAACGATAGCACTTTCCAAGTCGCTGTTTAAAAAGGGCTGCGTTGATACGATGCAGGCCACAATTGTTATCCCCTACCCGGGAACTCCACTGTATAGAGAGTGCATTGAAAAAAACTGGCTAACGGTAGATCCCAATGATTACGAGGAATTCGACATGCGCAAACCGGTGATGAAAGTGCCCTTCCCAGAGGAAAAATTGTATGAAATGACTCAAGAGCTGTACTCATCATTTTTTACCCCGCAGTTTATTGTTAGAAAGGTGCTGTCAATACGAAAACTTGATGACATTAAGTTTTTCACCACCGCTGCAAAAAAGCTTTTAGGCCACTTATTGGACTTTGACAAAAACCAGACTAAAGTAAGTATGCTGTCACCAAAGTTTTGGGTTGACGCCGGAAGAAGCATGCTTAAGCATCTGACAAAATAATGACCGATAATCTACCGCTTGTAAGTGTAGTAATAACTACCAAAAACGAAGAAAAAAACATTGAAACGTGTATTAAATCTATTCTCGGGCAGTCGTACCCAAAAGCCAAAATTGAAATTATTGTTGTAGACAACAAGTCAACTGATAAAACACAGGAGCTGGCTCTAAAATACACCGATAAAGTCTTTGCCAGAGGCCCGGAAAGGTCGGCGCAAAGAAACTATGGGCTGTTGGACAAGTCTACTGGCGAGTATCTTTTGTATCTGGATGCGGACATGATCCTTGCCCCCGGTATCATTGAGGCTTGTGTAGCAAACATCACCAAACCAAACACTGTGGCACTGCACATAAGTGAAACTGTGCTGGGCAAGAAATACTTTAGCAAAGTCAGGCGGTTTGAGAGGAGTTTTTATGACGGAACAGCGATTGACGGGGCCAGGTTTTTTAAAAAGGAAAGCTTAACAAAGGTTGGCGGTTTTGATGATAGCATGAGCGGCCCGGAGGACTGGGATTTGGATAAAAAACTCAAGCAACTTGGCGCCATTGGGATGCTGAATAAAAACACAACCGGCACTGCCTACACCGGTTGGCCATTAACGGAATTTGTGAGTACTAAAGGGGTGAACCCGGCAGACTGTGGCAACGTTATCTTTCACAATGAGTCGGAATTTAACTTAAAGAAATACATTACGAAAAAAGGTTATTATGCTAAAAGCTTTGATGGCTATATAGCCAAGTGGGGTAAAAGCGACCCGGATATAGTAAAGCAGCTTGGTATGCCCTACCGATTTTTTGGGGTTTTTCTTGAGAACGGAAAGTGGAAAAAGCTAATTGCCCACCCCGATATGGCCTTTGGCATGTATGTTCTAAGGTTTTTGGTTGGACTAAGCTTTGTCCTTAACAAACATGCTGGCAACTAAAAAAGTCGTTATTGCAACCCATGTTTATACCACAGGCCCAGCGCAGGATTTAAAGGACTATCTAGTAAATAACCGATGCGGCAAGGTGCTCTTTATTGGTCACCCGCTCTTTTATGACCCCAAGCTTCAGGGCTCTGGTTATGAACTATATATCCAGGGGGACAAAAAGCGGGAAACACACGGTAGGATAAAGAAAATTCCGGAGGTTTTGGCATACGTCAAAGATATTATACTCAACGTGGCATATGTTATGAGAACAGGAGACAAGTGGGACTTGTACGTGGGGAGCGACAACCTCAATGCCCTATCGGGGCTGGTGCTGAAACTTCTCGGAAGAGTGACAAAGACTGTCTACTATGTGATTGACTACAACCCAAAAAGATTTCAGAACAAAATGCTTAATACTATTTATCACAAAATCGATCAAGTGTGCGTAACTTACTGTGATGAAACATGGAACCTGTCGCCGCGGATGGAGGTGGGTAGAAAGGAGTACTTTAAGTTCTCTGGCGGTCACCAAAAAGTGGTACCGGTGGGGGTTTGGCTGGACAAGCACACTCTAGTCTTTATGGGGCACATTACCGAAAAACAAGGGGTTCAGCATATCTTGGACGCCGTGCCGAGTATTATTGAAAAAATTCCGGATTTTAACCTGCTTGTCATTGGCGGGGGCAACTTTTTGGATAGTCTGAAAAGCCAAGCGGATAAGTTGGGAGTTACTAAACACGTTACTTTTACCGGCCACGTTAAAGACCACACAGATATTGAGGTGATGGTATCAAAGTCTGCTGTGGCAGTGGCCTTGTATGACGAGCACGATGCAAAGGGAAACATAAGCTTTACATACTTCTCGGATCCGGCAAAGCTAAAAACCTATCTTGCCTGTGGGCTGCCGGTTTTAGTCAC